>JAHEEM010000036.1 GCA_024640695.1 Rhodospirillaceae bacterium | reverse complement strand
TCATTCGTTGGCCGGTCAGGCCTCGGAATGTAAGAGATTGTGGTTATCAGGGTCGCGCCCCGGACAAGGGCACGGACGGGGGCTAACAGACGCTAGGCGAGCCCGCACTCGAATGGGCGAATCACGGTGCCCGTTACCCAGCTCCAGAAGGCAACCCAAATCGCAGGGCCATTGAGGTTCCCCGGGTCGGTGACCGCGACCGTGTCGTCGAGGCGGCTGCCGTCCTGATTGACGCGGTACTGCTCGATGAGGCGCGCTCGATCGCTCATCGAGGTACCCTCGTCATCGAGATAATCGAAGTCGATTCACACCGTCTCGATCACGAGCATGTCGCCCACCCAACGGCCGATGGAGTAGCCGACTAGAGTCGCGGGCGCGTCGGCCGAAATTTCCGTCGACACCGTATCGATGACCCGCCCTTGAGTCAGTCGAGCTGCAACTCTTACTATCTCGCCGTCGCGCAGCACGTCGGACGCTCGCGGCATTGTTCTGTTCTCGCGGCAGCGTGCCGCTCTAATCGCCTACGGCGCCTCGCAACGGAAGTTCGCAGCATCGTCGATGCTACCCTGGCCGTCGTGCCTGGCCACCTGCGGATAGGGACACAGCGGCCGCGTGCGCGTTACGCGACCCGATTCACTCTGCGCAGCGATAACCGCGCCGGGCGCCTGACCCTGCTCACGCCACTGCTCGAGCACCTCGAGCATGTCGAACTGGTTGGGGCCATGACCACCACCGCAATGGCCCATGCCGGGAATCATGTATAGCCGCAGACCTTCATCGGCCCGTTGTTTGCCGAGCGTAGCGACGACCTTCTCGAAATAGCTAACCGATCCTAAGGGAGGAATGTTCTGGTCCGCCCAGCCGTGATACATCAGCAATCGGCCACCACGGCTGAAAAAGGGCTCCAGATTGGCATCGACGGCTGCAAACAGGTCGCCGTCCGCGGCGCGCGCCGCGTCGAGATGCTTCTCGACGTTGATCTCGCGGAAGTCCCAGTCCTCGTCCGGAAAGACGACATGCTGAAACAGGCTGTTGTACATATAGTGCGGCGTGTCGCCAGCGACCGCTTCCCAATGCATCTCGCTGCCAGGCTCCAGTCCCGCTGTAAGCACCTCGCCCGTGCGCGAATCGACAACCGTCGCGTAAATTCGGCGCGCTGCCTCGACCTGCGGTCCCGTCAGGCAGGCGCGCGCATCGCTACCCTTGCACTGCAGGACGCCGGGATCGAAATCGCAGCCGACCGGATCGCTGATGAGGCCATCTTCAAGGCCGTCTCGCGCGTCACACATGTCCATCGCGGCGCGGTGAATCAGTGCGTACTTGTCAGGCTCGATGAAGCTCTCGGGCGTTTCGTGCGTGGCCTGAATCATGCCGATCGTCTGAAAGGCGACCCCGGTACGATCGTAACCAGGCGCGCCTGCGATGATGGCGTCGAAGTCAGTCGGATAACGCTGCGCCTCCATGAAGGATTGACGCCCACCGCCAGAGCAACCGTTGAAGTAGGAGTAACGCGGCGCGGCGCCATAGAGCGCGGCGACTGTGGCCTTGCCCTGCACGGCCGTCTCGTGCACCGCACGGTAGCCGAAGTCAACGAGCTTCTCGGGATGGCCGATCGCAAAGCTCGCGTCGCCGGCCGTGTGCCCGGTGTCGGTCGAGGCGACCGCATAGCCCCGGCGCAGGCCGGCCGCAAGCGCGTTGTATTGAATCGAGCCGCCCCAGCCGCCGTTTCCGACCGTCAGGAACTTGCCGTTCCATTCGGCCAACGGCATCCAGACTTCAGTCTTGATATCGGAGTCAGGCGTCGGCGCGATCGTGAGCTCGACGCGGCAGAACTCGGGCAGATCCGCCACCGCGCGCCCGCCGCCCGGTGGCGTGAAGCGACCATCGGTGACCGGCTGAGCGGATGCGACCGTCGTGCCGGGGAGCGCGAGCGACGCGCCGAGCTTCTCGCATGCTGCAGTGGAAATCGACGCCTCTTGGGCGTGCGCGCAAATGGCTGCCAATGCCGCAAGACCGGTGATGATTCTTCTCATTCGTTGCGCTCCTGGTGCGCGGCCCGCGCTGGTTCTTGACCGGAAGATAGTAAGCATAAGCCGGCCTATTTCGCCAGCGCGAGACCAATAAGACCTGCTCACCGCGCCGCCTGGCTGGCGGAATCGCCCGCCAAGCGGCAACCAGATTCTCCGCGCACGCCGCTGGCAGCCAGCAGCCAGCGGCGTGCAGCGCGAATCACGTCCTGATCATTCAGCGCTTGCCCGCTTGCGGCATCTGCACAGAGCTCATTGGGCTGGATATGTCCTCCGAGCGGTCGGCCGCTGCGATCGGTGACGCTGGCAACCGCCAGCATGAGCGCGGCGCCGTCACTCAAGGGAAACGTGCGCGTCGCGCTTGTCGCCCCTCCCGTCGCCGCACCGAAGCTGCGCGTGGCTGTTCTGCCAGCGAACGCCGAGGCGATGATTTCCGCCGCACTCGCAGTCTCGTCGTTGAGAATGACCGCGACCGGGGTATTGGGATTGCGTAACCGCACCGGCTCGCCGCGAACACGCAGCTGCACATAATCGCCGAGGCCGGCCTTTCCGTCCGCGTACCATATGCTCCGCCGCTCTCCATCGGGGCGCAGCGAGAACCCGACCTCGCCATTGCCAAGCAGCGGACCGACGCCGGCTAGCATCGGCCAGAGATTGCCACCCTGGTTGTCGCGCAGATCGAGTATCCAACCACAACTCGCGCCCGTGTCGAACTCGGCGATCAGGCCCTGCACAGTTTCAGCGAACACCACTCGATCGCCATGCTCGCCGCCGGCGATCCCGGGCAAACGCAGATACCCTATTCCGTCAGGTAGCAGCTCAGCTTCGGGTGCGCGGAGCGCCCGCGCCGTGCGCGCGTTACCGACCGGGCGGTCGGCGAGATTATCCATCTGCCGCGGCGACATGAAATAACTGTGCCCGTCGCCGAGCCCCGCGAGCGCATATTGCACCGCGAGGTGTGCGTCGACCGTCGTTACGGCACCTCGCGCCTGCTCCAGCACGGCACCGCGATAGGCAGGCCAATTCAGTTGCGCCCGATTGACGGCGTGCTCGTCGATGACCTCCAGTGCCCGCTCGACGTAGCGCGAGGCGACGTTAGAGGGTACCGGCAACGTCCGCGCATAGAGCGCTTCGATACGGAAGTCGTCGAACCACACGGTACTGCCTCCCGTGACCTCCCCACCAAAGCTGATGCGCTCGGCCCGTGCCGAAATCGGCGCATCGATGACAATTCGCTGCCATCCCGCGGCATCCTCCGCACCCATCTGCTGTGTGCGCGCGATATAAAGGAGTCCGTCAGGGCCATCGACGCGCACTCGCAGCGAAGCGATCGCGGACGTTGGATTCTCGAGCTTGGCGTAGGCACTCACGCGCACGCGGTCGCCGGCCAGGTCGCGCGAGTCGATAACCTGGGAGAAACCGCGTCGATCGTCATCACCAGAGCTGTCGACGCGCAGACTCTGCGTGCCGCCGCGCGCGATCGATGCATCGAGCACCGCGGCGATGTCGTCGTTCCGGGCGCGCCAACCCGGAACGGCGGGCGCGTCTGCAGAGTTTATCTCAAAGCCGAGATTGACCTGCGCCTTGATCGGCAACGCGAGCAGCAGCGTGATCCCGACCAGAGCTAACGTGCCCGCAGGCTTGGTACGCTGATAAATGGAAAATGGCGGTCGAGTCATGGCGTGCATTTGCGGTGCGAGTGACCTGCCCCTGGCTCTTTCGGGAACGCCATGTGAGTCTACGCGGTTGGCGGCAAGCCCGCACGTGGCGGGCCTGCCGCGGCGACGTCTGTACCCAGCTAGACCTCCAGCCGATAAAGGCTGATGGCATTGCCGCCGAGGATCGCGATCTTGTCGGCGTCAGAGAGCGCCGGCGTCCCGAGCACGTGATCCACCGGTCGGTCGGTCCACTCGTACGGATAGTCGGAGCCGATCATGAGGTGGTCCGCACCGTACTGCGCAACCAGATGCCGCAGATTCTCGGCCGTAAATACCAGCGAGTCGAAGTACATGTCGCGCAGATATTCAGTCGGCTTGCGCTGGATCGTCGTCGGGCAGGCCGGCGGCGACATTCGGCAGGCGTGGTCGGACCGGTCGGCATACGAGCCGAGAAACCCGCCGCCGTGCGCCGCGACGATCTTCAACCGCGGGAAGCGGTCGAGCACGCCCTCGAAAATCATATGCGACAGCGCGATTGTCGTGTCCAGCGGGTTACCAATGACGTTAAACAAATAGCCGCTGCCTTCCAGCCGCGACAAACCAGGCACGCTCTGCGGGTGCAGCCAGATCGGCACGTCGAGCTCCTGCGCCGCTGCCCAGAACGGATCGAAACGCGTCGAGCCCAGTTCCTCGCCGGCCACGCTGCCGCCCATCGAGACACCGACAAAACCGAGATTCTTGACGCCGTGCTCAAGCTGCTCCGCGGCAAGCTCGGGATGCTGCAGTGCGACCGTAGCCATCGCTCGGAGCCGGTCCGGGTAGCGCGCGCACACGTCCGCCAGACCCTGATTCTGGACGTCGATCAACCGGCGCGCTTCGTCGACGCCGAGTTGATACCAGAACGGGTTAATGCTCAGCAGCTCGATATCGACGCCGAGCCGGTTCATCAGGTCGATGCGGCCCTGGCCGATCACGAGGTTGGGATTGTTATTCGCGATTGCGGTGCCGATCAGGTCGGTCGCGGCCGGAATGATCGTGTGCGCGTGCACATCGACCGTCGTGACACGCCGGCCACCTACCCTGATCTCACGGCGCGCTTGAGCCATCGCGCGACCGGCCATGCCAAGATAACCCGTCCCCACGCTCGCGGCCGCGAGCAGACCGGCCGATGAGCCGAGAAATTTTCTACGATCCATAGCTGACTCCCCCTTAGGCTGTGGCAGTGGCGATCTAGAAATTGTCGCGTTGCCTGCCGGTACTTCGATTCTACCTGTATATTTGCCGGACGTGGCCATCGAGCCAAGCAAGCCCTTGAGTTCCAGATGGCCGGCCACCACGAATTCAGAGATCACTTAAAATTCAAGCTCCAGATCTCAGCACGGAAGATTAGGGGACGCCTCGTGAATAGACTCGCCCTTATCGCGCTATGCGCGATGACCCCGCTGGCCTCAGCGCAAGATCGCCCTAACATCCTGCTCATCGTCGCAGATGATCTGGGCTACGCCGATCTCGGCGCGTATGGCGGGGACATCGAAACCCCGAATATCGACGCCCTCGCAGCAGAAGGCATCTTGTTTTCACAGTTCCACACGGCGCCAGTCTGCGCGGTCACGCGGTCGATGCTGCTCACTGGAAACAACAATCACGTGGCCGGCATGGGCAAGCAGTACGGTTACCACGACACGCAGATCGACCTCGAGGGCTATGAGGGTTATCTCTCGGACCGCGTAGCTCCAATGCCGCGCCTGCTGCGCGACGCCGGCTACCACACCTACGCCGCCGGCAAGTGGCACCTCGGACAAGCCGCCGAGCACAGCCCTAAAGCTGCCGGTTTTGAGCGTCATTTCAACTTGAGCGACGGCTCCGGCGCACATTTTCACTCCTTGGGCATGGTCCCAATCGGCTCTCAGTATCGTGAGGACGGCGAGACCACCAGCTACCCCGACGGGCGCTACTCGACCGACGTTTATACCGACCGGCTGATCGAATACATCGACTCTAATCGCGGCGACGGCCAACCATTTTTCGTCTACGCCGCTTACACAACGCCGCATTGGCCGCTGCAGGTTCCCGACGAATATCTCGATCTGTATCGCGGCCGCTACGACGCCGGCTACGACGTGCTGCGCGAGCAGCGCTTCGAATCGCTGCAACGCGCGGGCAGCATTCCAACCGACTCCAAGCTGCCACCGCGCAACGATGCGGTCACACCGTGGAACGCGCTCAGCGCAGAGCAAAAGAAGATCGAATCCCGCAAGATGGAGCTGTACGCGGCAATGGTCGACAACCTCGACGACCACGTAGGCAAGCTCATCGATTACCTGAAGGCAAACGATCTCTACGACAACACGCTGATCGTGTTCATGTCCGACAACGGCGCTGCGGGCGAAGACTTCTTTCAGGCTGGCCCTTACGCCGAATTCATTCAAGAGCACTACGACAACAGCTACGAGAACATGGGCAAGCCGATGTCGTGGGTCTCATATGGCCCGCAGTGGGCAGAGGCAGGCTCCGCGCCGTTCAGCCGCTACAAAGGCTACACGCGCGAGGGCGGCATCACAGCGCCGATGATCATCGCCGGCAGGTCGGTCGACCGCAAAGGCGTGAAGAACGACGCCTATCTGACCGTCATGGACTTGGCACCGACCTTCCTCGAGCTTGCGGAAGTACAGTACCCGAGCGATCCCGGGATCCGTCCGATGCTCGGCGCGAGCATCAGGGATCTGCTGGAAGGCAGCACGCATACGGTGCACGATGAGCGCTACGCGACCTTGCTCTATCACAACGGCCGTGCCTTTATCCGCGAGGGGAATTGGAAGCTTGTAAACCTCGATAGCCCATTCGACGAATCGCGCTTCGAGCTGTTCGATTTAGCCAGCGACCCTGGCGAGACCACGAATCTGGCTCAGCGCGAGCCCGAGCGTCTGACCGCTCTGCTTCGACTCTGGACGGTGAAGCGCAGGGAGCTCGGGATCTTGCTGCCAGAGAATCCCTAGGCGTCCGCGCGCAATAGGCGAAGAAGAATCGCGGCTCGAATCCTAGCTTCTGTGACGACGTTGAACACCCGCAAGCTTTTCCTCTGCTCGCTGATCGCCCTACTCGCCGTGTCGGCAGCCTGCGAAAAGCATGTCGAGACCGACGTGCCAGTGGCCGGAGCGGCGCAGCCTTTCGATGTCGTCGAGATGACGATTGCGGAGATGCAGCGCGCCATGGAGGAAGGCCGCGCGAGCTCCCGCGAGCTGGTGCAGCAGTACCTGACACGCATAGCCCTCTACGAGAACCAGCTGAATCCAACGATCACGGTGAGCCCTCGCGCGCTTGAAGAAGCCGATCAGCTCGACACCGAGCGCGCGGCTGGCCAAGTGCGCGGGCCACTGCATGGCATACCGATCGCGCTCAAGGACAACATCAACACGACCGACATGCCGACGACCGGTGGCGCACTGGCATTCGAGGGCCTCGTGCCGCCGTACGAGGCGACTGTCACCGCAAACCTGCGCGCGGCCGGCGCGGTCATCATCGCCAAGACAGTCATGACCGAACTTGCCAACTGGGTCGCCGGCGACCCGAACTTCATGCCGGGCAACTACAGCTCGCTGGGCGGCTATGGCATGAACCCCTATGACCCACGACGCGATCCGCGGCCTGGCACTGCCGATGGCAGACCGGTGCTGTCGACGGGCGGATCCAGCTCAGGTATCGGCACGACGGCAAATCTCTGGGCTGCCAATGTCGGTACCGAAACCTCAGGCTCAATCCTGTCGCCCGCCGGGCAAACCATGCTCGTCGGCATCAAGCCGACGGTCGGGCGGGTGAGCCGCTACGGCATCATCCCGATTACAGCAGATCAGGACACGGCCGGGCCGATGGCGCGAAACGTTACCGATGCCGCCATCCTGCTCGGCGCACTCGAGAGCGCGAGCCCTGACCCGAACGACCCGGCGACCGGCCGCTGCGAGCGACCACCCGGTGGCGACTACACGGCGTATCTCGATGCACACACTCTGGACGGCGCGCGCATCGGCGTTCCACGTGCCGGCTTCGTTGAGCCGACGTCCGTCCCCGGCGCCGACAATCCGCGCGGCGGGCTCAATCCGGCACAGATCGAGCTCATGAACGAGGCCGTCGAGGTCTTGCGGCGCGAAGGTGCCGTCGTCATCGATCCGGCGGAGATCCCGAGCGCCGTCGATGCCGATCCCGAACGTAACTACTTCCGCTGGAACATCTGTGCCGCCGAGAGCGCAACGCGCGGCAGCGACGCGCACTGCTCGATCGTTTTCAAGTACGGCATGAAGCGCGACTTCAATGCCTGGCTCGCATCGCTGGGGGAGAGCGCACCCGTCGCCACGCTGACGGAGCTACGCGAGTGGAACCGGGAGCACGCCGCTCTCGGCACGATCAAATATGGCCAGGCCCTGCTCGATATCTCCGACGAGATCGATCTCGTGGCCGACCGGGAGCGCTACGCGGCAGACCGCGCGAAGGATCTCGAGCTGGCCGGCGCGCATGGCCTCGACGCGGCCTTCGCTGAACATAATCTTGACGCACTGCTCTTCCCGATGAACCGCGGCGCCAACATCGCGGCGCGGCCCGGGTATCCGAGCGTGATCGTGCCGTTTGGACTGGCCCCCGCTGAACCGGAGCCGCCGTTCCCAGCCGGCTTCGAACCCTTGCCGTCACCCTTCGGAGTCACCTTTAACGGCCCGGCCTGCAGCGAGCCTCGGCTACTAGGCCTTGCCTTTGCCTTCGAGCAGGCGACGCAACGCCGCGTTCCGCCGCCAGGCACGCCCTAGCGGCCCCACGCGCCAGCGCACCGGCACCACCCGCCCAGGGGCAAAACGAGCCTCCGCGCCGCCTGGAACCGGGGAATTTTTCTTCTTTTTGTCAATATGTTACGGTGGCGCGCACCCGACCGCGCTCCTGTTCTGGCCGACGCCCCCCCGACCTGAGCGCCACGGTTGCCGATAACGGCAAATCAACTTACCGAATCCGCTCGACAGGACAGATAAATGTCTATGACCCGTCATTTCGCGGCCCAACGCTGGCTAGCCGGACTTGCATTGGCTTTGTTGCCCCCGATCGGATTCACCCAACCGGAGGACACAGTGATCAGCGAAGGCAAAACTGTCGGCTTTGAATATACCTTGAGCCTAAGCGACGGCACGGTCGTGGAAAGCAACGTTGGCGGGGACGCCTTCACCTATACCCAGGGCCAGGGGGAAATTCTGCCGGCGCTCGAGCAAGAATTGCTCGGCCTGGCCATCGAAGATACCAAGCAGGTAACGCTCGCCCCCGGCGACGCGTACGGCGAAGTCAATCAGGAAGCCTTCCAGGAGATCCCTCTTGATCAGATTCCCGAGGAAGCCCGGGTCGTCGGCACGGTTCTCGGCGCGCAAGGCTATGACGGGCCGATCCGTGTACACGAGGTAAGCGAAGAATTCGTTATTCTCGATTTCAATAACCCGCTCGCAGGCAAGACGCTTACCTTCGACATTCGTATCGTCTCACTCAACTGAGGCGTCGCAGTCGCAGCAGCACAGAAGACGGCGGGAGAAGTAGCTTAGGGTAGTTTGGTTATGCAAAACGAATCAATGTTCGAGTTGGTCTCGATCGACGAGGCTAAGCCGCCGAGAGGCAGTGAAGGCAGCAACTGGTTTAGGTATAAGATTTCGCAGGGTGAGAACATGATCACCGGTTACCGGCGCGGGAGCCTGCGCACGGTCAAGCGGGAGGTCAATATAATCATCGTCGGCCTGAACGAGCGACGCTCCGGAAAGCGTAAGCCGCCGACCGCCAAGTCACAGCCGAGGAAGCCGGCGAAAAATTAGCTCCGCGCCGAATTGCTCGGTGGCGCATCAATTAACCGGTGCTCTGCTGCAACGCGGATGGACAGCGCGAGTGCTCCTGGGATGCCGGATGCGAGGCTCATGCCCTAACGAGCGTCCAGACAGGGATCGCGACGAATCCCACGCCTGCGACATACTGCATGACCTTCGGACTCACGTGCTGCGCGGCGAATAACGCCAGCCGACCGTGCCTAAACTAGGCCGATTCCCCGGCTGCCTGCTTATACCAGTCAATGACTTCATCGCCGGTCCAGAACACGACGCCCGGACGCTTGGCGAGATCCTCGTAGATCTTGCGAAAATATTTGATTCGGTGCGGCACGCCGGACAAATAAGGATGCGAGCAGACAGATAGTATGCGCGGCTGCTCGGCGCCTTCTTCATAGAAGCATTCGAATTGATCCATGATGCGGTCGTAAATCTCTGACGATGGCTGTGTCTGAATAGCGCTCATGACGACGTCATTCGTTTCAACCGAGTAAGGGATCGAGTACAAAGTGCCGTTCTTGGTTTCAATCGGCACGGGCAAATCGTCGACGACCCAGTCGGTTGTGTAATCCACGCCGGCCTCGGTCAGATAATCCGGAGTGTCGTCGGTTTCGGTGAGGCCTGGCCCCATCCAGCCGCGTACCCGCTTCCCGCTATGTGCCTCGATCTGCTTGACGGTGTCGTAAATAGCTTGGCGCTCATCCTCCATGAGGTGCATGGGCCTCTGCACGAGATTGTGGCCCATGAACTCCCAGTCAGCTTCTCTGGCCGCCGCGACAATCTGCGGATAGTGATCGCAGACGGCCGCGTTGATGCACAGCGTCGCCTTGATGCCGAACTCGTCCAGGATCTTTTTCATGCGCCAGAAACCGACCCGCGCGCCGTACTCCGACCAGCACCAGTTCGGCACGTCCGGCTGCCAGCGTTGACCGCCGGGCGCCGAGAGCACCTGGCGCGGCAGCGGGCCCGACGGATCCCAGACCTCGACAGTCACGACCGTCCAGACGACAACGCGCGCATCGCCAGGTAGCTTGAGCAGCTTGCGCTCGGTCATCGGTTGGTAGCGGATGCGCTCGTGTAGCTTCATGGCTGTTGCCCTCCCTAATTTCCCGATTCGCGGCCCGCTACCCTATCATGTACGGCAGTACGAGCCCGGCAAATAAGAACTAGAGGCCATGGCGCAGGAACCGAGCGATCAGACCGTCGACAAGACCCGCCGCGCGCTGCTCGGCGCGCTGGCCGGGACCGGCATCGCAGCACCGTTGCTCGCTGGCAGCCGAGTGAGCCGCGCCGAGCCGATCGTGCTCCGCTATACCTCACATACGCCGCGCTCGCATGGCCTCTATGCGCAAGCCTTCGTGCCTTTCGCCGAGCTCGTCGAGCGCGAGACCCGCGGACGCCTTCGACTCGTCGCGTTTACCGATCAGCTGATGCACGACCCCGTGGACGGCTTCAAGGCGTGCGTGACCGGCATCAGCGACTACACCCATGGCTACGTGACCTATCAGCCGGGCAGCTTCAAGCTGCTGCACGCGACCCAACTGCCGTTCCTGTTCCCGAGCCCGCAGGTTGCGAGCCTGGTCGTGGAGGAATTGCATCCAAAGTATTTCAAAGATGAGTACGAGCGCATGGGCGTGTATCTCGCGCACGTCGACTGCACCAGCCCGTACAACATCATTTCAAAAACGCCGATTCGCCGGCTCGAAGACCTCGAAGGTATCAAGATGCGCGTTACCGGCGGTCTCGTCGCGGAGATTTTCCGCGAGCTTGGCGCCGTGCCCGTCGCGATCTCCGCAGCGGAAGTTTATACGGCGCTGCAACGCGGTATCGTCGATGCGATCGCGCTCAGCGTCTCCGATATGGCCTCGTATCGCCTGCAGGAGATCGGCCCCTACTACACGCGCATCGACCTCAACGTGCTCGCGCTCCACTACTGCATGAACCGGCGCGCCTTCGACTCGTTGCCGGGGGATCTCAAGGAGCAGTTCTATGGCCTGCTGCGGATTCGCAGCCAGATCGCCGTGCAGAACTACTACAGCGGTGCGGGTGACGATCGCGCATACGCAACCCTGCGCGGCGGCGGTGTGGAAATCATCGAGCTCGATGAAGATGAACGCGAGCGGTTTCGCGCTGCTGTCGCGCCACTCAGAGAGCGCTTCATTGCGCAACGCGAGGCTGAAGGGCTACCAGCGCGCGCGCTCGTGGCGGAGATGGAAGCGCTCGGCAAAGAATATGCCCCGCTGACGAACGCCGAGCTCAACGAGCGCGTCAGCACGCAGCCCGTCATGGGCATCATCGATCTATGAGCGCGCTTGGCAAAGGCTTCGAACTGCTCGATCGCGTCTCAGCACGCGCCTCGGAGTGGCTCTACGCGCTCGGCGTCTATGGCGCACTGCCCGCGCTATTGAGCATGGTCACAATCGACGTGCTCCTGCGCTATTTCTTCAACGCACCGCTGCAGTGGAGCCGCGATGCGAACGGCCTGCTGTTGCTCGTCGCGCTGTTCTCCGCGCTGCCAGCCGCCTGGGATCGCGGCCACCACATCCGAATGGAGATCTTCTACCTGCGCCTCTCGGAAAATTGGCGCCTTGCCGCCGACGTACTCTCTGCGCTTGCAGGCATCGCCTTTTTTGGCCTCATGACGGTGCAGGCCGTAGCCTTTGCGCGCTATATGGCGTTCATCGGCGAGACCGGCGAGGATCTCGCCGCGCCGCTGTGGCCGTTCATGGCGTTCATTGGCTTTTGCGGCGCGGTCTTCGTCGGGCGCCTCCTCGCCAACCCGACCGTCGCGCGGCGACAGGACGAGGACTCATGGATCTAATCGGCTACGGCTTCGGCGGCGTGGCAGTGCTGCTCGGCCTGCTCGCACTCGGTGTGCCGATCGCCTTCGCGATGGCCTTTACCGGTCTCGTCGGTCTCTGGCTCGTCGAAGGCGTGCTGCCGACTATGGCGCAGACTGCCTTGATCCCCTGGGAGCATGGGCGCGACTTCGTATTCGTGACGGTGCCGCTGTTCGTTCTCATGGGACAGCTGTTCTTCCACGCCGGGCTGGCCAGCGATCTCTACGACGGCCTACGCAAATGGGTCGGCCGCGTGCCTGGCGGGATGGCGATCGCCTCGGTGCTTGCCTGCGGCGGCTTCGGTGCCGTCACCGGCTCGAGCATCGCGACGGTCGCGACGATGGGCACAATCGTGATGCCCGAGATGCGCCGCTACCAATACAATCCTCGGCTCGCGACCGGTGCGCTGGCCGCATCCGGGACCCTCGGAATTCTTATTCCGCCAAGTTTGATCTTCATCTTCTATGGCGTCATGACGGAGACGTCTATTGGCGCGCTGTTCATTGCCGGCATCATCCCCGGCATCGTGACCGCGTCGATGTTCTCGGCGATTATCCTCGTCCGGTGCTTGCTGAATCCGGCGCTCGGCCCTAAAGGCCCTGCTTCGAGCTGGCCGGAGCGCATCGCATCACTTGGCCGGCTCGGCCCCGTGATGGCATTGTTCGTGCTGATCATTGGAGGAATCTACGCCGGCATCTTCACGCCAACAGAAGCCGCCGGCGTCGGCTGCGTCGGGGTTCTCGTGACCGCCTCGATTCGGCGCAAACTGAACGCCGCTGCGGTCGCGGCGGCACTGCGAGGCACCGCGCTCATTAGCGCAATGATCTTCTCGATCATCGTCGGCGGATATCTGGTTGCGCGGTTTCTGGCCGTCACCGGAGTAACTGATTTTCTCGTAGAGATAATCATTGCGGCCGAGCTTGGACGCATCTGGCTGCTGATTCTGCTAATCGCGCTCTACTTCGTGCTTGGCGCCATGCTCGACGTCTTCGGCATGCTGGTGCTCACGATTCCATTCGTGTTTCCGGTCGTGACTGAGCTCGGTATCGATCCGGTCTGGTTCGGCGTTTTCGTCGTGATCATGGCAGAGCTTGCGCTCATTACGCCGCCGATAGGTGCGAATGTGTTCATCATGCGCCGCGTAGCGCCAGAGGTGCCCATGGAAGAGATATTCCTTGGCGTCTTTCCGTTCGTGATCGGTGAGCTGGGCGTGCTCGTGATGCTGATCGCTTTTCCGGATCTCGCGCTCTGGCTCGTCGAGCAGATGCGCTAGAGTATCGCACGGCCGTGATAGCGCCGACCCGCTCAGTCGTCATCGAGACTCCGCGGTTGATACTGCGTCTGCCGCGCCGCGAGGATTTCGACGCCTAAGTGGACTTCATGAGCGATCCCGAGGCCGCTCAATTCATCGGCGGCGAGCAGCCGCGGGCCCTAGCGTGGCGTGGCTTTTTGCAGATCTGCAGCGCGTGGCATCTGCAGGGATTTTCGATGTTCTCGGTCATCGAGAAAGCCACGGGCGACTGGATCGGCCGGGTGGGGCCTTGGATGCCCGAGGGCTGGCCCGGCACCGAAGTCGGCTGGGGGATCATCCGCAAGCGCTGGAATCACGGCTATGCCAGCGAGGCCGCGACGGCCTCGATAGACTGGGCCTTCGCTGAGCTGGGCTCGACGGAGGTCATTCACGTAATCGCGCCGCATAACGTTGCCTCGCAGGCCGTCGCCCGCAAGCTTTGCTCGCAAAATCGCGGCCCGGGAAGTCTGCGGGCGCTGCTCGAGTCGGTCACGGTGGATATCTGGGGACAGACGCGTGCAGAGTGGCAGGGCCAAACCAGGCGTGGATGACGTTCAGTGGCCTGCTCACGGCAGTCTATTAAGCAAGCAGTGCTATCGCCTTCTCGGCAACACCTTGGCCTTCGGCCCCGCAGACTGAAACTCGACGCCGCCGAGCGCGCCAACGTAGATGTTCGCCCGTTCGTTCCAGCGCAATGTCACGCGGGCCGAACGATTGATCATCGCGATGATGATATCGTGCTCCCTAAACTGCAGTATCTCTCCGACGACTGAGACATGCTTGTCGACACCTACGATCTCGCAGGTATCGTCAAACCGCGTTTCGCGTCCAACCATCGTCCACTCCCCGACGGCTTCCTACAGAGCCGAACTGCACTGAAGATCAAACAGACCGGAGCCGTCGTCACGGTCGGCGGGCAAGGCTGCGATCATACTACGTTGCAAACGGTCGGAAAGCTGCTCTTCCGGCCCAAATGCCCACCAAGAGCGGAGTAGATTTCCGGCATTATCATCGTTCCGAGTGCTAATACTGAGCAATTGCTCCTGACTTCGGCTACGGTAGGTCACCGTTCATCGAGTCCGCGGGCGATCCAAGCGTCAATCCTCCCTAGACGGCCGCTAATCGAGAGCAGGTATTTTGCCTGCTGTCACCCCCAGTAAGGGTCGTGGAAGGAGCTGCAACGATGAGACGAACGCAACAGGGGTTTACCCTAATCGAGCTGATGATCGTGGTTGCCATCATCGGCATTCTGGCGTCTATAGCCATTCCAGCTTACCAGGACTACACGATTCGCGCGCAGGTGTCCGAGGGCATGAACCTCGCCGCCGCCGCAAAAACCGCCGTGGCTGAGGACTTCCTTAACGAGGGCGCCGCTCCGCAGAACCGCACCGATGCCGGCATGACGCCCAACGCAGTCGACACACAAGGCAAGTATGTGGCCTCGGTCGAAGTCGCCAACGGCACGATCATCATCACCTACGGCAACCAGGCCAATGCCCAAATCATGGGCCAGACCCTGGGCCTGACGCCGTTTGAATCACGCGATTTGTCCATCGTCTGGCAGTGCGGCGCGTCCCCCGACCCCACTGGGCTCGCGCTCATGGGCTCGTCCGGCTCCGCCGGCGGCACGGGCGGCAACGTTGCCGTGCAGAACAAGGGATCGCTCGCCGGCGCGACCTTCCAGCAGTATCTGCCGTCGGCTTGCCGCGGCTAGTGTCGCCGTGCGAGCCGCCATCGGGCGGCTCGCACGCGGGCTGACCAACCGCATCTCTCTGCGGGCGGTCGCGGTGCTTGGCGCCGAACCCCGAACTAACGACTAGAAGTTCCAGGTCGGCAAGTTACTGTAGTTCGCGGCGTACTCGAGCATCTGCGCGGTGAAATCGTCCGGATACTCGATACGCACGTCGATAATCTCTGCATCGCGCTCAACGGGCACGAGCCTCGGGTTGATGAAGCCCGAGTAAGGCGGGATGTCGAGCGCCGCATAACGCTCACGCACCTCAGCGTGGAGCACCGGATCGACCTTGACGGCATAGGTCTCGATGAGATCGCGGATAGCCTCGAAGTCCCCCTCGGACTTGATCCGCTGCAGCTCCCGCAGTAAGTCGCCGAAAAGCTCGCGCAAACGCACATAGTCCTGAATGGCAAAGTAGGTCTTGCCGTTACGCTGGCGCCTCTCGACGACATTCTCAGCACGCCCTTGCTCGTAGGCCCATGCCGCCACCAGCTGGCGATTGCGCATGTGCGCTTCCTCGATGTCGTTGCCGGGCTCGATACGCCTGAGCTGCTGCATCAAGCCGTTGCGGATATAAGCGTCATACTCCGTATAACCGGCTTCGACGGACGGCATGAGCCCGAGCTCGACGAGCTTCGGATCCAGAATGTAATAGAGGCCGACGAGATCGGCGCGTGCCTCTTCGAGCGTTGAGGCGTAGATGCTGAGCGTCTCGTTGGGTGTGCCGACGCCGGGTGCGAGCTGCCCGGATGCATGACCGATTACCTCATGCATGTCCGTCGTCAGGATGCTGGTCAGGGCTTCGTATTGTACTGATCGCTCAACTTCAGCCTCGTCCCAGGCAAACTCGCGAGTGGCCCCGCCGGCAACCAGATCGTAAGCCTGCTGGATGTTGGCGAGCGCTACCGACTTCGAGCCGTGCTCGCTGCGGATCCATTCGGAGTTCGGCAAATTGATGCCGACCGGTGTCGCTGGCGACGTCTCGCCAGCCTCGCCGACGACGTTGATCGCCCTACCAGTGATGCCTGTAACACTGGTCTTCTTGTACTCGCCGGGAATCGGCGAGTTGTCCTCAAACCACTGCGCCTCACGCGCAAGAGTTTCGATTCGTCGCGTCGCGACCGGATCGACGAACTGCACGACAGACTCATACGAACCGCGGTAACCTATCGGGTCGTTGTAGACCTCAATGAAACCATTGATCGCATCCACGACCGACTCCGTATCTGCTACCCAGGCGATGTTGTAAGCGTCCCAGTCTTCTAGGTCTCCACTGCGGAAATACTCGATGAGCTTCGTGAAAGCCTCGCGCTGTCGGTCGTTCTCTGCGACCGTCACGGCCCGCTCGAGCCAATAGACCACACGCTCAAGCGCCTCCGTGTAAAGACCCCCAACGCGCCAGACCTGCTCGACAACCTCGCCGTCGACTTTTGCAAGGCGAGAATTCAGTCCATACCAGATGGGTGTCGGGTCATCGGCTTCTCTAATTCCATCATAGTAGGCATCGACATCAGCCTGCGTAACGCCCAAATAAAAGTTCACGGCGGAGTTGACGACTGGATCCTGATTCGGCGCGAGATTTACGAGCTTGGCGTCGACGCTCGGATCGAACATGATCGGCTGCAACTCGGCGAGCAGAGCGTCGACTGACTGACCTGGCCTAACCGGAAAACTGCCGGGCGTGGCCTCCACGAAGGCGACGAGGCTCTCGTAGCTGAAGCCGGGAGCAAACTTGTCATTGCCGTAGTGATGGTGGATACCGTTCGAGAACCAGATGCGCTGGGTATACTCGAGCAAAGCCTGGAATTCGCTCGCGTCACGATCGCCGGGATAGAGCTTGACGATTTCCTCGAGTGTGCGCCGGATAGCAAGGTTATAGCGATACCTCTGGTCGTAGGCGATGTCGCGGCCGGCAAGACCCGCCTCGTGCAGGTAGTACAGCAGGGTTTTGTTTCTCAAGCTTAGCTCGTCGAAGCCCGGCACTCGGTAACGCAGGATGCGTAGGTCGGCAAAACGGTCGGCCTCGACCTTGAACTCTGGCCCGGCAGCCGTGGCGCCTCCCGGGCCGACGTCGGCCACCGGTGACTGCTCGGCTCTCACCGAAACGTCCATTGCCGACTGCTGCTCTGCCTCACAGCCAAGCAGGAGACAGGCAAGCGAGATCAACGCGATATTCCGGAAATTCATATAGGATTCCTGTGGTCTTCGAGTCGGAGGCTGCCGTCAGGCGCAACTCGAGGCGCTGGCCTTCGACCCGGCGGGGTCCGGTCCTGCGCCCCAGATGGCTTCGAGTGCTGAGCCGGCCTTAAATTCCAAAGTTGTTGCAAATTAGTTACGGTTCCGCGCATGCGGTTCTGTAAAGTCCACCGCGTGTGCCTCGGTTCGGCGCGTATACTCCTTACTTTACAAAATTCAAAATCCGAGCAACTCCGAAGCGCGTTGGACACGCCTAA
>JAHEEM010000035.1:17172-17876 GCA_024640695.1 Rhodospirillaceae bacterium | reverse complement strand
ACCATCGAGCCCCGCTTCAAGATGGCGTTCCCTCGGGCGCTCAAAGACATGTCATGGAACGATATGCGCTTAGCGATGACGGTAGCTCCTTAATGATCGACATAGTCGTTGCAGATCCAGAGTATCTGGCGGAACCTCTGCGGGGCACCATGGAGTGGAGATACACACCTGATGCCGAAATGTTCCGCTACGATTGTGTTCCGGAAGTATCACGGCAATATGCCGTGCAGTAATGTTGCAACAACCGCTTTCTGCTAGCTAAAGGAACGGTAGCTTTTAGCCGAAACCGGACGGCCGTGGGACGGGTAGGAGCCCTAATTTGCTGGGAGAGTACTATGCCCTTGGCGCGATATGCTCTTTATGCTCAAGACATTGATATGTATATCTCACCGACATGGGGTGCGAGCGATAGCTGGTTAGCAACGATGCGTCATATAGCAACGGAGGCCGGATGCTGGGTAATCGGGACGGCAACGGCCCTACAAGGCTGTGACCTACCGGATGATTTCCCCGAACGCGACAGGCTGTTTGAGTCTGAAGAATGGATCAACGATGGCAACGCGGTCGTAGTTAAGCCTATGGGAAAGGTAGTTGCCGGGCCACTAAGCCGTGAAAAGGGAAACCTGTACGCGGAGATCGACAAGGAAGACGCAAAGCGGGCAAGGTGTTCTCTGGACGTTTGTGGTCACTATTGGCAGCCTGAC
>JAHEEM010000035.1:0-17162 GCA_024640695.1 Rhodospirillaceae bacterium | reverse complement strand
ATCGGCGGCCCCTTAATCCTGTGGCCATTTTGGATTGACACCCCAACAGTAGTTAATCTCAAGATCAGCTGCATTTCTCTAATGACCGTTTGCTGGCCGCTGGCGGTCATTGGTCGACGGTTAAGACCGATATTTCGGAGAAATCCAAGGGGGCCGTAGTTATGGGGCGGCAACATCTAAACGGGTTCTCGGATATATCGCATTGGCACTCGCCTGCTACGGAATGGCAATCAAGCTCGGTGGCGTGGGCGTAGCTGCGCTGCTGGTCGTCGCGGGAGATCTGTTCTTCGAGGGATGCCTGTTAATGGAAGCAAGACGGTGCTTCAGGAGACGGCGCCAGTCGGGTGACCTGGGTTAAACAAAGGGTTGTGGCCGGTGGCGGGCATAACCGTTGCGATGTGTTCTCGGCACAACGTCAATGTGGCGGCTACGTCATTGTATTAGTGTGGCCCAACACCTACAGTCGCGTCCACGACTACTTTTGGAGAGCGAGTTGTCTAATCTGACGCTGGAGAGAATCGAGCACGAATTGCAGCTAATGAACGTCAATATGGCCGAAGCGAATGATATCGCAATGCTGTCAGCGTACTCGTCAATACCCGCCAATCTTGATAATGACAGCAGGAAGGCATTGTGCCTGCTTCGTGACAAGATGATGGCGCGAGCAAAAGCTCGCGCTTACAGCTAATTTTAATGACCGCAGCAGCTGGGCGCATTCCCGCTCCTAGCCGTTTGCAGTAATGATCCCGTATGGAATGTCTCGAGATCTGAACGTCTCGACCGTTCCGCATAGCCGATCTAATACCATGGCCTGGAAGGCCTGTCGCGGCAGATTGTCACCAGCATATATACGGCTCGCCCGGGCCGGGAGTCCGAAGTCGATCAGCCTTAGGCCGAGGGAGCCAACGGCGACGGGGCCGAGCGTAAGCGTGGCCTGACGAGCGCGCAGACCGAGAAGGGGTCAGTCGCGCTTAGATGCCGGCGCGGCTCTTGCCCTTAACGGCCTTGTTTACTACGTTGATCGGCCATTCGCCTTCGAGCACGCGCCGAACCTCGCTCGGTGCGCCACGCTGCAGGCCTGCCATGGCCTGTTCGCTGTACCACGCGGCATGCGGGTTGATGATGACGTTCTCGCGTCCGCGTAAAGCATTTTCTTTTGGCAGTGGCTCGGGGTCCGTCGTGTCGAGCGCGCAACCAGCAATCTCTTTGGCGTCGAGTGCTGCGATAAGCGCGTTCGTGTCGATGATCGGCCCGCGCGAGCAGTTGACGAGAATGGCGGTATTCTTCATTTGCGCGAGCTGTTCCTTGCCGATCATGCCGCGCGTCTGCGGTAGCAGCGGCGCGTGTATACAGACATAGTCGGACTCACTCAGCAGCTCGGGTAGCTCGACTTTTTCTCCGGGCGCGTCGAATTGCCCCGCCTTGACGAACGGATCGGCGTATAGAACGCGCATACCAAAACCCGCAGCGGCTTTAGCAACGTGGCGGGCAATATTGCCGAAGCCTAAGAGGCCGACAGTGCTGCCTGCAAGCCGGAAAATCGGTTTGCCGGGCGGCACTTCCCAACGGCCGTCGCGGACCATGCGATCGTAAAAGGCGATCTTGCGTGCAGCGGTCAATAGCATCGCCATCGTGTGCTCGGCGACTTCCTCGATGCAATAGGTCGGGTTATTTGTCACGATGATGCCGTGCTCAGTAGCGGCATCGAGGTCGATTGTGTCGACGCCGATTCCGTAGCGGGCGATGATCTTGCAGTTCGGCATTTTTGCCATGATCTCGGCCGTGATCGGTCCAGCGTAGGTGTTCAGCAGCGCGTCGCAGTCTGCAGCTTCGGGAAAGAATTTTTCAGGATCCTTGACCTGCAGCGGCACGACATCAGCGAGTTCGCCGAGAATCTCGTGCTCGACGTCGAGCTTTTCCCAGACGTAATCGGTCAGGACAACCTTGGCTTTGTCAGTCATCTGCTACGAACTCCGTTATTGCATCCAGCGCACGATGCCCGCGACGCCGTCAACTGCGACGGTCGAACCTTCGGGGATAATGTTCGTGGCATCGAGGACGCCAAGAACCATTGGAATGCCTCGTTCGCGGGCAAGCGACGCGAGGTGGGAGGTGCTGCCGCCGAGCTCGGCAACAACTGCGGAAACTTGCGGAAGAATGTGCGTAAGCGCGGGTCCTGCGACGCGTGTGACCAGCACGTCGCCGGGGCCGACGCGGGAAATCTCGCACTCACAGTTGACGACGCGCGCTGTGCCGGTGCCCCAACCGACGCCCGCCGGATGTCCGCGCAGCTTGGCGCGCTGAGCCCAGACTTTGTCGGGTACGTGCGGCTCCTGCATATGCAAGGGCCGCGCCTGCACGAGCTTGATTCCCGCAGCATCGTCAAGCGCCCACTCGATCTCGGCGGAGCCGCCGACAACCGCTTCGGCGCGAATTAGATACTCGGCAAGCTCGCGAATCTGATGCTCATCGAGGCAGGGCTCTTCGGCCATCTTGCGATCGACTTTCTGGTTGCCGTGTGCGCAGCCGACGCTGTGGAATTTCCGCCCTGTCGTCATGTCGAGCAGTTCGCCTTTGCGGCTCACGACGTAACGGTCCGGCACGACTTCGCCCTGCGCAATCGCCGAGCCGAGGCCCCAGGTCGCGCTCAAGAGCATGTCGCCCTCTGCGGTTCGGCTCAAGCCTCCGCCGGAGGCCTTTGCTTCTACGAGTGGCTGAATGGCGAGCGCCATTGCCGTATCGGCAGGATCGAGTTTGTGCGTGGACATGTACCGCAGCGCGCGTGTCGACCACAGTGCGCACCAGCACGACCGTATCGCGGTGAGAAACTCGAACTCGTCCTCTAGTCCGAGAAAACTCTCGAACTGTCCGGCAAAGCTCGAGCCGAAGCGGTCCTCAACCAGCGCCGAGGATCGCACGACGCCGAGCGTGCCGGGCACGCTCATGAGCTCGCGCCAGGCACCTAGCAGTGCCGGTAGCAGCAACTCATCGATGGGATTGTCGAGCAGCCCGAGCTTGATATCGAGTGCGTGCCGTCGTGCTGCGAATTCCTCGGTCGAGAAAACCGCACGTGCGGACTCCTCTAAACCGAGGGAGCGTAGCTGGTAGCGGTAGGCTTCCGCGTCGACGGCGTAGCCGCCGGGAATCGGAATGCCGGCCTGCCCGAGGGCCGCCTGATTGGCGGCCTTCGGGCCGAAACGCTCAGCATCGGTAGCCTCCGCTGCACTCAGCGGAATGACGAATTCATTCATTCGTTGCTTCGAGCTTACCGAGTCGAGACCAGCTTCCGGTGTCGCGAATCTGCCGGCGCGTAGCCCGGGATCGGGTCGACGACGGTGATCTGCTCTACCGGGAAGTTCGAGACGATCTCGGTGTAGTCCTTATGAACGATCAGCATCTCCTCGATGCGTACACCCCACTCGAACGGAATTCCGTGCTGCGTCTCTAGTGCAAACGTCATGCCTTCCTGGATCTCGATCGGATGATCGAGCGACCAGATGCGAGAGATGACCGGCGGATCGTACTGGGCTAAGCCGAGACCGTGGCCCCACAGATTAGCGGCTGCCTGATCTTCTTCCTCGTAACCCCATGCTTCCTTCGCAGACGGCCATTGCTCGGCGATATCCTTCGTCGTGGCGCCCGGCTTGACCTCTTTGAGGGCATCGTAGAGCCACTCCAGCGCCGTCGCGTAGATTTCCTTCTGCTTCTCGGTCGGCTCCTTGCCCACACAGTAGGTGCGGTAGTAGCAGGACTTGTAACCGTTCCACGTCAAGGCCGCGAGATCCATGAAGACGATATCGCCCGGCTTGATGATGCGGTCGGAGAAGTTACGCCAGTTCGGCCAAGTGTTCGGGCCGGAGGAAACGATCACGTCCTCGACGTCTTCCATGCCGGGGATATTGTAGAGGAACTCCATGATATGGGCCGTTACCTGATTCTCGGTGATGCCCGGGCGCAGGAATTTCATCGTCTCCCAGTGGGCCGCATCGCCAATTGCGCCGACCATACGGAAGCACTCCTGCTCGTCGATGTTTTTCACCGCGCGTGCTTCCATCATCGGCGACATGCCGTCGGTCCAGTCGATGCCGGCGTCCTTGAACGCCTGGATCATGTTGATGTCGATGAAGTCGACGCCGACTTTGCCGCCAGCGACGTTGCTCTTTTTCATCTCCTGCAGCACGGCTTTCGTGAATTTCTTGACCTGCTGCGTCGAGGCCGGTCCGGCCGCACCCTTGATCCAAGCGTACGAGTAGCGGACATTTTCCTTCGGAATCCACGGCGAGTGACGCTCGATCTGCATGCCGATATCGCCTTGCTCGAATACGACAGGCGCATCGTCGCCGCAGAGCATGGCGTAGCGCAGACCGGGCTTGAGGCGGCACCAGCCGGGGGTCAGCGTGCTGGTGACGTAACGAATGTTCTCGTCATACATCAGGACCAGGGCGCTGAGCCCATGGGCCTTCATCTTCTCGCGGGCTCGCTCGAGCCTGTACGTGCGCATACGATCCCAGTTGATTCGCTGCTGCCAATCCAATCCCACCATGCCAAAGTTAGCCATTGTCGACCTCCCAGGTCTGCAAGTCCGATATAGAAGCGGTACCCAGGGAACAGGTTGGCTCACCCTCGCCCTGGCTCAGTGTCCTCGATGGCGTGTGTTGCGGCAGCTGGTAGATAGTGGATCCGCCTGCTTTCACACGTCCAGACGGGAGTATTCTACGCCAGGCCCGGCGGTCATGGAAACCTCGGTTGACTTCAGATCACGGCCACAGTCACTTGGTTGCGCGTCTCTGTTAGTCCTGCAAGAATGCCAGCAACCCGGGCGGGGCCGCCGGGTCAGGCGGAACCCCATCCCGCGCTCGACTCAGCAGGTGACAGCTTGTTTAGACCGATTCTGATTCTCGGCACCCTCGCCGTACTCATCGGCGGCGTCCTCTCCCCGGCATCCGCCGAGTGGCCCGAGCGGCCGATCACACTCGTTGTTGCGTATGCGGCCGGCGGTGGCACCGACACGGTGCTGCGCGCGCTCGCCGCGGAGATGGCCGCGGCGAGCGGCTGGCGCATCAATGTCGTCAACCGGCCCGGTGCCGCCGGCGGGCTTGCAACCCGCTTTGTCGGTAACCGGCCCAGCGACGGCTACACCTGGCTTGGGGCGTCCAGCTTCAACAAGTACGCGCGTATCAGCGGCGGCAGCGACCTGCCGCCGTGGCGTGACTGGTATTACATGCAGGCCACGACTGCCTACGGGAGCTGGGCCGTGCGACCGGACTCGCCGTTCAAATCCTTCACCGACATCGTCGCCGCAGCGAAGGCGAAGCCCGGCGAGATTACGATCTCGACCTCCGGCGCCGGCGGCCAATGGCATGAGCTCGCCGCTGTCGTCGCAGCGACGGCCGGCATCGAGCTGCGTTACGTGCCCTACGGCAGCGGCCAGCTTGCCGCGCTCGCCGGTCTCAACGGCGAGGTCGATATTGCCGGTGGTGGCGTCCACGAGCATATTCAGTTCGTCGACGCCGGGCAGCTCGTCTCGCTGCAGCAAACCGGCCCTGCCGACATCGTCACAGGCAACGGCCAGGTGATGCCGTCGCTGACCAAGCTGCTGCGCGGGGTTGAGAGCCGTCTACCGCCGAATGCAACCTACAATCTCGGGCTGCGCCGCGACATGCCGATCGAGATCGTCGAGCGAATTCAGCGCACGTTCGTTGCTGCGGTTGCGTCTGAGGGTTTCCAGGAGACGGTTGCAGCCCGCAATTTTGCGATTGAGGTCATGGTTGGCGATAAAGCCGACCGCCGCGCCGCCGAGTTCGAGACGGTGTCCGCCGCGGTCTTCCACCGTTTGAAGATTCCGGGTTCGCATACCGCGGCTGAGCTGGGATTGCCGGCGCCCGAGCAGTTCGACAGCTGGTGGCCGCCTGCGGACTATGCGCCGCTGCCGCTGGCTGGCCCTTAAGCGCGGTCAGTGGCGTCCTTGGAAGTCGATCGGCAATCGGGGGCAACCGGGGCTGAAACTTTGCCGCCGCCACTGGCGCTCCACGACGAAGAGAATACCGGCGCCGAAGCTACGCCGCGCAAAGACCTGATCAGCGCGTTATTGACCGCAGCATTCGCCACTGCGGTCATGATCCTGTCCGTTCGAATTGAAAGCCCCGAGCGGCTCTTTACTGCACCCGCCTTGTTGCCTTTTACCGTCGCGTTGGCCTTGCTGCTCATGGCCGGCGCGCTCGGCTGGCGCGCCGTGCGCGCTGGAGCGGCACGCGGATTCATCGCGGCGTCCGCCGCGGCGGTGCGCGACTATCGTAATGCTGAGGAAGACGGGCGCGCCGCATTGTTGGCTGGCTTGGTGCTGGCTTACGTCCTGCTCGTCGCAGCTGTCAGCTTCGAACTGCGCATCCCCGTCGGGTCTTTCGAGTTTGTGTTCAGCGGCTACGAGCTGATCTCGATTCTGGTCATCACGACTGTGCTGCGCTTGTTCTGGCGCGCGGGCTTAGTGCGGTGTCTGCTTGTCGCCATGGTCGGTGTCGAACTGCTGGCGTGGTCGTTTCGCTACGGCTTCAACATTCTAATGCCGGAAGCTTTTTAAGGAATTCGCATGGCCGTTTGGGCGCAAGTGCAAGAGCAGCTCTGGCTGATCCTATCGACGCCCTGGCTGTGGGTGGCGTGTCTGGCTGGCGTAACGCTCGGAATTTTCTGGGGCGCGCTACCGGGTTTGTCGACAACCATGGCGATGACGCTGTTACTGGGAGTAACGGTCGGGATGTCGCAGCAGGCCGCGATCATGTTCATGCTCGGGGTCTATACGGGCAGCGTCTTCGGCGGCGCGATATCTGCGGTACTCATTAATATACCGGGCACGCCCGATGCAGTGCCGACAATGATCGAGGGGCACGCGCTCGCCCAGCGCGGTGAGGCCGGACTGGCGCTCGGCACCGCGATCGCCGCTTCGTTTCTCGGCAACTGGGTCGGAATTCTGTTGTTGATCGCATTCATTCCAGCGGTGCTCTTTTTTGCGTTGCAATTTCGCTCTTGGGAGATGTTTCTGCTGTCGCTGTGGGGCATAACGATTTGCGGTTCGATGGCCAGCCGCGGCCAGCCGCTCAAGGGCTGGATATCGGGTTTCATCGGGCTCGAGATTGCGTTCGTTGGCCTCGATCCAATCTATGGCGTGCCGCGCTTCACGTTCGGTAACTACAACTTTGACGACGGCATTAGCTTTATACCCGTGCTTATCGGCTTATTCGGCCTCGCCGAGATCCTACGCGTATTGCCGCAGCGCAGCCCCGCGGCGATTCCATCCGAGCTTGGCCGGGTGCTGCCGTCGATGCGTATGCTCGCCAAGTACGCGCGCGCGAGCCTGCGCTCAGGGATCATCGGCACGATTATCGGTGCGATACCAGGTGCGGGTGCCAACGTCGCCACGTTCTTTTCTTACGATGTCGGCCGGCGGCGCGCGAGTCCGGAAGAGCGGGCGCGGTGGGGGCGAGGGAGTTACGAGGCCATCGTCTGCGCCGAGGTTGCGAACAACGCCAATATCGGTGGCTCGATGCTGCCGACGCTCGCGCTAGGAATTCCGGGGAGTGCAGCCGCGGCGGCGATCCTAGCCGCGCTAGAGCTCAAGAACGTGGTCGTCGGCCCTTTGATACAGACGGAGAACCCAGGCCTTATCTTCTTTATCTATATCGGGCTCATCGTCGCGAACTTTTTCATGTATGGCATGGCAATTGCGCTGATCAAACCGTGCGTCAAGCTGTTCAGTCTGCCGAAAACGCTGCTGATGCCGCTAATCCTGCCTGTCTGTGTGCTAGGTGCCTTCGCGGTGAACCTAAACTACTTCGACGTTTACGTCATGCTGGTCTCCGGATTTGCGGGTTATCTGCTGCATAGGCTGGGCTTACCGCTTGCACCGCTCGTGCTCGGTGTCATTCTCGGTCCGCTCATTGACGAGAACTTGCGCCGGTCGCTGCTCGTGTTCGAGGACGTGGGCGTATGGTCAGTGCTTTGGGATCGTAAGCTCGGCACAGTTCTGCTGCTCGTCGTCCTCTACACGTTCTACGACGGTATCTTCGGCCACCGCAGGCGGCCTCGACGCGACGCTGCTTAGATCCTATCCAGCGTCCCGGCGATTGAGCGGTAATTCGTTGCAGTTATGCTCCGGGCTGCCCGAAGGGTTTCTGTGCGCTCGAAGCCGGGCACCTGCCAAGGACGATGCGTGAGCCGGGTGATCAGATGGCGTGAGCGCGTCTTGCGGCACGTGCTCGCCATAGCCGCAGACCCTCGAGGCCCCCAAGCACCGCAAAGTGAGCGATACCCGGGACTGGGTCGAAGGCCGCAAGGAACCAGTGCGCGAGCGTCAGCATGGCGGCCGCGTAGACCAAACGGTGCAGTAGCCTCCAAGCTTTGCGCATTCTGTAGACGGACCAGTTGTTGCTCGTCAGCGCAAGCGGCAGCATGATCGCAAGGCCGAGCCAACCGGTCCACATGCTTGCCTCGCGGGCCGCGGCACTGATTGCAGCGGTCGCGCCGAGTCGTTGTGCATACACGGCTGCATGCAAAAGCGCATAAGCGAATGCCGCGACGCCAATGTAGCGCCGACGCTGAGCGAGCCACAGCGGCCATCCGGAACGAGGGAACAGAAGCCGCAAAGGCGTGACAGCGAGCGCGAGGATCAGAAGTCGGGCCGCCATCTCGCCGCTCGCATGCATGAGCTCGCCGTAGTAGAAGCTCCCGCGAAAGTAGCCTTGCATCATGTCAGCGCCTGGTAGGGCAAGCAGCAGCCAGATCAGATAAGGGGAGTCGAGTGTGCGGCGAAATCGAGTCATTTCGAAACCGAAGCGGAGAGTTGCTCAGAGTCTACACGCGGTGGCGGAGATCGAGTAAAGGAAATGCGCTGCTGCAGCTGGCGTGAGGGTGGGGCGCGCCTCATCCCAGTTTCTCTGCATCAGTGCGGGGCGTATGATGGACGTTATGTGCCCGATAAACAGTTCGAGGAGATCTCGCGTGAGACAACTGCAAATATTAGTCATTTCTATGAGCGTCTTGTGTCTGGGGGAAGTGCAAGCGCAGGTCGGCAACAATACCAATTTGCTCAATCCGAATCTCGCGACCGCCGGCGAGCTAAGCGCGCAGCCTGGGCTCGACGCGTCGGCTGCGGCCGCGATCGTCGCCGCGCGGCCTTTCGCGAGTGCAAGTGAATTAGCAGCTGCGCTTGCAGGCATGAGTCAAGAGCAGGTCAGCGCCGTTTTTGGTCGCCTGTTTCTGCCGCTCAACCTGAATACGGCGAGTCGCGAAGAGATAATGCTGATTCCTGCGATGACGCCGCGAATGGCGCACGAGTTCGAGGAGTACCGGCCCTATACCAGCCTCGAGCAGTTCCGACGCGAGATGGCAAAGTACGTCGATGCGAACGAGGTCGCAAGGCTGGAGCAGTATGTTTTTGTGCCGATGGATCTGAATAGCGCTGCGGGCGATGAGTTTTTGACGATACCGGGAATGACGCCGCGAATGGTGCACGAATTCGAGGAGTACCGGCCCTATACCAGCCTCGAGCAGTTCCGACGCGAGATGGGAAAGTACGTCGATGCGAACGAGGTTGCAAGGCTGGAGCGCTATATCACGATTGGCAACTAACGCGGGCATAACTGGGTACAGGTGAAGTCGCTCCGCCGGATTGGCGGACTGAAGTGGCGGCAAGAATGAAGACACTCGAGAGCATCGGGCTAGCGGTAATTGGTTGCGGCACGATGGGCCGAATCCGCGCGAACCTCGCGCGGCAGTATCCCGGCGTGGACTGGATCGGGCTTTGCGACCGCAAGCGGGAGGTCGGTCAGCCGCTCGCCGACGAGCTTCGTGCCGATTTCTTCACCACCGACGCGCGCGAGCTCATCGCGCGGCCGGAAGTTAACGCGGTCATGGTGCTGACCGACGAGAATCAGCACACCGAGCCTGCCTTACTCGCTATCGAAGCGGGCCATAAGCTATTCATCGAGAAGCCGCTTGCGACCGAGGCGCGCGAGTCCGCGCAGATCCTACGCGAGATCACGGCAGCCGGTGTCGACGCTTGTGTCGGTTATACGCAGCGGTTCCGGCGCAGATTTCTGACGGTCAAGGAGCGGTTGAGCAACGGCCAGATCGGTGACGTGCACACGGTCATGACACGCGCGATGATGAACCGCATGGTGCCGATCGCGACGATTCAGAAGACGACACAGCGCCATAATCTTACGCCGATGGTCGTTTCGGGCACGCACAGCCTAGACATGTCAATGTGGCTGATGGAAGGAAAGACGCCGGTATCCGTCTACGCGCGTTCGACCGATAAGGTGCTCGGCGAGCTCGGCACGAAGGACTCCACCTTTGGCATCTTCACCATGGATGACGGCACAATTTTCTCGATGAATATCAGCTGGGCTTTGCCAACCGTGTGGCCGGGCTCGGTTTACGGACTCGAGATCGGCATTGTCGGTACCAAGGGAGTCATCGACATCGAAGACACCCACCGCGATCTCGTGCTCGCAACTGAGGAAAAACTGCCTGCGGGTTATACGACGGAAGGCTACGCACCGCCGATGGAGCGGCACGTCGACTTTCTGACGAGCTATCCGCCCGGCGACGTTTGGAGAAAGCAGCTCTGGGGGCCAATGCGCGACGAGACACTGTCCTGGTTCGCGCGCATCATGCTCGGCGTAGAGACCCCGCATGCCTCCGCCGCGGATGGGCATCGAAACCTGCTCATGACTATGGCGATGGACCGCTCCGCGGCCTTGGGCCGAGAGATCGAATTGCCGATCGAGCCCGAGGCGTTCTATCTGGACTGAAGCGGGTCGAGACCCTTCGAGTCTGCGCCCGCAACGTCCCGCCCGACGTTGCAGTGTGATGAGCTTCTCACATAGCGCATGCCACTCTATCCAGAGCGTCTGGCAACGCTAAACTGCGTAGATCCAATCTCGTGAGATGCTTTCAGGATCAATGCAGGCTTGGTTCAAATGAATACGACACTGGTGATCAACGCGAAGGGCGGCGTCGGCAAGACGACTATTGCGACGAATCTTGCCAGTTACTTTGCCGCCAATAATTTGTCGACGGCGATCATGGATTACGATCCGCAGGGGTCCAGCCTGCATTGGTTGGGTATGCGTACCCGGCAAGCGGCACCTATTAATAGGGCGAATGCCGCGCCGACGCAGCGCACGGGGCTGAAGAGCCTGGCGAGATACGTTCCGCCTACCACGCAACAACTGATCCTGGATTCGCCTGCCGGTCCCTCGCGGCTGTTGCTGCAGGACATGCTGAGTCGGACGAGCTGTGTCGTGATTCCGGTGGCGCCCTCGGTTATGGATATCCAGGCGACGGCGAATTTCATAAAAGAGCTGCTGATCGTGGGCGGCATCCGATACCGCAACATTCGCGTTGCAGTGGTCGCAAATCGAGTGCGATCGTCGACGTCAGTCTACGAGCCCCTCGAGCGTTTCGTTGCGTCACTGAACTTGTCGTTCCTGACGCGACTACTTGATTCGGACATCTACATTGAAGCCGCTGAGACGGGCCAAGGTATCTTCGAGATGGATCCCCACAGAACTGCCGCGCAACGACAGGAGTTTCTGCCGCTCGTTCGGTGGGTGACAAACGAAGCGCCGTTGGAAGCATCCAGCGCCGACAACGTCGTCCCGATCAAGCGTTCGATTGCTTGAATTCGGGGTGGACTGCTGCGCGGAGATGACGCCGCGCCTGGATTCGCCGCCGACTCGAAAGTTGCGGTTGCAGGGTCCGCATCCCATGCCAATCTCTGGGGCCGCTGCGACACCGCGCGCCTCATCCCAGGCCAAAGCTGTAAGAGAAATTAGATATCCAGCACATACCTATGGTTTTTAAGGAAAAGTTAAGAGGCATAGCCGTCATTGTTGTCGAGGACGCCGGGCGTGAGGCGTATGGTATGGTTAAGCGGACAGCAGTTCGACCCTATTCAGGAGTTGGTTATGGTTAGACGAATTCTTCTCGGGCTCGGAGCTAGTGGACTTGTGCTTGCAGGTCAGCAGGTTTCGGCCCATCACGGCTGGGGCGGACAGATCCCCGAGCACTTCGAGCTTTCTGGCACGGTACATACGGGCGTTAGTCTCGCCGGGCCGCACGCAACGATGCAGATCCAAGACGAGAACGGCCAGGTTTGGGACGTGACGATGGGCCCCCCATCGCGAACACGGCGAGCCGGCCTTGAGGAGGACCTCATCCCTGTTGGCGCGGCGGTGTCGATCGTCGGGAATCGAAACGCAGATATGAATCGCTATGAAGTGAAAACGATGCGCGTGACGTATAAGGGCAATAACTTTGATATTTACGCCGAGCGCCTGTAACGACTAAGACTGCGGCGACCTGTTGGCCGATATTTTGACGTGGCTCGAGGGCTCGGTCCTCGGGGAATCGATGCGTAGCATGGGCGTCTGGAGTTATGGCGTCTTCAATCTTGCGCATATTCTCGGTATAGCCACACTGTTCGGATCCGTTCTTTTGTTGGATCTGCGCCTGTTGGGACTATGGCGGCAAGTGACGCTTCGCGGAATCGTGACGCCCGCGGTACCGCTCGCCTTTGTCGGCTTCTCGGTCGCGACAGTTAGCGGCGTCTGCATGCTATCGGTGAATGCGCGAGAGTACGTGGGAAATCCATTTCTACTCATCAAGTTTCCGGCCATAGCGCTCGGGCTTGTCAATGCCGTGGCACTGAGTCTTTCGCCCGTCTGGCAGAGGGTGCGCAAATCGAGTGAGCCGTTACCCGGCGATCGGCGACTGCTAGCCGTCGCGGGTGGCACGTCATTGGCTTGCTGGCTTGTTGCGCTTAGCGCCGGGCGGATGATCGGTTACTGGTGACCACTGCTAGAGAAATCAACCGCCAGCCGCCGACGGCAGCACGCCGCGCTACGCGCGCGACGATGCTCCGTGCGATGCCGGCAGGAATGTTCCCGGCTGCGCTACTCAGCCAGCGACCGGGCGATCGCCTCGACGCCTTGCTTGCTGCGGCCGACTACTCGGCCGCGCAGTTGTAACGATACAGTTGCAGGTGCGGCACGTAGGTCATTTCGGTGCGCCCCGTGAACGGCTCGGCCAAGTATTCCGGGTCCTCGAAAAACACATCAACGATTGCGCGTGTGCCGTCCTCGCTAAGGAAGTAACGCTCGACGACATGCCGGGCGCTGCTCGAAGGGATGCCGCCGCCATTGCCGGAGCGGTGCTCGGCCAGTCCGATCGTGTCGACGACGAGCACATTGTCTTCCCACCAGCCAACAGAGTGTCCTTGAATCGACGCCTCGATGTTTGCCGGGTGCTCGCGCCCATCCGTATAGACCGTCCGCTCGACATCGAAGAATTCGCTACGCAGCATCACCCTGTCATCGAGGATCTCGATGCCGGTCAGGTAGTTCGAGCTCGATGCGTGAAACGGCGGCGGGTTCGGGATGCATTGGGCGCTGGGGGAATCCGTGATCGCATTGTAGCTGTCCCGCGCGGCCTGGCCGACAGGCGTCAATGCGGTTTGGCGCACTTGCGGCCCCAGGCTTGTCGTCGAGATGCCTTTCCAGACGCCCTCGAGGCTCGTTGCGCGTTCCGTGGCCTCGAGGTCTCTCTCGATCTGCGACCACAGGCGGCCGTCCTCGGTCTCGAGCGTATTCAGTATCGCCCTTGGCCGGCCGGATCGCTCGGGATGGGCGCGCACGATCACGCGATCGCCTGGGCTCAGCAGATCTCGCGTCCAACCGCTGCGCTGCATGATAGGCGTGGATCCCGTCTCGATCTCCCATTCAACCGTCCCGCCGCTGGCGCCTTCGGCTTCGACAAAGATCGTCAAGTGCGGATTGCGAAAAACGTAACGGGTAACTTCAGCTTCGAGCACGACAACGGTGTCGCGATCATAGCCGGCGTCGCTATGGTGAGCGTGCGCAACCGCACCGGCAACGACCATAAAAATAGCGGATAAGGCGCGCGATAATTTCATCTATTCAATCCTCGATTTCGAAAGTCAGTTACTCGGTATCTTGCGTCTCGGCCAACGCGGGGGCCGCACTACGGGCTCGCGAAGTGCTGCATACGCTCGCAGTCGCTGCAGCGGACGTCCTCGATCGATCGGCCTTCGACCATATCGGCTATCCAGTTGCGGTAACGCCGGCCATCCACCTGATAGCTGTAAAAGCGGTCGTATATATCCGGCAGCCCACGGTTGCGGTTGCCACGCTGCGGAATGGAGTCGAAGTAGCCTAGACTGATCAGGTGCTTATCGCCGCCGGCGAGAAACGTCCGGTAGTTCGGCACCTGCGCTTTCACGTAGTCCTGACCGGACTCGATGTAAGTCAGTATCGGCTGATCGGCGCCTAGGTAGTCGATCATTTCCGAAAAAACCATATCATTCGCGCTCACGATCTGAGTGAACACTATCTCCGGATGGCGGCGCGCGGCCGCTACCGTGATGTCCTCGAAGCTGAACGTCTCCGGATCCATGTCCTCGAAGCCTTCGTAGCGGTTCAAAACATCGATCACGTTCCAGGCCTCCGGCAGCGGACGCAGGTTCTCGCCTATGTACAGTGCGCCATTGCCGTCGCCGATGTGTCGCACCGCGGCGTCGGGATAGTGATCGGCCATTAGCGACACATAGAGCGGCGTTCCATAGCTGCCGGATGTGACGCCAGCGATGACAACGGTTTCGGGATTCGCGAAGTTATCGAACACCCAGTTCATCACGGTACTGGCGTTCGTATGCCCGTTGAAGTGCAGCGTCTCGCTGATGCGTGCCTGTCCCGGCGCGAGCGGACCGTCGTTGGGCCGGACGGCGTCGCCGATGTGCATGTCACCCGTGCAGTAACCGACGTGTACCTTCGTGTAGCCGAGAAAGGGGTTGTCGGGATTGTCCTCGGCAAATATGCCTGCCGTGCCGTCGGGGTTGTCTTCTTGTCTGACTGTCTTGGGGTTGTCGTCCATGCGCCCGACGGGCTCGTCCGTGCAAGTGAGACCCGACCAGCACGCACCGCCCCCCGGGAAGCTGACCAGCAGCTTGCGGGGATCGTCGGGCCGCACGAAGAAGCCATACGGTGTTCCGTAGACGCACATCGTGTCGCCGCCGGGATGAATCGTGTTCCAGCCGGCCGCTAGGTCGGCTAGTGCCGGCAGCCCCTCGTGGACTCTGCGCGTTGTCGATGGCGCAGCGTCTTTCGTCGCGGGCTCAGAGGACGGCGAGCATGCCGCAACCAATACGGTTGCCACTGTGCACACGAATCGATAGCCGTTACTCATGAGTATCCATCGCAGCACGTTGAATTGGGCATCCGGCAGCACCGTGCGACTAGAGAGCTTTGCTCGCCGCGGCGAGCCCCCGCAGTGATCGTTCCCGACCGACGTATGCAGCCAGCGACTGCTCGTGCGCCACCCGCGAGCCCGTTGCCTGAACCGCAGTGGTTCCATGGCTATCCTGCACCAGAGCGGGTGCCGCGAGGCCGGCGAGCAAGGCCGTAACGGCGAGCACGCTCACTGACAACATCTTGATCATCTAGGCGCTCCTTCGGGCCTGCGTCTGGCCGATGAGAGGTTAGCATTATTCCGGTGTCGGCTTAAGCAGCCACACGCCAGCGAGAGTTCAAAAAACCAAAGTGAGAGGTCGCGTGTGCGCTCAGATGATGCTCTGCGCGGCAATTAGCGCGTCGATTTGTGCGGCTGCGTAACCGAGCTCTGCGAGCACTTCGCGGGTGTGCTCACCGAGCGTTGGCGCGCCGCTACGAATGCTCGCTGGTGTGGCGCTGAACTTCACTGGGAAACCCAGCGTTGCGCCGCTGCCGTGGCGGCTATGTCCGGTCTCGACGAGCATCTCGCGCGCTCGCGTCTGCGGATGCTCAAGCATCTCGCCGATGCTTAGCACAGGCCCCGCAGGCACACCAGCGGCGGCGAGCCGCTCGAGCCAGTCTTGCGTTGAGCGTTGCTCGAACGTCTCGGCAAGCGCCGTGGTGAGCGCGGTATGATGCGCCATGCGGTCCTGGTTGAGCGCGAAGCGCGGGTCATCGAGCAGGTCGGAGCGATCGAGGGCTGGTGGGAGCCTGCGCCAGGTGTCCTCGCTCGACGCGCCGAGCGTGATCCAGCCATCGCTGGTCGCGAACGCTTCGTAGGGCGCATTGAGCGGATGCGCGGAGCCGAGCGGTTGCGGTGATTCGCCCGTCGCAAGCGCGATCGCCGATTGCCAGAATGTCTGTGTGATGCCGGCCTCGAACAGCGAGGTGTCGACGCGCTGACCTTTGCCCGTCTTGAGGCGCTCTACGTAAGCGGCGAGCACGCCCATTGCTGCCAGAATTCCGGCGGTAATGTCCGTGATCGGCGGGCCGCACTTTACCGGTGGGCGCCCCGGGCCTTCGCCCGTAATGCTCATAAGGCCGCTGTAGCCCTGCGCGACGAGGTCGAAGCCGCCGAGATCGGCAAGCGGACCCGTTCGGCCGAAACCGGAAATCTCGCAGTAAATGAGTCCGGGGTTATCAATTTTGAGATCAGCGTACCCGAGCCCGAGGCGCTCCATCGTGCCCTTACGGTAGTTCTCGATAACGATATCTGCTTTCCCGAGCAGCCGTCGTACGATGTCCTTGCCACCTTCGTGCTTGAGATTGACGGCAATACCGCGCTTGTTACGGTTCATCATCATGAATGCTGCGGATTCGCCGTCGATGTCGGGCGGCACGAAGCCGCGCGATGCATCGCCGTCTGGTACGCGCTCGACTTTGATTACGTCTGCGCCCATGTCGGCGAGCATGCGCCCGCAGACCGGCCCCGCCATGATGTGGGCGAGCTCAATGACCTTGAGTCCGGCCAGCGGGCCCGGCGTGCTCATATGTTAGCGTCCCTTGAATTCAGGTTTGCGCTTGGCGAGAAATGCCTGATAACCGATCTTATAGTCCTCAGTGTCGTAGGCGGCGTAGCTTTCATCGAGCTCCGCGGCCGTCAGCGCTGCGGGCTTGAGCAGGCGGCGCACGAATTTCTTGTGCCAGCGATTCACAAGCGGTGCGCGAGAGGCGATCTCGTGCGCAAGTGTGTAGGCATCGTCGAGCCAGCTGTCGTCGGAAAGCACGCGGCTTACAAAGCCGAGCTGATAGGCGCGCTCGGCCCCGAAGACCTCGCCCGCAAGCAGCATTTCGAGAAGACCCGCACCACCGATGATG
>JAHEEM010000237.1 GCA_024640695.1 Rhodospirillaceae bacterium | reverse complement strand
ACTGGCATACCGTTATCGATGCAGGTGACCTCGAGGCCGTCGACAGTGTCGACGACATTGCCCGTTGGCAGCAGCGCCCCGCAGCTGGAGCCCGCTACATCGAGAAAGTCGAGCAGTATTGCCGCGGCTGTGCCGGGCACACCATCGATATGGGCATCGCCCTGATACTCTACTGCCCCATTCGGCGTCGGCACGTGCGCAACCGCGATGCCGCCGGTGTTGACCATATGGATCCGCACCGACGTGACGCCGTCGCTCGCCGGCACGTAGCCATGCTCGATTGCCCAGGGGCCGACACCGGCGAGGATGTTGCCGCAGTTCTGCACATCGGACACCTCGGCCCTGTCGACAGCGATTTGCAGGAACAGGTAATCGACGTCGGCATCCTCGCGGGTTGCGGCAGAAATCACGGCAACCTTGCTCGTCAGCGGATGCGCACCGCCGAGCCCGTCGATCTGGCGCACATCGGGCGAGCCCATGACCGCCAGCAGCACCCGATCACGAGTGCCCGGCTCCTCGGGCAGATCACGCGCGTCGAAGTAGGCCCCCTTGGAGGTCCCGCCACGCATCAGGGTCGTTGGGATCGCTATGAGCATGCCTGCTTCGCCGTCCGCGCTAATCCAAATCCGTCTGATTGACGTAGCGCAGCCCTTTCTCGGCCAGACGCTCGCGCATCTGGTAGATATCCAGACCGAGCTCGCCGGCGTTAAGACGCGTACGGGTTGCGGCTTCCTTCGCCTCGCGCGCACGGCATTTCGCGAGTATATCCTCGGCCTGATCGCGCGGCACAATGCAGGCCCCGTCGTCGTCGGCGACGACGATATCGCCAGGCTTAACCAGCGCGCCCGCGCACACGACCGGCGTGTTGACGTCACCGATTGTTTCCTTGACCGTTCCTTGAGCAAAAATGCGCTTCGACCAGACGGGAAAACCGATAGCAGTCAAGTCCTTGACGTCGCGCACGCCGGCGTCGATCACGAGCCCGACGACGCCGCGCGCCATCAAGGAACAGGCGAGCAACTCGCCGAAGTAGCCCGCATCGGAATAGGAGGTCGGTGCCACGACGAGCACGTCGCCGGGGCAGCACTGCTCGACCGCGACGTGAAGCATCCAATTGTCACAGGGCGGCACACTCACGGTCACAGCGGAGCCAGCGATACGCGCACCGGAATAGATTGGGCGCATGGCAGGCGCAAGCAGACCCGTCCGGCCCTGGGACTCGTGCACGGTGGCAACGCCGAATTCGGCGAACTGGGCCACTGTCTCGGCCGCGGCCCGGCGGATGTTTTGAACGACGATACCCATTGCAGCTCCTCGAGGACTCGGTGAACCTAAAAGTATCCGATTTTGCCTGTCGCGACGCCAATCGACGAACCCCAGCATGAGCCACGGACTAAGCCAAGCCTGGCCCAGCAGCCTGTGGAAAGTGCGGAACAGCGCGCAGCCTCGCAACTCTGACGATGCTAGCGTTGTGCTGACATCATCGACGAGACGCATGCAAATGAACCTCGATACCCCCATCACGCACCTCATGGTCCCAGATCCGATTACCGTCGAGGTCGGCCAAAGCCTGGCCGACGTGCGCCGCGCACTGTCCGGCGAGCGGATCCACCATCTGCCGGTGCTGCAGCACGGCAAGCTCGTCGGCATGATCAGCTTCAACGATCTGCTCGAGCACGGTGCGGCGGATCCCGAGGCGGCGACGGCCGGCTATCTCGATCAGCATCTGAGCATCCGAAGCGTCATGTGCCAAGATGTCATCGGCATTGGCCATCGAGCAACCGTCGGCGAGGCCGCGCGGCTGCTGTCTGCCGGCGGCTTCCACGCGTTACCGGTCGTCGACGACGATCAGCATCTGCACGGATTGCTCACATCCACCGATTTGATCGACTTCCTGCTCGAGGCCGGATCCGAAGCGCCGAGGCCGATCAATTCCGAACCGCGCCTCAAGGCACTCGAGCACGTCTTCAAGGCTGCCGAACTCTTCCTGCATTCAGGCCTCGCCGAAACCGAGCATGCGCGCCTTGAGCGCGCAATCGACGCCGCCCGATAGCCGTTCCCGCCAGCCCTGTGCTCAGGCGCCAGCCAACCGCGCCGCTATCTTTGCGCCCGCGGCGAGCGCTGCTACGCCACTCCGCTATACTGGTGCTCGGAACCTCCTTCGCCACTTGGCACAGCGCCCTCCATGAGTTTGCACGTCGCTCTGAATCACAAGACGCTCTACGACTACGACCGGCGCGTGGAGATGGGCGCTCAGGTCATACGTCTACGCCCGGCACCGCACAGCCGCACGCCGATTCTGAGTTATGCCCTGAAGATCGAGCCGGAAGGCTACTTCCTGAACTGGCAACAGGACCCGCACGGCAACTTCATGGCGCGCGTCATGTATCCCGAGCCGGTCGATCACTTCCATGTCGAAGTCGATCTCGTCGCCGACATGGTCGTCTACAACCCGTTCGATTTTTTTCTCGAGCCTGCGGCAGAGCATTACCCGTTCGAGTACGACGCTGCGGTCAAGAGGGATCTCGAGCCGTTTCTCCAGATCGATCCCGCCGGCCCGCTGCTGACGCAGTGGCTGGACAGCGTCGATCTCGGCGGCCGGCCGCGGACTGTGGACTTTCTCATTGAGCTCAACCGCAAACTGCATTCGGACATCGGTTATGTGATCCGCATGGAACCCGGCGTGCAGTCGCCAGAGGAAACGTTATCGCTTGGCTCAGGCTCGTGCCGCGACAGCAGTTGGCTGCTGGTTCAGCTGATGCGCCGTCTGGGCATCGCAAGCCGCTTCGCGTCGGGTTACCTGATCCAGCTCGTGGCAGACGTCAAAGCACTCGACGGACCCTCGGGCACGGACAAGGACTTCACCGATCTGCACGCGTGGGCGGAAGCCTATCTGCCGGGCGCAGGCTGGGTCGGCCTCGACCCGACATCGGGTCTGCTCGCCGGCGAGGGGCACATACCGCTGGCCTGCGCGCCGCACCCCACAAACGCGGCACCGATCTCTGGCGTGGTCGGCGAGTGCAAGACCGACTTCCGCCACGACATGCGCGTGACGCGGATCAAGGAAACGGCGCGCGTAACCAAACCGTATACCGAGGAACAGTGGCAAGCGATCGACGCTTTCGGCAAAACGGTCGACGCCGAGCTCAAAGCCAACGACGTTCGCCTCACCATCGGTGGCGAGCCGACTTTCGTGTCGGTAGACGAGCCCGATTCGGCCGAATGGAACACGACGGCCACGGGACCGACTAAACGCAAGCTCGCGGCGGAGCTGATCGACCGACTCAAGGCGCGGTTCGCACCGAACGGCTTGCTGCACTTCGGCCAAGGCAAGTGGTACCCGGGCGAGCAGCTACCGCGCTGGGCGTTCTCGCTGTACTGGCGCCGCGACGGCAAGCCGCTGTGGTCAGAGCACGAGCGCGTCGCCGGAGAAGCACAGAACAATGCCCCCACAGTCGCGCAGGCGCAGCAGCTACTCGAAGGCGTCGCGCAGCGTCTCGAAGTCGGGGCCGAGACGATTGCCGAGGTCTACGAGGATCCCTGGCATTTTCTCCCGCAGGAGCGAAAGCTGCCGGAGAACCTCGACCCGGCAACGAACCAACTCGACGATCCGCTGGCGCGCGACCGCCTCGCGCGCGTCTTCGAGCGCGGCCTCGACAAGCCCAGCGGCTACGTCCTGCCGCTACAGCGCTGGAATGCGAAAGACGGCTCGCGGCGCTGGTATAGCGAGCCGTGGACCACGCGATCGAAAAAGCTATTCCTCATGCCGGGCGACTCACCCGTCGGCTTCCGGCTGCCGTTGCCGTCGCTCCCTCATATAGAAGCGCTCGACTATCCGTATATCGTGCCGAGCGACCCGACGGCCGAGCATCCGGAGCTTCCAGAATCCGACCCACGGCGCCAACCCTATCTTCGCAGCCTGGAAGCAGGCGCCGATGGCGCGGAGCGGCAGACGATCATGCCGCAGTCTGCGAACGGCGGGAAGGGCGGCCGCGTGCGCGCGGCCCTCGCGGTAGAGCCGCGCGACGGACGTATCTGCGTCTTTATGCCACCGGTCACGGAGCTCGAAGATTACCTCGACCTCGTAACGGCCGTCGAAGATACCTGCGCCGAGCTCGAGCTCAACGTTCATCTCGAAGGCTACGAGCCACCGATGGACCCCAGACTCAATGTGATCAAGGTCACCCCCGACCCGGGGGTCATCGAGGTCAACGTCCAGCCCGCAGCCGGCTGGGAAGAGATGGTCGCGATCGCCGAAGGACTCTACGAGGACGCGCACCACACTCGCCTCGGCACCGAGAAATTTATGATCGACGGCCGCCATACGGGCACGGGCGGGGGCAATCACGTCGTCGTGGGTGCAGCCAAGCCCACCGATAGCCCGTTCTTAAGACGGCCGGATCTGCTGCAGAGCCTCATCACTTACTGGCAGCACCACCCGGCCCTGTCATATCTATTCTCGGGCTTATTCATCGGACCGACCAGTCAGGCGCCGCGCATCGACGAGGCGCGGCACGATTCCGTGCACGAGCTCGAGCTCGCATTCACACAGATCGCACAAGGCGACGAGACCCCACCTCCGTGGCAGGTCGATCGGATCTTCCGCAATCTGCTCATCGATGTAACCGGCAACACGCACCGCGCCGAGATCTGCATCGATAAGCTCTACTCACCCGACGGGCCGACAGGGCGTCTCGGGCTTGTCGAGTTTCGCGCATTCGAGATGCCGCCGCATCCGCGCATGAGCCTCGCTCAGCAGCTTCTGCTCGTCTCTCTGATCTCACGATTCTGGAAGTCGCCGTACCAGGGAAGGCTCGTGCGTTGGGGAACGCAGCTACACGATCGTTTCATGCTGCCGTACTTTGTCTGGCGCGACTTCAGCGACGTCATCGACGACATGAAGCAAGCCGGTTACGACTTACAGACCGAATGGTTCGAGCCGCACTTCGAATTTCGCTTTCCACGCTATGGCAGCGTCAACTATGGGCCGATC
>JAHEEM010000236.1 GCA_024640695.1 Rhodospirillaceae bacterium | reverse complement strand
GGCATCGATGCTGGTAGCGATTGCCCTGATCCCCACGGCAAGCGCACGGCTCGATTTCGGCGGTACCGGAAGGCCCGCCGGATCCGACCTCCGCGATGCGGTGGTCGGCCGGGTAGAATCGCTGATCAGCACGCCGCGGCGGCGTGTAACGACGATTGCAACAACGGTGCTGCTGAGTCTCGCGGTCATCGTCTTCCTGACGCCGGCCGCGGAATACCTGCCCGAAGGCGAAGAGCCGAAGACCTTCGCCTCGATGAGTGCGCCGCCGGGCTACAACCTCGAGACCATGGCAGCGATCGGGCTCGAGATCCAGGACTACTTCCTGCAGTACGTCGGCGACGACCCGGAGCGATTCGAGCGTGGCGAAACCAGCGTGCCGGCCATCAAGTATCTCAACCTCAGCATCAATGCCGGACGCGTGCGAATCATCGCCGAGCCTGTGGATCACAAGCACATCGACGAGCTGATGGACGCAATTACCGGCGTCTACGAGACGTATCCGGGTATGCGCGCTTTCGCCGCCCGGGGTTCGATCATCACCAGCAATGACGGCGGCACGCGCAGCATCAACCTCGACATCTCGGGCCCGAGCCTCGCCGTCATTTACGAGGTTGCGCTGGCGACCTACCGGCGCGCCCAGGAGGTCTTCGGGAACCCGCGAATCCAGTCCAGCCCGTCGTCGCTGACGCTCGCGCAGCCACTGGTCGAAGTGCAGCCCAACTGGGATCGCGCGAGCGAAGTCGGCATGAGCGCCGGTGACATCGGCTACACAGTCGCCGCACTCACGGACGGCGCGTTCGTCGACGAGTTCTTCCTCGAGGACGACAAGATCGACATCTACCTGTTCGGTAGCGAAGGTGGCGCGGCGAGTCTCGACACGCTCGCGCAGCTCCCTGTGTACACGCCACAAGGCAGCGTGCTGCCACTGTCGGCGCTGGCGGGCATCCGGGAAACGGTGGATACGAATACAGTCAGGCGCATCAACGGCCAGCGCACGGTGACGCTGAACATCATTCCGCCGGCCTCGGTGCCGCTCGAGACCGGCGTGGAAATCGTCCGGCAGGATGTTATAGGGGCACTGATCTCGAGCGGCGCGATGCCGGCGGGCGTGAACGTGTCCATCTCGGGTGCGAGCGACCAGCTCGATGCGACCAAGGCAGCCCTCGCGGCGAATTACCCGGTCGCGCTGGTTATCGTGTTCCTGCTGCTGGTGGCTATTTTCAAACACTGGGGCTACCCGCTGCTGATCATGACCACGATTCCGCTCGGAATCGCGGGTGGGATCGTCGGTCTCGCGCTGATGAACGCCGTGGGCTCGGCGTTGCCCCTGATCGGGCTGGATGTGCTGCACCAGCCCTTCGACATGATCTCGATGCTGGGTTTCCTGATCCTTATGGGCACGGTCGTCAACAACCCGATCCTGATTGTCGATCAGGCCAAGCGGCTGATCGAGCAAGGTGGCGTCAGCGCCCGCGAAGCGGTCCGGGAGGCCGTGAAGCTGCGTTTCAGGCCTATCGCCATGTCGACGCTGACGACCATCTGCGGACTGTCACCCCTGGTGTTCATGCCCGGTGCAGGCACGGAGCTCTATCGTGGCGTGGGCGCGATCGTCCTGTTCGGCATCCTCGGAGCGGCGATCGTGTCGCTGACCATGCTGCCGGCACTGACGGTAGCGGTGCTGGAATGGCGTAAACCGTCGGGATCAGAAACGACCCTCAGAAAGGCCGCCTGACACGAGAGGGCGCTTATCGTTGGTGCCGTCTGGATAGACCTATCCATCATTTAACATAATATACATTATACGCATAAGGTGGCGGTCGTTCAGTCTTATTCTAGCTCCATGGCAGATTTAGGGCTGAAAGCGGACATCCGGCCTGGCTGAACGACAGCTTTTACCGATACCGGACATTCAGGGGCGCCAAAACCGATTGAATTGAACGGCAGCTAACGGCCAGGAGCAGACATACAAACAAGTTACCTTGGCACACGCGAATGAAACCCCGCGCAAGTACTTTCGGCAGGTTCCCATGTCCCGTCGTACGGATTGTCGCTGCAGACAACTGCGAGAAAACGAGCGCGCTCTCTCGCCTGACGTTCAGCTTGGTTCTCGAGGATTTCAATAAACGCCGGATCTGACCGAAGAACGTCAAAGTACGCTTCTTCGGGTGGAATAAAATAGCCGTCTTTCGCCGCCGTCGAGATTAGGTCAATACCGCGTTCTTTATCACCCGAGAGAAAAGCGACGTACCCTTCTTCAAAATCGACGCTGAGAAGAATTACAGTGCGGTTCATTTTTGCCTCGCGCGTGCGACGAACGTCGTCATCAATTGCGGAAAGCAGCTCTTCGACGTCATCGCCTTCATGCAGCCTCGCGGCAATCAGTGCCATAGCGATTGAGATCGGCAGACCACTGCGGGTTACGAGGCCACTCCGCGTGACTCTTCTGCCAAAATGTACCCAAGCTTCCTCCAGTAGCGGTCGCGCACGACTATAGTTTCCGGCTCCTGCCAACGCCAGTGCCACATGACTGCGCCCTAATACGCCGCTTTCTTCAATTGGATGCATCTCAATCGCCCGCGTTATCGCCTCGAGGTGGTTTCCGGCGTACGATAGCGGAAAATGAGAGTAGTTCTCGCTTACTAAGCGCACTTCATCCATAAGCCCAAGATATCCAAACATCCACGATAAGATTATTCGCATGCGCGGGTCGTCCGGCGCAAATTTCAGCGCATCTAGCCGAGCGATAGCTGCATCGGCCCATTTGCCGTCGAGGCCAGTTAGCTCGCCGCGCAGTGATGCGGCCGCCATTGGTGAAACGCTTGCTAGGTTGTCGAGCTTGTTCTCGGCCTCCTTCAATTCATCTCGATCGATCAGGCTCTGAATGTGATTGACCAAGGTCGGTTGAGATAATGGATCGAGGCTCAATGCGATCTGCGTAGCCTCGAAATATTCTTTATAGCGACCTAATCTATCGTAAGCACTGCCTAGCCAGCTGTAGGCCAATGAGTTACTGGGACTGAGTTCAATTGCTCGGTGCAGATACGGCAGCGAAGCCTCGTAATGGCCCTTCATTTGTTCCACCAAGCTGCAACTAAGATGCGCCTCCGGGAGCTGCGGATCGAGTTCCAGTGCTCGTTTAGCGATTGGTGCCGCGATTCGTATCGCCTCCGCCTCGGGCATGTCGCCGTAGTTCCCGCTACTAAGCAACAGAGTGGCGATCGCGAGTTCGGCGTGAGCAGGAGCAAAATCGGGCTCAGTTGATATTGCCGTTCGGAATTCTTGTTCCGCCGTTCTTATCGCTGCAGCCTGACGTTGGTCCAATAAATGTCGCCCTCGTAGATAGGCATCCCGAGCCTCGGATGGGATCTGGGCTACCCGGCGTGGCGGCAGTGTCATCACAAATCCGAGTTCATTTCGTAGTGCGCCCGCTATTGCAGCCGAGATCTCGTCTTGAAGACGCAGAACATCGTCGCCTGCCCGATCCAGACTTCCAGCCCATACATATATATTAGAGCTGGTTTCAATGAGCCGCGCTGTAACGCGAACCCGCCTTCCCTGTTGGCGAATCGATCCATCGAGAACTAGATCTACATTGAAGCGTTTGGCGAATTCTGAGACTTCCTCGCCTTTGCTTTTTAGCTCGAGTGACGAGGCTCGTGCGAGTACACGGATCTCGGGGACTCTCGAAAATATGCTGATCAGATCTTCCGAAAGTCCGTACGAAAAGTACTCATCGTCTTCGTCGTCGCTTAGATTGGTGAACGGCATAACTGCGATCGTTGGCCGAAAATGTTCGGCGGCTAACCCTTCGACTTTGTTTTGCTTCCAAGGCCACAGTAAAAAGAACATAAGTACTAGCGCGGCTACGATCCCGCCGAAAACCAAAAACGGCTGAAAATCCTGGCCGTGGTTTTCGTCTTTTTGGATGTGCTCCGTTACGGGCGCACACAAGCAATATCCCTTCTTGGGGATTGTCTTGATGTAATCCTGGTTAACGCCGACGCGCTCAAGGGCTCGCCGAAGTTCGGCAACGCACCGATAGACAGAACCGCCGGTGACGATCCTGTCGGGCCAAAGGTGATCAAGAAGCTCTTCACTGCTTACAACGTCCCCGTTCTTCTGCGCCAAATAGACCAAGAGGTCCATTACTTTTGGGCGCAGGTTCCTGCACTCAGACCCGCAACTGATCCGATCAAGACTGGGTTCGATCAACCAGTCTCCGACTCTGAATGCATTGCTGGTGTCCATCGCCCAATAGCCTGCCGTGAGGATTTTGGAGCCGTCTACTCTATTTTAGTGCAACAGCCAGCAAGCGTGCATTAAGCCTCGCCCGACGTAAGAAAAATTTCAGCAAAGTTTTGGAATTTATTACGGCATTTTCCAACCGCACACTCGTAAGCTCGTATGGTATGCGAGGCAATTCGGAAATTACAGCATCTGCTACGGGGACGATATTGCTCCTCTTGCCGGTTATTTTCGCATTCACCGCAGGATGCGCACCAACGCAACCACTTAGGGAATTCGGATACTACGCCGAAAATAGCGCCACAGCATGCGGAGGTGGCACGTCCCTGGTGTGCCGTGTCAGCGATTCCAGCCGCATCCGAAGCAGGCAACAACATTACAGGTGTGGCTGCCAGTCGCTCGAGAATTAACTGGTTGCAGCCGTCAGTTGAAGCGACGGCGATGGACGGCGTCTATGGGTTCAGTAGCGGTCGTTGAGACCCATTCTAGCCCAATGTCTGCTTTAGAGTGGAAAGCGGACGCCCGACCTGGGCGAATGTCCGCTCCTAACAAAACCGGTTGTTCAGACGCACTGAAAACGCCTAAATTAAATGACCGCTAACGGCCAGAAGCGGCCGCTCACGCCGCACTGATCATTGCGCAGTACAGTGCTAGGCAAGTTTTTTTCGAAAGCCCGCCCTCGAATAGCCTTTCGGAAAATCGTCGAAGCGAGTGAACTGACTGTAACCAAGATGCGTGTAGAACCCTTCTGC
>JAHEEM010000235.1 GCA_024640695.1 Rhodospirillaceae bacterium | reverse complement strand
CACTTAATCAACTTGTCGCCGTTTTGCGAAAACCGATGACGAAAACCGGTACAGAACGAAGGTTGCGAATGGATTGTTCTAAACCGAACCATACAAGACAAACTAGGATAGGAGGGAGCCCTCGCGGGCCCCCCTCGAGATGCCAGCGTCCGCGCCTATCTATTAGCTGATCCGGCGTCTCACCGCGGCTAGGCCGAGGCCGAGCAGAGTCAGTATCCCGCCAAGCGCGCCGACGAGCGGCAGCGGGCTCGCCGTTCGGGGGAGCACGGCAGCCGCGCCGGTGCTGGCCTGTGCAAGCATCGGCGTTATCACGGTCACGTTCGATGCGGCCGCGAAATTTTCAGTCTCTGGAATATGGAACTCCCAAAGATCTGGTGGCAGGTAAACGTTGAGCTCCTGACCGCTTGTGAGCTCGCGATAGCGGTAACTGCGTCCACCGATCTGCACTCGCGCATCCGCCGGCATCTCCAACGAATGCGTGGGACCGAACCCGCCGTTTGCCTGCTTGAAGCGAACACGTATGGTGTTTCCAGCCGTTCCTAGGATCTCGGCCTGAAAGTGGGCAAACGTCCGTCCTTCACGCATCTCGAGCCCGAGACAGCCGTTGGCGATATTTGGGAACTGCTCGCTGATTGCCGGCGCAAACTGCACGTCCGCGCACCCTGCGCTTTGCGCTAGCGCGGGCTCAGACATTGCGGCGACAGTCAACAGGACCCCTGAAGCAAATAGGCCTGTGGTTTTTTTCACTGATTCAATTCCTCTGTATTTCCATGGGTTGCAGACCTCTGTAGGTCCGGCGTTTCGTCCGCCACGCCCCTTACGATGAATCGCTGTGGTGCGTGACCGACAAAATAGAACGGATAACATGTGACGAGGGTCACGGTTGCGGTCGCAGTTGGATCGAGCACATAGACGTCCTCAGGTTCGACGATGAGGAGCTCGCTCACACGGTAGCGGCGTGTGCCGTGGATAGTTTCAAGCTCCATACCATCACCGACGGCGATATCCTTGAGACCGCGAAAGAAACCGTCGCGGTGTCCAGCAAGCCCGATGTTGCCGTTACCGCCAAGCTGCGACGTGCCTTCGATCCAGCCGACTCCGCGATTTAGTGTGAGCTCGTCCGTGCCCTCGAAAATTGGTGCCGTCAGATCGATGGTAGGCAGTTTCAGTACGCCGGCCGGAGCCCCCAGCTCGACCGCGAGGGAGTCTTCGAAGCCCTGCTTACGGCCCGATGACCAGAGCGATTGATCGGGTGAGCTTGCGAGCGCGGCTGAACGGGCCCGCTCGAAGGCATCGAGCGCCGAAGCGCTACCGATCCGCTGATCGACTTGTGCGAGCACAAAGAACCCGGTCAGTGACAGCCCTAGACAGATGCAGGCCGCAGCGGCAACGCTCAGGTAGCGGGCAAACCGGTGCTGCGTCATAGGGCACTCAACCGTTCAGTGGGCACAGGATAAATTAACTTTATTGAGATATGATAACCGAGTCGGATCGTCGCCGGAGTAGGACTTTGGGCCCACAGGGCGTCCCCCTCTGAGATACGTTGGCGTTCCCGGCGCTGATGGCGCCAAGATGGATACTTATCGCGACCGAGGGCACCGATCCGCTATCGCGGGAACAGTTTTCCGACTCGTTCGCCTAGCTCAGGGAAGCAAGCGCAGAACCAAAAGCGTGCGGTCGTCGGCAAGACCGGCCGCGTGGAGCTTTACGGCTTTGCGAATGCGCGCCACGATTTCGGCAGCCGAGTCACTGGGGTGGCGACTCAGAATGTTGGCGATGCCGGCGTGGCCGAAACGCGTTCGTGACGAGTCGAGCGCGTCCAAGATACCGCTCGACGCGAACACGATCAGGTCTCCGGGCTGAAGAGCGACATTCTCGGGCTCGGCAAAGACGGGCTCTATAGACAGACCCAGCCCCGCGGCCGCGCCCGAGATCGGCTCGACCTCGCCACCTTGTCGGCAGACGAGCGCTTCCTGACCAAAAGCGACCACGGAAACCAGGCACGCCGCCGGGTCGATGCGCGCCAGCGTCATACGCAACGGCCCCAAAGCAGGCCGATCGGACCGGCAGAACACATCGAGACGCCGCGCGATCCCGGGCAGGCTGGACTCGCTGCGGGCGCAGCTGCGAAAAGCGGCGAGGAGCTGGCTGCCGTTGACGGCGGCCATTACGCCTTTGCCGGGGAACTCGAACAGCGCGACGAAGACGCTCCGCGTGCTCCGATCTACGCCGCTCGAATCGGGTCCAACCACAATGTCGTAACATTCGCCGCCAAGTTCCTCGGACGACTCCTGCCAGACGGCGAGATCCATTCCGGCCATGGGCGGCAGCGCCGCCGGTAGCGCGAGCTCGCGGATCGACCTGGCGACGCGCAGATCCTCCCGAGCAGCGGAGAACTCTTGCAGGGCGCCGCGCATGCGCTCCAGGGTCGCCGACAGGTGACGGATCTCCGTGATATCGGAATCCACGGGTTCGACCGGCTCGAAGTTCAACCGTTGCATTCGGTTGCCGCGATCTGTCAACTGCTCTAGCGGCGTCGCGTAGCGCCGAGCGAGCCAGGTCGCACGGAATATCGCCAGCACAAGAACGAGTCCCGTCGTGACGGCAACGATCAGGCTGGTGTCAGGCAGGCCTTCGAGTAGCTCCGATTCCGGCAGGACGGCGCCGACCCAGATATTATCCGACGTTCGTAGTCGCGAGCGGGCGATCTCGCCCCACCAAGACTCGCCGTTGTGATCAAATTCTATCGCGCGCCCGACCAGCTCCGGATCCGAGACGAGACCCGCGCTGATGAAGCTCGCGACCGGACCGCCGAGCTCATGGGGCGGACTCAGCACGAATCGGATCAGCTCGGCCGGATCCTCAAACCGCTCGTCCGCAGGCAGACCCACGACAACGAGCTCCGTTGGCTGGGTCGGCTCCCCGCGCAGCACGAAGGCTAAGCCGCGCTCGCCGATTGCGAGCTGTGACGTGAATCTGCTGATATCAGCGAGCAGGATGTCGAAGGCTATAACGACGACCCGCCCCGAATCGATACGCTGTGCGAAACTAGCGGTCACGCCAGGTTCCTGCGTGGTGAAGAACTTATACGGCGCGGTCCAGTAGATGCGCTCGCGGAGCGGTGCATCGTCGCCGAAACGGCGGTAGAGCTCGAGCGCGCCAGCGTGCCAGGGTCTGGTGCGAGCATCGTAATTGAGCTCGCGACGTTCGGCCCGTTCGTCGGAGAATTCCGCGCTCCAGACCCGCATGAGTTCGACTGGGCCCCAGCGGTCGGGCCGAGTCTGCCGACTCCGCCACGCATCGTTTGTTTGCAGCAGCATGTACTCATCACCGTCCTCGTGCGAGTACATGACCGAAGAAATCTGCGGCATACGCTCGACGAGCGGCTCGAAGTAACGATCCAGCTGGTCGAGTGGGAAGGCCTCGAACTCACCGTCGAGCGTCCGTTCAGCCGTGATCGCAATTGCGGATTGAACGGGCTCGAAGAAGCCGAGAAGCTCGGCATCGGTTGTCGAGATGACCCGATTGGTCAGGGCTCCGGACAATCGCCCGACGGCACGATTGGTCGCCACGAGCGAAATAGTCAGCAGACACACGCCGAGCAACACGACGCCGGCAGCCAAATTGACCAGAAGGCTCTTCTTGAGCGGTATTCCTTTCTGCCTCATCGAGGTCCTCTGCAACTTCGGTCCGTCACCGAGCGACGATAGATTGAACTATAGTACGGCCCAGTGAAACCCGGACCCCTAAGTAGAGTCTTCGCCCGACGCGCTCGATCAGCCGCCATCGCGCCCCTGGCAACCGAAACCGGAACCTCGCCGAGACAGCCTAGCGAACTAGGCTCGCGGAATCCGGTTATCGTAATCCCGGGCGTCTTGGGATCAAAACTTGTGACCGAATCGGACACGCAGTCGGTATGGGGCGAGTGGCGGGCTGGTTTTTCCGATCCCGCTACAGATGAAGGCGCCCTGCTCTTCGGTCTGCCGATGGAGATCGGTACGCCGCTGGACCAGCTAGTGGGTATAAGCCGTGCCGAGGGAACGCTCGGCACAGTCCGCGGGTCCGTGGCCGGGATGCCTGTGAAGATCACAGCCTATGGCAGCGTCATGAGCGCCCTGGGGGTGGCAAGTTTCTCGGACACATTCATCGACGACCAGCAAGCTTCGTTTCGCGCCGGAGACGCGGCGTTCGAGTTCAGCTACGACTGGCGCCGCAGTCTCGACGAGTGCGCGCGCAATTTCGAAGCTTTTGTTCTGCGGGCGACGCGGTTCCTGCAGGTACAGCGCAACTCTAGTGCACCTATTCGCTTCGATGTCGTGGCACATTCGATGGGCGGGCTCGTGCTGCGCTATTTTCTTCAATACGGCGGACAGTTGCTTCCCTACGACGGTTCCGGACCGCGGCTCACATGGGCGGGCGCTGCGCACATCGAGAAAGCCATCATCATCGGAACGCCGAACGCCGGTGCACTCAAAATGGTCGACCGCCTGGTCCAAGGGATTACGAGTACTCCACTCTATCCCGCCTACGGACCGGTTCTCGTGGGCACCTTTCCTTCGGGCTATCAGCTTCTTCCGCGGAGGCGTCACAAACCTTTCGCTGGCGGCGACGTCGATCTGCTCGATCCAGAGTTCTGGTTGTCGCGCGATTGGGGTCTGACCGCGTCGTGGCTGGAAAACGAGCGCGCACGCCAGCTGCCTGATGTCGACTCACCTGCAAAGCGCCTGGAGATCGCCGAGGAACATCTTCGCAAGTGTCTGCTCAGCGCTCAGGCGTTCCAAAGTGCTATGGATCGAACGCTCGACTCGCTGCCATCCCATCTCGAGTTTCATTTATTCGTAGGGGAAGGACAGCGAACGCCGTCGGAGTTTGCCGCCGAACGGCGTGCCCGGAGCGTCGCGTGGACACGGTACGCCGCCGGCGACGGCACGGTGCTCGCGAGCAGCGCACGACTGGACGAGCTGGGAGGTCCCAGTCCGATACCGTGGCGAAGCATCGCGGCCTCGAAGAGCTCC
>JAHEEM010000234.1 GCA_024640695.1 Rhodospirillaceae bacterium | reverse complement strand
GCCAGCAACGCGATGGTCATGCCGATGATGCCGTACCAGTTGCCGCGGCGCGCGGTCTCCTGGTTTGAAAGGCCGCCGAGCGCGAGAATAAACAGAATTGTCGCGACGATATAGGAGGCGGTTACGAGTCCTGCGCTATTCATGTCGACCTCACTTTCGGAACATGTCGAGCATGCGTCGCGTCACGGCGAAACCGCCGGCGATGTTGATACTCGTTATCAATACGGTGAATGCGGCGATCCACGCGATCAGGCTACTGCCGGAACTGATCTGCAGCAGCGCGCCGATTACAATAATGCTCGAGATCGCATTGGTTACGCTCATCAACGGTGTATGCAGCGCCGGCTTGACGTTCCAGATGACCATGTAGCCGACAAAACAGGCCAGCACGAAAACGGTGAAATGAGCCATGAACGACGGCGGCGCGACGGCCCCGACGCCGAAGAGGGCGAGGGCGCCTAACGCCATCGCAATGAGCGGGCCGGCAGTGGATTTTTTCTGCTCGGGTTCGACGGGCGGCGGGGTAGCCGGCTTCGCGGTTTTGGGCGCGGCCGATAATTTCGGCGCCGGCGGCGGCCAGGTGGTTTCTCCGCCGATGCAGATCGTCGCGCCGCGGATCGCTTCGTCCTCCATGTCGACCACGAGCTTACCGTCCTTCTCGGGCGTCATGTCCGTCAGCAGGTGGCGCAGGTTCGTGCCGTAGAGCTGACTCGACTGCGCGGCCAGGCGGCTTGGCAGGTCCGTGTAGCCGATCAGCGTCACGCCGTTTTTCATCACCACCTGACCGGGCTCCGTCAACTCGCAGTTGCCGCCTTGTTCCGCGGCGAGGTCCACGATCACGCTGCCGTCTTTCATGGACTCGACCATTTCGGCGGTAATAAGGCGCGGCGCGGGCTTGCCCGGGATCAGAGCGGTGGTGATGATGATGTCGACGTCTTTGGCCTGTTCAGCGAACAAGGCCATCTCGGCCTCGATGAACTCCTTGCTCATGACCTTGGCGTAGCCACCTTCGCCCGAGCCATCCTCGTCCTTGAAATCGAGCATCAGGAACTCGGCGTCCATGCTCTCGACCTGTTCCTTGACTTCCGGCCGCGTGTCGAAAGCCCGGACGATCGCGCCCATGCTCTTGGCCGCACCGATCGCGGCGAGACCCGCGACACCGGCGCCGATGACGAGGACCTTGGCCGGCGGGATCTTGCCCGCCGCGGTGATCTGGCCGGTGAAGAAACGGCCGAAGTGCTGGGCGGCCTCGACGACGGCGCGGTAGCCGGCGATGTTGGCCATTGAGCTCAACGCGTCCATCTTTTGGGCGCGCGAGATGCGCGGCACGCTGTCCATCGCCAGCGCGGTGACGCCGCGCTCGGTCAACGTCTTGAGAAGCTCCGGATTCTGTGCGGGCCAAACGAAGCTGATCAGGGTCTGCCTGGAGCGGAGCATGCCGAGCTCGTCGCCTTCCGGCGCCCGAACCTTAAGCACGATATCGCACTGATCGTAGATATCGTTCGCGGAGTCGGCGATCTCACAGCCGGCCTCCCGAAAAGCGTCATCGGAGAAACTGGCCTCCGTACCCGCACCGCCCTGAACGACCACGCCGTAGCCGAGTTTCATGAGCTGGGATGCGACATCCGGGGTCGTCGCAACGCGCCGTTCGCCCGGATGAGATTCCCGGGGCACTCCGATCTTCATGTGCAATCCTCCGCGAGACTAAGCGCGATTATCCTTAACGCGGCGCACTATAGCCAGTCCGCCGGCGGTGAAAGATGCCTGATCGTGTGATTTCGTTTTTTCGTAGTTCGTGAGTTCGACCGCTAAGTGGAACTGGCCGCGAGTGTCGATTGCAGATTCTCTCGGGGCGCAACGACCGGACGATGCAGAGTCAGGGCGATCTAACAGTGCCTTACGCAAAAATCTGCGATGACCGGATCGGCATCGCAGCATAAACGACATCGATTTCGAGCCGGTACCCTGGAATGCGTGGTCTGGCACCGCTATCGGTCAGTCCTCGGCCGTTCGGCAGGGCACAGGGATCGCGGCCACGCCCTAGAGAAATGGCGCCTCGTCGAGGTCGTACTCGATCTCCTCGCTGGCGCTCGGAGGTAGTTTGGCCATTGCTTCTCGCAGCATCTCGACGTGTTCGGTCTCCTCGTCTCGAAGCTCGGTGAACAATGCCCGAACCTCGGGATCGGTGATGCCGGGCAACGCCATGTCGTAGAAGTCGTAGGCCTTTTTCTCAGCTGCGAGCCCGACCTCGAACGCCTGGACGGTGGACATGCCGCGGCGCGGCGCCCCCATGTCCGGAGCCTCCACGTCGAACAGGTCATCTAGCGTCAGCCGCGCGGGGGTATCACCGAACAGAGCCTTGCGCCGGGCTGCCAACTGACTGCCGTGCTTCGCCTCGTTCTCAGCCATCGCGGCGAAGAAGGCTCCAGCATCGTAGCCGCCAGTGGTCCCGAGTTGGGTGGCGAACATTTGGTAGCGATGGTACGCCTCCATCTCGATCAGCTTCGCGAGGTCGAGGGCATCCATCAGGCTTAGCTTGGACAGGTCAAGGCGGGTGGACATTGAATCGACTCCTGGTCTGGGTTTGACGTTCCGACGCTCGGCAGGCACGCGTCGAAACCACTGACAAGTTAACAATGCCTGCGCGACAATGATAGCAGGACGAGGGGATCTAAATTGCAGTATAAACGTCATCGGTTCCCACCGGATATCGTCAGGCGCGCGGTCTGGCTGTGCGATCGGTTCAGTCGAAGCTTCCGTGACATCGATTTTGCTAGCAGAGCGGCTGAGGCTCTCGATGTCAAATGCGCGTCAGCGAATTTTCGACGTGAGTGTTGTTGTTCCGTTGACCAGCCCCAGTCCCGTCAAGCGTCTCGTTCCGGAATGAAAGATCGAGGCGTGTTATCGAGTCGCGTTATGGACAGTCAAGGCCGCGGGTCAGCATGCACCGCGCGTGCGATTTGTCCGGCAAGATCCAATGCATCGCCGTAGTAACGCCAGTGCAGGGCTTCCCCGGTCTTGAGCGATTCTGGCGCTCCCCCGAGGTCGACAAATCCGAGTTTGGGCACACCGGATCGCAGGCGGCAGGACCTCGCATACTTGCGCTCTTTCTGTGCCCAGTTCTCGCCGGACGGATCATTATCGGATCGATTTTCGTAGTCATCCGAGGCCAATGAGAGAAACAGGGAAGACCGCTGTATCGCATTGTGCAGGAGGTGCTCGAGTTCGACAGTCGGGGGATCTTTGCGACGCTGCATACCACGCAGGCGCCAGACGGGATGGCTCTTCAGGTCCGGGATCTGGAGCCGATCGAGCCAGACACCGCATTCTTGCGCGAGAAGACCCAGCCCGATGCTTGCGACTTTATCCGCGTGCCGGTTCCACCGATAGTTGAGGAAGATCGTGTTCTCAACTCCCGCTGCTGCGAGTTTCTCCATATTGCCAATCACGGACTTGTCCGCAGTTGATATCTTGCGTGGTGACATCAACTGCCATGCCACGGTGCGCCTTCGTTCCCTGAGCGGCTGCCGTGCGATGTCGGCACGCCCTAGTGCCTGACTTAGGCACGCCGTGGCGTCAGTGTTAGCGAGGAACCGACTATGTTCCGGGTTCGAGATGGCCGTCCGAACGGACTTCCAGGCGTCAAGCTGCGTTACCGCACGATTCTGACTGCGCATCGTCTTCCAGGTGACTCTTGCGAAGTCACGCGTGATTCGGAAAATGGCTTGTCGTCTCTGGTCGCCAACCGAAGTCGCGCGACGCCATTTCTGAAATGCGTCGTCATCCCCGGCGGGAACATCGAGGGCGCAATCACCCGGGCTGCCCCATTGTCGCACCACCTCGCCCGAGACCACCTGTTCGACGACGATCCTGGCCACAAGGGTGGGCGGATAGATCCAGTCCTCGCCGTACCTCAACTTGAAGACAGGGCAGGTAATGACCCACAACATGGCGTCCGGTGATACACCGGAGCAACGAAGCCGGCCCCGGTTGACGAATTCTGGGAAGAAGCGGGCGCTTCGCGACGTGTAGGCCACCGGTGCGAACTGCATTGCAGGCCGACCATCCCGGGGCTGCAGAGACAGGCACTTCCAGGCGACCATTCGATCGGATGTCAAATAGGCGAGCTGATGCGAAGTTTTACTTCTGATCATCGAGATGCTCCCGCTGACCGGCCGTAACGTGAAGCCACAACGCTCCTGACCTCGTTCCGCGCTTCAGTTGTATCCGTGATCGACGTTGCGCTGTTGCCGCGTTGCGCGGCTGCCGTTATCTCGAATTCAATGCCTTTGCCATCTCCATCTCCTTGCGCGCCTCTTCCGTGCGTCCGAGACGCTGGAGGATGTAGGCAAGCTTCTGATGGGCGGCGGCGCTCGGCTGGTTGCGGATCAGATCTCGATATGTGGACGCGGCTTCCTCTAAATTTCCCTGCTCGACGAGAATCGTCCCTAGCGCGTCGTACGCGGCCGCATTCTCTGGATCCGCTTCGATCGCGGCCCGCATATTGGCAATGGCTTCGTCATCGTGATCCTGCTGCCACAGAACTATGCCGAGAGCGGTGTAGGTTTGAGTGTTGGGGTCCTGCTCGAGGGCAGCGCGAAGATGGCCTTCGGCCTCGGCGAATTCGCCGCTTCGCACCAGGGACGCTCCCAGATTGTAGTGGGCCGAAGCCGACTGGGGGTCCAGTTCGAGCGCGTTGCGGTATGCCTCGGCCGCGGCCTCGGGCATTCCCTGCCGTTCGAGCACGAACCCGAGATCGTTGTAGATTGCGGGTTGCGGCTCGATCGCGAGCGATTCCCGGTAATGGGCTTCAGCCAGTTCGAGTTCGCCGATGTCGATCGAGGCGAGCGCCATGTTGTTGTGGGCCTTCCAGTGCTTCGGATCTATCGCGAGCGCCTTCTCGAGCGCGACGACGGCTTCCTCGCTCTTGCCCTGCTGGAACAATGCGAACCCGAGCGAATTCAGCAGCTCCACGTTCTCCGGCTCGACCGCCAGTCCCCGCTCGTAGGCGCGGACCGCGCCGGGGTAGTTGCCAGTC
>JAHEEM010000233.1 GCA_024640695.1 Rhodospirillaceae bacterium | reverse complement strand
CTTGGGAGCTGCTCGCAAACGTCGAGGACGGCGAATCGATTCGAGACGAATGGTTTACCGACCCGGGCTATGTGCTGCGCGAGTATCCGAGCACCAGAGGTTTGGCCGAGCGTAGCGATTCCGGCGCCGTGGAAGGCTACGTCCGTGTTACTTTCGATGTCGATGGGCAAGGCCAGCCGCTAAACGTCGCGGTACTCGAGTCGGATCCGCCGGGATTCAAGGACGACACAATGCTGCGCGCAATTCGGCGCTCGCGATTCCGGCCCCGAGTGGTAGACGGCGAGCTGGCCTACTCGACGGGACTGATCCGGAACTTCACCTTCTATTATGTGCCCGAGGAATGAGCCGGCACGGACCACCGCCCCGTACGACTGCGGCAATCGCAGCGAGCCTCCTCGCTTGCGCAGTCTCCGCCAGCGCCCAAGAGCCCTCGGATTCCGTTTCAGTTAGGGTTCCTGCCGCCGAGCAGCGCCTCGCCGGCGAGAGTCTCATCGACTTGGCAGGCGTCCAAGCGCAACTGGACCAGCTCGACGCAGCCGAGGCGAGCTATCTCGAGGGTATCGATCTGATCACGAGTGCGGACGGAGAATTCGCCGCCGCCTTGATCGGCGCTTATCAGGGGCTTGCCGCAGTCTTCGCCCGGCGCGGCGATTACGCCGAGGCCGTGACCGTGCTCGAGGAAGCACGCCATATCAGCCACAGAAACTTCGGGCTATTCAATCTCGATCAGGCGGAGTTGCTCGACGAGCTGAGCGCAATGTACGAGGATGCGGGCGACACGCGCCAGGCGCAGGAGGTGCAGCGCGAGATTCTCGACGTCGCGATACGGCATTTTGGCGGCGACAATGCCGGCGTCATTCCCTATCACTTCCGACTCGCCGGTTATTACGAGCTTGCGAGAATGCGTGGACTGGCCCGCGAGCAGTACGAACGGGCGCTCGAGATCGTCCGCGAGGATGCGGCGGCGAGCGCCGGCGATACGCTAAAGCCGCTACGCGAGATCGTGCGCATCGACACCCTGCTCGGCGAGCAAACCGGAGCTCAGCGGCAGCTGCGCGAGGCTCTCGATTCGAGCCCGGACGCGCCCGCCATAGAACGCGCCGAGGCCCTGGCCGTTCTCGGAGACGCCGCGCTCACCGTTGGAGAGGACGAAGAAGCGCAGCGCTACTACGGCGAGTCCTACGCTGTGCTGGGCGCCGGCGATGCGGCCAAGCCGTTCTTCGAAAGTCCCCGAATGATCAATTTCGTTCCACCCGCGGGCCCGGTCGACTGGGGACGCCGCGGAAATCGCGACTACGCCTGGGGATCGATCACGGCACGGTTCTCTCTGTCGCCCCAAGGGCGCGCGGAGCAAATACAGGTCGTGGCGTCCGACCCGCCCGGGCTCATGGACCGACTCTACGTCGGTCGCCTCGCAGAGGCGGTATTTCGACCGCGGCTCGTCGACGGCGCACCCACGGCCACCCCCCGGCTGCGTTACTCCCACGAGTTTCGTTACTTCCTGCCCGACGCCGAGTAGCGGCCGATAATGCGCGCGATGGTGCTGTCTGGGGCCACCCGACCGCTGGTCGCAGCTCAACTCGAGCGGCCGAAACCGGGACCCGGACAGATTCTGATCCGAATAGAGGCTTGCGCAGTGTGCCGCACGGATCTGCATTTGCTGGACGGGGAGCTTGCAGACATTCCGTATCCAGTTACTCCGGGCCACCAGATCGTTGGCCGCATCGTTGATCCGTGCCGATCCGAGCTCGAGATCGGAGCCCGGGTCGGCGTCCCATGGCTCGGGTACACCTGCGGTAGCTGCGCAGACTGCAAGTCGGGCCGGGAGAACCTATGCGACGCGGCGCGCTTCACAGGCTATACGCTGCCCGGCGGTTATGCCGAGTACATCGCCGCCGATGCGCGCTACTGCTTCTTACTCGACGACAAGTCACCCCCCGCATCGCTTGCGCCGCTGCTTTGCGCCGGACTCATCGGCTATCGGTCTCTGCGCATGTGCGGCGCTGCGCGCCACATCGGACTATACGGCTTCGGTGCCGCTGCCCACATACTTGCTCAAGTTCTGCGGTTTCAGGGCCGGCCTTTCTATGCATTTACTCGACCCGGCGACGAGGCGGCTCAAGCTTCGGCGCTCGCGCTAGGCGCCGCCTGGTGCGGATCCTCAGATACCATGCCACCGCAGCACCTGGACGCGGCGATCATCTTCGCCCCGGTCGGTGCGCTCGTCCCGACTGCGCTCGCAGCGGTTCGCAAAGGCGGTGTCGTAGTCTGCGGGGGGATACACATGTCCCCAATCCCGGAGTTTCCGTACGCCCTGCTATGGGGTGAGCGCCAAATCGTGTCGGTGGCCAATCTCACGCGCCGCGACGGGACCGAGTTTCTCGAGCTTGCCTCCCGCATTCCGATTCGAACACCGACCGAGAGCTTCGAGCTCGGCGAGGCGAATATAGCGCTGGATCGGCTGAGGCGCGGCGCGCTCACGGGCAGCGCGGTCCTGGAGATCGGCGGCCCTTCGGCGCGGGATTAGCACGCTAGGGATGCGGCGACAGCGTCAGTCGGGTAGCTTGCCCGCCATGCGGACGAGCTCCGCGAGCGAACGAGCGCCCATCTTCTGCATCACGCGGGCGCGGTGAATCTCTACGGTGCGTTGGCTCACACCGAGATCGTGCGCGATGACCTTGTTGGCCTGGCCTTTGACGACACGGTGCATGACTTCGGTCTCGCGGCCCGTGAGGCGAGCCACACGGTCTCTGATCTCCGCCGTCTCGCGGTTGTCCTCGCGCCGCTCATCGTCCCGCTCGAGCGCTTGATGAATACGGTCGAGCAGATCCTGATCGCGAAAAGGCTTCTGGATAAAATCGAGCGCCCCGGACTTCATGGCATCCACGGCCATTGGCACATCGCCATGGCCTGTTATGAACAGTATCGGGATCGTCGAGGCTCGCCGGTTGAGCTCGTCCTGGAGATCGAGCCCGCTCATACCCGGCATGCGAATATCCGCCACGAGGCAGCTGTGCTGATCGGCGTCGTGATCTTCGAGAAACTCCGTCGCTGACCCGTAGGTTCGGCATTGCAAGTCAACCGATTCCAGCAGCACCTTGAGGGAGTCTCGTACCGCTTCATCGTCGTCTACCACATACACAACTGCCGAATCGCTGCTCATCGTGTCATCCTCGCCGGGTCGCGGGAAGGTTAAATCCAAATATCGCGCCTCCGATCGGATTGCGGCGACAAAATAACTCACCATCGTGGGCGCGAATGATTGTACGACTAATCGCAAGGCCGACACCAAGACCATCCCGCTTGGTCGTCACAAACGGCAAAAAGATGCTCTTCTCGAGCTGCGGAGGCACACCGGGCCCATGATCGAGAACGCTGACCTGAACCTCCCTTTCGCTGAGTCGGCGGGTCCGTATCAGAATACCGTCGTCTTTGTTTGGCCCATCTCGCATTGCATCGACGGCGTTGCGCGTCAGATTCATCAGAACCTGCTGTAGCTGAATCAGATCGCCACTGATGTGAGGAAGATCCTCGGCCAAATCGGTGAGGATAGGAATCCCCTCGGCGCGTGCATCTGCCTCGACTAGGTTCAATGTGCTGAGGACCAAATCGTTGAGATTCAACTCGGCCTTCGTGGCATCGTCCTTGCGCAGGAAGTCGCGAAGCTTGTCGATTATGTGGCCCGCCCGCATTGCCTGGTCGGTAATCTTCTCTAGGCAGTCAATGATCGACGCGGTGGCCGGGTTCTCACGCTCGGCGAGCCGCCGCCCGGCCTGGGAGTAGTTCACGATCGCGCTGAGCGGCTGATTGAGCTCATGGGCTAAGCCAGCCGCCATCTCTCCCATGAGGCTGAATCGCCCTACGTGGGCGAGACGGTTCTGAAGCCGATAGGCCTCCTCCTCGGCGGCGCGCTGAGCCGACAGATCTCGAATCAAGCCGATGAAGCGCCGGCCGCTACCGCCCTCGATCTCGCCGACGCTGAGAGAAATTGGGAAGGTGCTGCCGTCCGCCCGTTGTCCCCGCACCTCGCGGCCTGTGCCGATTATCCGCGCCTCACCGGTTTCGAGGTAACGCTTGACGTAGCCATCGTGGGCAGATCTGTCGGGCTCCGGCATCAGCATGTTGATCGGCCGGCCCACGATCTGGTCGGCCGCATAACCGAACAGGCGCTCCGCGGCCTTGTTGAACTCGGCGATGATGCCGTCCTGATCGGCGACGATAATGCCGTCGACCGCCGCGTTGAACAGCGCCTTGAGCTCGGCGACGACATCGGCCCGCTGCGGCTGCTCGACAGACTTAGGCTGCATAGGTAATTCCCGAACTCGGCTTAGGCATTTGACCCGATTATCGCCTCGGACGAGCCGCGAGTATAAATCCGGTGACAATTCCGCTCACTCGCAGAGCTGCGAGTAACAATTCAGGGGCCCCGGAACCGAGGTTGAGAGTTCTGCTGTCCGGCTCGAGAGGTGATATGACCGGCGACGGCAAAAACGTACTCGTTGTAATCGATCCAACCGCGGATCGACAGCCGGCGTTGGAGCGGGCGACCTGGCTCGCGAGCTGCCTGGGGGCCACGCTGGAACTGCTGATCTGCGACTACGACCAGCAGCTCGCGGGCGGGCACTTCCTGGCATCCGACGCAATGGAGGGAGCCAGACAGGCGCTCCTCGAGATGCATATGCGCCACCTCGAATCGCTGGCCGCACCGCTCCGCGAATCCGGCCTAGCGGTCCGAACTGATGCACACTGGGAGCACCCACTCGACCATGGCGTTCTGCGCAAAGTCGCCGAGCTGCAACCAATTATCGTCGTCAAGGATACTCACTATCACAGCGCAGTGAAGCGGGCGCTTTTCTCGAATACCGACTGGAACCTTATTCGACGCTGTCCGGTGCCGCTGCTGCTGGTCAAGCCTCGGCAGCTGGGAAGCGTACCGCGCATCTTGGCCGCAGTTGATCCAATGCACGAGTTCGACAAGCCCGCCGAGCTGGATCACGCGATACTCGCACTGGCCAAGGAGCTCTCGGTAGCGCTTCGAGGTAA
>JAHEEM010000232.1 GCA_024640695.1 Rhodospirillaceae bacterium | reverse complement strand
TCAAGCGGATACGAAACTTCGAGGTCGTTACGACCGATGGTGAGATCAGTGTTGAGGACGTTGTCCGAATTGGTTCCTTTAATCTGATCGCCGAGGGGCGTTACCTCCAGCACAACACCGATACGAACTCAGTGTCCGAGCTGCAGCGACAGCCAGAGCAAGGGCGTTTCGTGAACAGCACCAGCGAGCTCATCAATGCTGCGCCGGGCACGTTCTCGCGGTTCGGTATAGATCCTACCCGCGGCGTCATTCTGGCTGCCTACGTTGATACGCCGAATCTGCAGGAGCGGGTGACCCAGGGCGGCATCGTCGGTTACGTCATTATTGCTCTGGGAGCCCTCGGCGTGCTGCTAGCTTTGGAGCGTCTCGTCATGCTGACGATCGCAGGTGCCAAGGTTAAGTCGCAGCTCAAGCGCGACACCCCGAATGCCGACAACGCACTCGGTCGAGTCTTGCAGGTCTATCACAGCAATAAGCAGGCAGATACTGAAACTTTGGAGCTCAAGCTTGGTGAGGCAATCCTGAAGGAAATGCCGAAGCTGCAGCGTGGCATCCTGTTCATTAAGGTAATTTCAGTCGTTGCGCCGCTGCTGGGCCTGCTCGGTACCGTTACCGGTATGATCCAGACCTTCCAGGCGATCACGCTGTTCGGCACCGGAGATCCACAGACGATGGCGGGCGGTATCTCGCAAGCGCTCGTAACCACGGTGTTGGGTCTGACGGTTGCTATCCCGACAGTGCTGCTGCATACGGTCGTTAGTGGCCGCAGCCGCCAGATTACCCAGATTCTGCAGGAGCAGAGCGCGGGTATCGTCGCGGAGCAGTCCGAAAAGAACAGCTAATCGACAGTGTAAAACCCGGGCCCGGGCTGGCGTAGACGCGCCAGCCCGGGTGACCGGGCGACCTACGGAGATTTAGTCGATGCAAACTCTAGTTGACGCATACGAGGCGATTCGGGGTTTCCTTGAACTCGGAGGACCGATTCTGCGACTTATCGGTATCGTGATCCTCGTCATGTGGATCCTGATACTTGAGCGCCTGATCTATTTCCGGACAGGGCTCAAAAGCAATATCAAAGCAGCCTTCGATGAGTGGGAAGCCCGCAAGGAGCGCCGCTCGTGGAACGCACATCAGGTACGCATGCTCATTATTTCGCGTGTGAAGATGGGTGCCGAGCAGAGCCTGTCTCTGATTCAGACGCTCGTGGCTTTGTGCCCGCTATTTGGGCTGATGGGCACGGTGACCGGCATGATCAAGGTGTTCGAAGTCATGGCGATGCAGGGCACGAGTAACGCTCGGTCGATGGCCGCCGGCGTATCGCAAGCGACCGTGCCGACGATGGCCGGCATGGTCGGTGCCCTATCTGGCGTGTTCTTCGTCACAATTCTGACGCGGACCGTGAAGCGTAATATGGCACTGCTCGAGGACGAGATGACGATGGACCATTGACCGAATGGGTCGATGGAGTACTATGCCTCGAGCGGCAAGGCATTAGGTGCCGCGCAGCGATAATCAGGGGATGACGCGTTGAGAAACCACATAACCAGTATCAAACAAGAGCAGGATGACAATGAGATCAACCTGACTCCGATGCTAGACGTTGTTTTTATCATGTTGATTTTCTTCATCGTGACCGCCACATTCATCCGCGAGACAGGCCTGGATGTGAATCGTCCCGATACACCGGAGGCGCAGGTCGTCCAGGAGGAAGGCGCAATTCTGGTGATCATCGATGAGACCGACGATATTTGGATCGACAACCGTATTGTGGATCCGCGCGCGGTTCGAGCGAATGTTGAGCGCCTGCATGCCGAAGATCCGGAGCGCCCTGTTGTTATTCAGACTTCGCGAACTTCCAGCGCCGAGGCGCTCGTCACGGTAATGGACGCTTCGCGCCTGGCCGGCGTCTACAATATATCGATCGCTTCGCAGTGATTACAGCTCGGACTTCCCAGATAGGACAGCTCAAGAGGAATTCAGCAGATGCGTGACTCAGTTGCCGAGCAACTCAACGAAGAAGAAGAAGCTGAGATTAATCTCACTCCCATGTTGGATGTCGTCTTCATCATGCTCATCTTTTTCATTGTGACGGCTGTGTTCGTCAAAGAGCCGGGAGCCGAGGTAACTCGACCCGAGGCATTTACAGCCTTCACGCCTGAATCCGGCAGCATCTTTGTTGCCGTGACTTCAAGCAACGAAATATGGATCGATGGGCGTGCCGTCCCGCCAGAAGGTGTGCGCGCCGCCATCGAACGAATCGCCGCTGAGAACCCAGAAGGCGGCGTGGTTATCCAAGCCGATAACGAGGCTTATAACGAATATGTAATCACGGTGATGGACGCTGCCAAGGCAGCGGGGGTCACGGAGATCACACTAGCAGCCGCCGTCCCGTAGGGCGTGGCGGCAGCCAGGATCGTGATCAAATTTGGCGGCTGGATTGGCGGTTGCCTTCTGGCCGACCCATGCCTAGAATGGGCAAGTATAGAAGCAGCGGGGGTTAGACGATGATCGCAAGGTATGCCATCTCTATCGGGCTCGGCGCAGGCGTAACCTTCGGGTTGCTGTTCCTGATGCAGCTCCTTATCGCAACCGGGCAGGGGGCGTTGACAGAGTCGTCGACGTTCCGCGTGACGGATTTCGTTCGTGTAGAGCGTAACGAAATAGTCGAGACTAAGAAGGATAAGCCCGAGAAACCGCCGGAGCCAGAGAAGCCGCCCGAGATGCCCACGCCGAACCAGGCGGATAACTTCGATAATTCCATGGCGGTGTCGATGTCGGCGCCTGTCGTCGAGGCGAATCTTAACGTCGGTGGCGTGGGATTCGGTGTTAGCGATGGTGAGTATCTGCCGATCGTCAAGGTTGCCCCAGTGTATCCGTCGCGCGCACTGTCACGCGGCCTCGAAGGCTATGTGGTCGTAGAGTTCACCGTGACTCGCCAGGGTACTGTGAGGGATCCCGTCGTCGTGGAGTCGACGAGCAGCATGTTTGAGCGTGCCGCTACTGAAGCGGCGCTGAAGTTCAAGTACAAGCCCCGCGTCATCGATGGCGAGCCAGTAGAGGTGCCGGGCGTCCGCAACAAGATCACGTTCGAAATCCAGGACTAAGACGTGGGAGAAGGCATGATGCTGCGTTCAGGACGTAGATTTCTACTGGTTGGCGTTGTCGCGACCGGGTTACTGACTGGTGCCGTTAATGCTTGGGCGCAAGGAACACAAGCGGCCGAGGGTCAGAGTGCCGCGAACCAGGAGACGCGCAAGACACCCGCCATGAGGGAGCGCGTCTATACCCGGCTCTCTGAGGCTCAAGCCTGCGCCGAGATAGATGATCTCGAGTGTGCGATGCGTCTTCTTTCGGAAGTTCGAGAGATGGACGGGCTCAATAGCTATGAGGTCGCTCAACTCTGGAATTTCTATGCCTTTATATACTTTGGCCAGGAGAACTATCGCGAGGCGATCGAGTCGTACGAGCGGGTGCTTCAGCAGCCGGATCTGCCGCTCGGCATGGAAACCACGACGCGGTTCACGCTGACGCAGCTTTTCTTTCAGCAAGAGCGCTACGAGGACTCGCTGCGGATGCTCGATAGCTGGTTTGCTATGGCGGAGAACGCGAATCCCGACGCCTACATCCTCAGAGCTCAAATATTCTATTCATTAGAGCGCTATCGCGAGGGCATCGAACCTGTTCTACAGGGAATTCAGGTTGCACAAGAGCAGGGGCGGGAAATCCAGGAAAACTGGTACCGTTTACTGAATGTTTTCTACTATGAGCTCGAAGACTATCCCAACGTTATCGACGTGCTCGGAACACTGATCCAGTCGTGGCCCAAACGTGAGTATTTCATTCAGCTCTCGGCTATGTACGGTCAAGAGGGCGACGATACCCGGCAGCTTGCGCTTTACGAGACCGCGTACGAGGCAGGTTGGCTTACGCGCAGCAACGAGCTTGTGCAGCTCTCGCAGCTTTTGCTCGGCGCCGATATCCCGGTCAAGGCAGCCGCAATCATGGCGGCTGGGCTAGAGTCCGGCGGCATCGAGTCGACGGATAACAACTGGCGAATCCTGGCCCAGGCCTGGCAGCTGGCGCAGGAAGACGAGAAAGCCATTCCGGCGATGACGCGCGCTGCGAGCCTCATGGCAGACGGCGAGATGGATTTGCGTCTGGCCCAGTCCTATCAGAATCTAGGGCGGTATGACGACTGCGTCGAGGCCTCCCGCACCTCCATGCGCAAAGGTGATCTTCGCCGCGAGGATCAGGCCAATATGATCCTGGGGGCCTGCTTGTTCGAGCTCAAGGAGTATTCTCAGGCCAGGACGGCGTTTGAATCCGCAGCTCAGGACAACAGAAGCCGGACCAATGCTCAATCCTGGATTGATTACGTCAATATCGAAGAGGACCGTGAGCGTCAGCTGCAGGCAGCGCTGCGTCGTTAGCCTGTTGTTGCAGCGAGTTTGCTACCAGACGGGGCTGCACTTTGCAGCCCCGTCTGGTTTCTAGCTGCTTGCAAGTATTCGCACGATGAAGTTCGATGACGAAAACCTACCGAGGTGATGGGGCGTGCTGGTCACTACATTGCGCCTTCCGGTGCTCCAGTAGAGAAGGCCTAATCGGAATGAAAGACGCGTTCGAGTGCTTCCCCTGAATCGCCCGTTGGTGAGCCCCGAGCAACTCGCGGCTCGTCTCGGGGAGCCGGACCTTGTGGTCATCGACTGCCGTCATCAGCTCCTGGCTCCCGAAGCAGGGCGACGAAGCTATCTCGAGGGCCACATCCCTGGCGCGCGTCACGCCCACATGGACGAAGATCTCGCGAAGCTCCCGAGTGCAGCGGAGGGCCGCCATCCGTTACCCTCGCCAGCGGCATTTGTCGAGACCCTGCGCGGTCTTGGTCTCTCTAATCGGTCCTGGGTTGTAGCTTATGACGACGGCAACGCGGCGATGGCGTCCCGCCTATGGTGGATGCTGCGCTGGCTTGGTCACGAGCAGGTCAGTGTTCTCGACGGCGGTCTGAAAGCATGGCGCAGCGCAAATCTGCCGGTCGAGGAGGGCGTGCATCCCTCGGAGCGC
>JAHEEM010000034.1:13851-18252 GCA_024640695.1 Rhodospirillaceae bacterium | reverse complement strand
ACAGCGCCTGACACCGCAATCGCAAGGCGGCCCCGCATCAATCGGGCGTAGGACCGGGCTTTTCGTGAGCAGGAATGCACCGCAGGATCGGGCTGCCGGTCACCGTCCCCGCGCGGATGCAGCAATCTCAGGCCGTGCGGGCCGGCAAAATATGGCCAAGACACTACAGTGATGGAACTCGGCTGAGCTGAAGGCATCCAAGCCCACATCCAGTTCGCTCTTGTTCCGAGCGATTGCCTCGATCGTTAGATTGGTGTTGCGACCCTGTGCCTTGCCTTAGAATTGCAAGTTAGGTCGAATCTCATCATTTGCTCCAGAGGGGCAGGCTCATGCAGCGTATCGCCGCATCGTTTTTTCTGGTCTGGTCCGCTATCGCGTTTGCGCAGGACGACGCCACCGTGTCCGGGCGGCTCATCGATCAGGCAAGTCTCGAGCCGATACCGTTCGCTACGATCACGATCAGCAACCGCTCCGATGGCCGCGAGATTACCGGCACGCTATCTGACGAGTCGGGGCGCTTCATCATCTCTGGCCTGACCGAAGGCAGCTATGTCATTAGCTCACGATTTATCGGCTATGTTCCGGCGTCAACGCCGGTGCTGATCGGCGACAAGAATAATATCTTCGATCTCGGCGATATCAGGCTCACCGCAGAGAGCGGTGAGATTGAGGAGATCGTCGTCTCTGCACAGCGTCAGATCCTCGAGGCAAGCCTTGACCGGCGGGTCTTCTCGATGGCGGATAACGTCGCTCAGACGAGCGGCTCGCTGCTGGACGCGATGCGCGGGCTTCCCGGCATCACGGTCGATCAGGAAGACAAAGTCATGCTGCGAGGCAGCGACCGGGTCACAATCTTGATCGACGGCAAACCTTCAAGTCTGACCGGGTTCGGCAATCAGTCCGGGCTCGACAGCATTCCGGCTGGCAGTATCGAAAGCATCGAGATCATCAACAATCCCTCGGCCCGATATGACGCTGCCGGCATGGCGGGGATCATCAACATCACCTACAAGCGCGACCAGGAGTACGGCCTTCACGTCGATGCCGGACTAACGGTCGGCTCGGGCTTGCTCACGAAACGCAAAAATGACTTGCCGACCGACCTCGGCAGCTTTTCTCGCAACCCAAAGATCACCCCCAGCATCAACCTCGTCAACAACACCGAGACGATCAACTCATTTCTGCAAGCCGAAGTCCTCTTTCAGGACGACTTGCCGAACAACGAGTTCACATCGCGATTCTATGACGATGGGCGCGTGATCTACTCGCAGGTGCCCGAGAATCGCGAGCAGACTCATTACATCATTAATGGCGGCTTCGATAAGGCGCTCGATGACGACAGAACGCTGACATTTTCCTCGGTGATCGACTTCGAAACCCACAAGGACGTCGCCCAGGTGCCGTTCGTTGACGGCCTGACGCAAGAACTGCTCCGATACTGGTTCTGGGAGGAAAACGAGGACACGGGCTATTTAAATTTAAACCTGAGCTACGAACGGCGCTTTGACGAGCCGGGGCACGAATACAGCATCGGCATGCAGTACACAAGGGGCTGGGAAGACGAGGCCTATTTCCTCAACGAGATATCGCCCGTCCGCATCGGGACGGACGCGACACATCTCGTTGCCGAAGAGAATACGCTACCGATTCAGTTCGACTACGTAAGGCCGCTGCGAAGTGGCCGACTCGAGGTTGGCGCGCGATTTCAGAAGCGCTGGATTCCTATCACCTACGATATCACTCCCGGCGTCGACTCGATCATCTATCCCGGACTCGGCGACTGGTCGGAGTGGAGTGAGGACATCTACGCAAGCTATCTCAATTTCGTGCATGAAAAAGAAAGATACGACATCGAGATCGGGCTGCGCGCAGAGCTAACCGAGGTCACTTATGACCTTCCGGAGGAGAATATCTATTACGATCGTAGCGATTCCTACGACTACTCGAAGCTCTACCCGAACATTCGACTGACTTACAACCTCGATGATCAAGATCGCCTGTCCGCGCACTTCAACAGTCGAGTGGATAGGCCAGGCGAGCCCGAGCTGCGGATTTTTCCAAAGTACGACGATCCAGAGTTGCTCAAGGTCGGCAACCCCTATCTGCGGCCACAGTTCACAAAGATATTCGAGCTCGCCTACGAGCGCCTATGGGAAACCGGATCGGTCATTGCCTCCCTCTATCATCGAGACATCGACGATCCATTTACGCGTGTCTTCGCGATCGATCCGACTAACGCAGACTACGACATCGTCAATAAGATCTACCAAAACGTCGGCAGCGGAACCAACACGGGGCTGGAACTCATTCTGAGCCAGGATATCCGCGACGGCTGGGAGCTGTCCGGCAGCGTCAACTGGTACGAAAACGTCGTCGAGGCGGACACGGTGACGCTATTGTTCCCGGTGGAAAGACCGTTCTTCGTCGAGCGTTCGGCCGATAGCACCTGGGATTTTAAGCTCAACAACCTCTTCGAATTCCGCAGCGGCGTGCGTTTTCAACTCGCCGTCGTCTACTACGCTGAAAAAAACATCGCCCAAGGCACGCAAGCCGCGCGCTCGTCGGTAGACCTCGGCATCAGCAAGCCGGTCATGGAGGGCAAAGGCGAGCTCGTCTTCTCGGTCGTGGATCTGTTCAACAACTTCGGTATCAAGCAGTTCATCAAAGGTGATGGATTCGATGCCATCTATGAGAACTACTATGAATCCCAAATCGTGAGCCTGGGCTTCAACTACCAGTTCTAGCGCGTCCGTGATCGCCGCAAGAGACGCTAGCGGCCGCGAATGTCTGGCCAAACAGCCGTGCGCCGCATCAACAGCTCCTGATACAGGGGGGAGGCGGAGACCTCGGATGCTGTAATCCCAGGGTACCCGCTGCGCGCGCTGGCCTGCCCATAGCCGGAAGCTCGCGACCAGCCGACCACCGCCAAGGTAGAATCCAAACGAATTACAAGCGTTGCTTATCGGCATGGAGGCCGGGCCCGAAACCCAAGAGCGCTTGAGCGCCGGAGGACCTTAATCATGATGCGTGCCGTAATCGCTGCTCTAAGCCTCGCCTGCACGGCTCCAGTTACGAGCGCCCATCACGCCATCAGTGGCAGCTACGACGCGAACTCTATTATCGAGATCGAGGGCGAGGTCACTGCCCTGCTCTGGCGCAACCCACACGTGCAGATTTCGATGCGCGTGATCGGTCCCGACGGCGTCGCGCAGAACTGGGCAATGGCGACGACCTCACTTAGTAATATGCGTCGCTGGCAGATGGACCCGAACTTCATCACAGTCGGCGACCGGATCCGCGTCGCGGGAAATCCTGCCCGCGACGGTGCCCGAGGGGTGTACCTCAGCAACGTCTTGACGAGTCGGGGCGAGGAAGTGCTGCTTGGGCCGCGTGTCGAGCCGCGCTGGTCGGATCAGATCGTGGCGATGACCGAAAGCCGCAGGCTCGGTCAGGGCGACACATCCGCGCCCGAGCTCGGCATGCTCCGGATCTGGAGCACGCCGGATACGATTCCGATGCTCATACCGCGAAATTTCGGCCGCCGGCCCGAGTATCGCTCCAAACTCACCGAAGCCGCGCAGCAGGCCGCGGATGCCTTCGTCTGGGAGCGAGACAACCCGTTACGTAATTGCGCCCCTAAAGGCATGCCGATGATCATGGAAGCGCCCTACCCGTTCGAGTTCCGGCGCGATGCTCAAGACATCCTCTGGCACCAGGAAGAGTTCGACACCGTGCGGCGGATCCACATGTCGCCCGGCGCTTCCGCCGACGGCCAACCCGGTTCCTTACTCGGCTACTCGGTCGGACGGTGGGAGAACGAGCAAACGCTGATCGTCACGACGACGCAGATGAACTGGGGTCACTTCGATGGTCTGGGCGTGCCGCTGACCACGCAGGCAGAGATGGTTGAGCGATTTACCGTCAGTCCCCAGGGCGACCGGCTCGACTACAGCGTGACGTTTACCGATCCGGCAATTTTTGCTGAACCCGTGACACTCGGTAAGCACTGGGTCTGGTATCCCGACGCCGAGGTCGGCAGCTACGATTGCCTGCGTGCTGCAGAAAATTGATCCGCGCGCCGGACGGCTAGTCGACGCCGATCGTGCCGACGACCTCGAGCTCACCCTCTGATGTCGGCCTAACTACCACAATCTCGCCCTCCTCGGGGTAGCGTCGCAGGAGCGCACCGATGTTGACCTGGTGCGTGACGACCAAGACCGGTGAGCTCAGATCGATGTCGAGTAGCCAGTCGCGCGCATTGCGTGTCATCTCGGCGCTCTCGCGCGGGTATGACACGAGCGAGTTCAGATAGGACAGCTGTTCGACCGGTCCGAGCCCGAGCAGCTCCGCGGTGTCGATGCAGCGGCACCACTGGCTCGAGACAATCCGCACAGAGTCGAT
>JAHEEM010000034.1:12314-13841 GCA_024640695.1 Rhodospirillaceae bacterium | reverse complement strand
GCCGCCTGTTCCCGACCGCCTGCCGACAAGTTCCGCTGCGTCGAGCAGTCCCCAAGCCGAAATCCGGGCGGATCGTCCGACCCCGGCGCGGTCGAATGCCGCATGAGTCCGACATGGCCACCGGCACGCAGCGCCGCGAACAGCACGTCGTCCTGAGCCCAAACCGGCTGAGTAAGCAGCAGGCAGACACCGAGTGCCAGGGCTCTGGAGCATGCAGATCTTAAGCTCATGCAAAGAGTTTAGCAGGCAGTTAACCCGACTGCTTATACAGATGGGCGAGGCACGCGGCTCGGATTCTTCGATCGCAGTGTTACATTACCTGCGTCGAAGTAATCAGGAATCTCCCATGAGCGACGAGCAACAGCGGCGCGGCTTTCCGAGCGCCGTCGAGGATCTCACCGTGCACCGCGCAGCGGTGGACACTGAGCAGACGCGTTCACCGAGCTATCGGCTCGCGTTCGCGGACGACGAGTTCCTGCTCGAGGACGGTCTGCGCGGCGTGCGCCTTATGCTCGAATACCTCAAGCCAGAGCGCCGCATGAAAGCCGCCGGGATTCACTCGACCGTCGTCGTGTTCGGCAGCACGCGGGTCCGAGACCCGGACACACCGTGCGCGGAGGGAGAGTCACAATGCAAGCTGGACCCGGCCTACTACGCCGAGGCGCGGCGGTTCGGCGCACTCGTTGCCGACGCCACGACAGACGGCATATCGCTCGACTTCGTGGTCATGACCGGCGGCGGCCCGGGCATCATGGAGGCAGCTAACCGCGGTGCCGCAGACCGTGACGTGCCGACGATCGGCCTGAACATTGTCCTGCCCAAAGAGCAGGTGCCCAATCCCTACATCACACCGGAGTTCGCCTTCCAGTTCCACTATTTCGCGATGCGTAAACTGCATTTTCTGCTGCGCGCCCGCGCCCTCGTCTTCTTTCCGGGCGGTTACGGCACGCTCGATGAGCTGTTCGAAGCGCTCACGCTGCTGCAAACCGGCCGAATCAAGCCGCTGCCCGTGCTGCTGTTCGGAGAATCGTTCTGGCGGCGCATCATCGACTTCGATGGCCTCGTCGAGATCGGCGTCATCAGCCCGGAAGATCTCGCGCTGATTCGCTTCGTGGAGTCCGCCGAGGAGGCGCTGGCCATCATCACGGCCGCCGGATAAGCGCCCGCGCCGCCGCGTCACGGGGCGAGCAGCAGGATGTCGCTTACAGGCTGCGGTTCGGGGCGGGTGGCGAGAAACTCATGAATGTCGGCGAGATCTTGATCGGATAGCACAGCTGCCGAGTATGGCGGCATCTGGCCTGCCGGATGGCGGACGTACCAGGCAAACCGCTCCCAACGAATCGGCCGCGGGCCGATGCGCGGTCCCTGCGTTCCACCCTGGCCCTGATTCGAATGACACGAATAACAGCCCACCTGCTCGAAGCGGGAGGCGCCAGCCTCGGCGCGGCCAGCCGGTATGACCGTTGCCGCTTGCGACCTCAGGTACGCATGCAGCGCCGTGACAGTGTCATCGGACAGCACGTCGGC
>JAHEEM010000034.1:0-12304 GCA_024640695.1 Rhodospirillaceae bacterium | reverse complement strand
TCGGCCCCGAATGCGGGCATGGCACCGCGCGCCGTGCGCACGGCGCTGCGAAATTGCTCTTCCGTCAGGCTTGGCCCGGCGATGGACGGGGCGAGCGCCGTGCCGCGACCTTGTGGCCCGTGGCAGCCGGCGCAAGCGGATTGCGCGAACGTCGCACCACCATCTATCGCACGGTCCTGAGCGATGGCAGGCGCGGACAGCGCAGTCGCGAAAGCTAGCACCACAGGCAGGCTCCAGATAACGAATCGTGACATCGGTTCCACTCACCGCACCTGGGTAACGACATCGACGAGCGCGGGCTCGCCGCGCTTCACCACCTCAACGGCACGTCGCAGCGCGGGACCAAGCTCGGCCGCGCTCGCGATCGGCCCCTCGGCATAGATACCCATGCTCTGCGCGAGGCGCGCGTAGTCAATATTCGGGTTCGTGATCTCGCTGCCGATGCGTGCTCGCTCGACACCGCGATTGCGCGCATTGCACATCCGCTGAACGTGCATGATTTCCATGTGATAAGCACGGTTGTTGTTCATGACGCTCAGCAGCGGAATACCATGATGCGCGGCCGTCCACAACACGCCCGGCGCATACATGAGATCGCCGTCGGTCTGGATCGCGACCGAGAAACGGCCATGCTTGCGGTTGGCGAGCGCGGCGCCGACCGATGCGGGAGCGCCGTAGCCAATGCCTCCACCGCCTGCGTGACCGAGCCAACGATAGGGCGCGTCAAAATCCCAGAGGCGCCGCGGCCAGCCGCCGCCGTCGCTGTAATAGCTCGAAACCAGTGACCAATCCTCAGACTTGATCTGGTTCCAGATCTCCGCGCACAGGCGCGCGGTGCTGACCGGGCTCGCATCCCAGGCGTAGGCCGCCGCAGCGCGCGCATTCGCCGCGCTTGCCTCATGCGCATCAGCAAGCTTCGCGCCGCGCTCGCCCATGGCTCGGCTGCGGCCCCGGCTCGTTTGCCGACGAACCGCATCGATCAGCGCCGGCAGCGTCGCTTCGGCGTCGGCGGCGATCGCGATATCGACTTCCTGCATGCGGCGGAAGTCCTGGTAGTTGGCGCGGATATAAAGGTCGCCTGTGGTGATCGAGACGAGCTTGGCATCGGACTGTGCTACGCGGCGCGTGGATCGGTGCAACTGGTCGCGCAGGGAATTGACCGTGGCCCAGAAATCCACGAGCTCGAGCCCGAGTATGACGTCCGCTTCAGCGATGACCGCGCCGGCGCGCTGGCTCTGATTGAGCGGATGGCGCGAAGGGAAGTTCATGCGACTGCCCTGATCGATGACGGCCGCCTGCAGGGCTTCCGCCAGCTCGACCAGCAGGCGCATGCCCTCGGGCGTGCGTGCATAGCGGTCGGCGACGATAACGGGATTGTCAGCTTCCACGAGCCAGCGCGCGGTCTCCTCTACTGCCCCGGAGTCCCCCTGCGGCAGCGCCGGCAGCGTGAGCCGCGGAATCGACAGACGAGCGTTCTTTGGAATCGGCTCTTCCTGCAGATGACCATCGAGCACGATCACGACTGGCGCCATCGGCGGCGTAAGCGCAACCTTGTAAGCACGCACGGCGGATTCGGCGAAGTGCGTCAGTGACCACGGCGTGTCGTCCCACTTCGTGTAATCCCGCACCATCAGCGCCGCATCCTGCACGCCGTGGTACCACTCCGCGGGCCGACGCAAGGCTGCGTCATTGTGGTTGCCAATGATCATGTAGACGGGTACGCGGTCACACCAGGCGTTATAGAGCGCCATTGACGCGTGCTGCAGGCCGACCGTGCCATGAGCCATGACCGCCAGGGGCTTGCCCTCGGCCTTGTAGTAGCCATGGGCCATGGCGACCGACGATTCCTCGTGGCAGCAGGTGACGAGCTCCGGCGCCTCGTTACCACCGTAATTGATGATCGACTCGTGCAGACCACGGAAGCTGGACCCTGGATTCGCGCAGACGTATTCGAAGTCCAGGGATTTAATGACGTCGACCATGAAGTCCGAGCCGCAGCGCTCGTCGGCGGCGAGTACCTGCACATCGCCCGGCGGCGCAGCCTCGGCCGCAGCCGTCATGACGGGGATGGCCGAGCCATTGGGCGCCGCGGCCCCGCTTTGTGCGTTCGCCGCGTCGCTCGCCGCCCCTACGAGGGCCGCCGCGCCCGCCATGGCGCTTGTCCGGAGAAACTGGCGCCGGTGCGCCGAAGTTTGTTCGTCGCGATCTGAATCGGCCATCGAGATTCTCCCAATTCGTGCGCGTTAATCGATCAAGGCGCACCTCAAAGTGCGCGCCTGGGCCCGACGCAATCGGAGCGGGCAGACCCTGGGCTACGCTGCCTTATTTTAGCAGCTGCGATGCCAAAGTCCGGCGTCGTGCCGACGGTGCGCAACAGCCGAGCCTAGCGAGTATCTCACCGAACACGGACCGCGAGAAGCTGCGGCGATCGTCGGCCTCGCTGGGCGCAACCGTGCGCGGCACCGAGTCGCTCGCGGCAAGCGCTTCGCAAGATCGCGATCGGGGGATGCTGAAACGGGGCTGAATGAGCGACAATAGCGCTCCGTTACGACCCCACCACTATGCAGCCCGTCATCTCCATTCAACAGTTGTCGAAGACCTATGCCTCTGGCTACCAAGCCTTGAAGAGCATCGATCTCGACATCCGGCGCGGCGAGATCCTTGCCCTGCTCGGACCCAACGGCGCCGGTAAGACCACGCTGATAGGCTGCGTTTGCGGTCTCGTCAATCCGAGCTCGGGCACTATCACCATAGACGGCCACGACAGCCGCAAGGAGTTTCGCAAAACCCGAGCAATGATTGGCCTCGTGCCGCAGGAGCTTACGACCGATGCCTTCGAGACGGTCTGGAACACCGTTGTCTTCAGCCGCGGCGTGTTCGGCAAGCCGCCCAGCAAGGCGCACATCAGCGAGGTTCTGCAGTCTCTGACGCTCTGGGATAAGCGCCACGACAAGATCATGACGCTGTCAGGCGGGATGAAGCGCCGGCTGATGATCGCCAAGGCGCTCTCGCACGAGCCTACGATTTTGTTTCTCGACGAGCCGACCGCCGGGGTCGATGTCGAGCTTCGCCAGGATATGTGGAACATCGTGCAGACTTTGCGCGATACCGGGGTCACGATCATCCTGACAACACACTACATCGACGAGGCGGAGCAAATGGCCGACCGTGTCGGTGTGATAAATAATGGTGAGCTCATCGTCGTGGAAGAGAAGATCGAGCTGATGCGCAAGCTCGGCAAGAAACAGTTGAAGCTTGAGCTCACCAACCCACTCGCGTCAGTACCGGCGGCTCTGGCTGAATACGGCCTCGAGCTTGCCGACGAGGGGAACACGCTCGTGTATACCTACAACACGCAGAGCGCGCGCACGGGCATCACAACACTATTGCAGGAGCTCGGTGACAGCGGCATCCGCTTTAAGGATATCGATACAACCCAGAGTTCGCTGGAGGATATTTTCGTGAGCCTGGTCAAGAAGCCCAAATGAACCTCTACGCAATTCGAGCAATCTATTATTTCGAGATGGCGCGCGCCTGGCGCACGCTTTTTCAAAGCATTATCTCGCCGGTGATCTCGACCTGCCTCTACTTCATCGTATTCGGGTCAGCGATCGGCTCACGCATCAGCGATGTCGGCGGGGTCAGCTACGGAGCGTTCATAGTGCCCGGCTTGATCATGCTGTCTTTGCTGACCGAAAGCATCTCCAATGCTTCTTTCGGCATTTATCTGCCGCGCTTTACCGGCACGATCTACGAGGTGCTGTCGGCACCGATGTCGCACGTTGAAATTACGATCGGCTATGTCGGCGCCGCAGCGAGCAAATCGATCATTCTCGGCGGCATCATTCTGGCGACCGCCAGCCTGTTTGTCCCAATCGAGATTGCCCATCCTTTCTGGATGCTGCTGTTTCTCGTGCTGACCGCGGTCACTTTCAGCATGTTCGGCTTCATCATCGGCATCTGGGCCGACGGCTTCGAGCGGCTGCAGATCATTCCGCTCGTCATCATCACGCCGCTAGCGTTTCTCGGCGGCACCTTCTATTCGATCGACATGCTGCCACCGGCCTGGCGCACGGTGACTCTGTTCAATCCTGTCGTCTATCTGGTCAGCGGATTTCGGTGGAGCTTCTATGAGAATGCCGACGTCGATATGAGACTGAGCGTCGGCATGATTGCGCTGTTCCTGTTCGCCTGCATGGCGTGCATATCCTGGATATTCCGCACGGGCTATCGGCTCAAGCCTTAGCAAGTTCGTGTTTGCCGCCCGCTCGAGCCATGCCTCAGGCGGCTTGTCTGAGTGGCCATCCCGGGCGAGGCCTAGCAGAGTGCCGAAATCGCAAGCGTAACTCAGAGCGCCTCTAACCGGGTCAGCCCACCCATGTAAGAATGCAACGCGGCGGGAATGGCAACGCTGCCATCAGCCTGCTGGAAGTTCTCCAGCACGGCAATGAACGCCCTGCCGGCCGCCACGCCCGATCCATTCAGCGTGTGCACGAGCTCGATCTTGCCGGACTCAGGGTTGCGGACCCGTGCCTGCATGCGCCTGGCCTGAAATCCCTCGCAATTGCTGCATGAAGAGATCTCGCGGTACCGGCCCTGTCCCGGCAGCCAGACCTCGATGTCGTAGGTCTTCGCCGCGCTGAATCCTGTATCGCCACCGCAGAGGGTAACGACCCGGTAGGGAAGCTCTAGGCGTTGCAGGATGACCTCCGCATGACCGACGAGCTCCTCGAGCGCCGCATACGAGCTGGCCGGCTCGACGATGTGAACGAGCTCGACCTTCTCGAACTGATGCTGGCGGATCATGCCGCGCGTATCGGCACCGTAAGATCCAGCTTCGGAGCGGAAACACGGCGTATGCGCAGTCATCCGAAGCGGTAGTTCCTGCGACTCGAGTATTCGGTCGCGGACGAGATTACTGAGCGGCACCTCGGCGGTCGGAATCAGCCGCAACGCATGCTCACCGGCGACCTGGAACAGGTCGTCCGCAAACTTAGGTAGCTGACCGGTGCCAAAGAGCGCCTCGTCATTCACAAGATACGGCACATAGACCTCGGCATAGCCATGCTCTTGAGTGTGAACGTCGAGCATGAACTGAATCAGCGCGCGGTGTAAGCGCGCGGCTGCGCCCCGCAGCACAACGAACCGGCTGCCAGACAACTTCGCGGCGGCCTCGAAATCGACCAGTCCGAGCTGCTCGCCGAGGACGACATGGTCCTTGACGTCGAAGTCGAAGTTTGGCGGATCGCCCCATCGGCGGACCTCAACGTTCGAAGTCTCATTCGCACCGTCGGGAACCGAAGGATGCAAGAGGTTCGGTAAGCCCGCGAGCAGCGCATTCAAGCGTTCCTGCACGCCCTCCAAACCGGTCTCCGCAGCATCTAAGGCTTGGCCGAGCTCGCTGACCTGTCGCGTCAGAGGCGCGATATCCTCGCCGGCCGCTTTGGCCTTGCCGATGGCCTTGGAGCGCTCGTTGCGCTCGTTGCGTAAAGATTCAACCTTGACCTGGAGCTCCTTGCGCCCGCCTTCGAGCTCCAAAAAGGTCTCGCGATCGAGCACGAAGCCACGGCGCGCGAGGTTCCTCGCGACCTCGTCCAGGTCGTTCCTTAGCCCTTTAGTATCCAGCATGACGAGAGGTCAACCACTCTTCCAAGCGCTGGCACCAGCCAGCAAGCATCCAGAACGACAGGATAAATCCCACCGAGACTCCCAGCGCATTCGCAAGCAGATCGAAGGGATCGAAGCTACGGTAGGACAGCTGGCTCTGAATAATCTCCAGGGCGAGGCCCAACGTCAAGACGACCAGCGCTATCCAGCCGTACCTGTTACGGCTATAGAGGCCCGCGAACCACGTCATCAAAAGCCCATAGGAGCTCGCGTGCATGACGTCATCGGAGAAAGGTAGCCAACGCACCATTCCGTCCGAAGTCAGGCTGCCATAGATAACCCCTGCAATCAGCGTCCAGCCGAGCAGCACCCAAAGCCACGGATAACGAAGCGGCAGCATTTAAACCTATCTTGCCTCACCGATCACATCGACCCCGGAGGGCGGGTCGAACTCGAACACGGCATCGGCCACTGCTGGATTGACTTCCAAATCGAAGAATTCGATCGTCGTCACCTGCTCGAGGCTGTCCAGTAAACGCAACTGATTGAGCAGGCCATCGCGAAAGCCTATCAGCACTTCTTTGAAATCGGTGCCGGCCGGCTTCGGTGCGAGCCTTACCCAGCTAAGGGTCTCAGCATCGAAGGTCTCGAGCACGTCGAACTCTGTGTCGAGCGTCGCATCGCCGCTCAATAGCATGGCTGGACTCGCCGGCGTCGCAGCGTCGAGCGGCGCGACAGTCGCCTGAGCAAGCTCGGCATCGTATATCCACAGGTTCTGTCCGTCAGCCACGACGAGCTGGTCGATGGGCTGCGCGTAATGCCAGGAGAATCGGCCAGGCCGACGAATCGAAAGGCTCCCGGTCGCAAGCTCGAGAACGTCGTTGTCCGGCCCGAGAAGCTCCTGGTGAAAAGTCGCGCGCAGGGTCTGCGTCTCTTGGAGAAACTGCCGCAGCATATCAGCGCCCGTCGGTGCCGCGTCGTTCTCTACCGCCTGGGACTGAGCCAAGCCGCCAAAGAGTAAAAGGCCGGCAACGGCCAGCGCTGGAAGCACCGCCGTGCTAATCGCTCGCAGGTGGCGGCGGCGCGAGCACCTCTCTGAATCCGTTCGTCTGCAAGCTTCCAACGACGCCAGCCTCCTCCATGCTTTCCACCATCCTAGCCGCACGGTTGTAACCGACTTTGAGGCGGCGCTGGACGCTCGAGATCGATGCCTTGCGGCTCTCCGTCACGATCCTCACAGCCTCATCGTAAAGTGGATCCTGCTCGGCGTCCAACTCGTCACCGCCGATCATGACGGTAGCGCCACCGAATTCAGCCGACGGCCCAGAGAGAATCTCGTCGATAAAGTTCGGGCCCGCCGTTCCCCTCAAGTTCTTGACGACCGCGTGGACTTCATTGTCGGAAACGAACGCGCCATGGATTCGAGTCGGCGTCGAGGTGCCGGGAGGAAGAAACAGCATATCGCCATGCCCGAGAAGCGCCTCGGCTCCCATCTGATCGAGAATGGTACGCGAGTCGACCTTAGCCGAGACCTGAAACGCGATGCGGCACGGGATGTTTGCCTTGATCAAGCCTGTGATGACGTCGACCGACGGTCGCTGCGTCGCGATGATCATATGTATCCCGGAGGCGCGCGCCTTCTGCGCGAGCCGGGCGATCAGCTCTTCGACCTTCTTGCCGACCATCATCATCATGTCAGCAAGCTCATCGATAATGACGACGATGTAGGGCAGCTGCTCTAAATCCGGTGCTGGATCACCCGTTTGGAGCGGATCCTTATAAGTCGGGTCGGGGATCGGTTCACCACGGTCGTTCGCTTCGATGACTTTGCGGTTGTAGCTGGCCAGATGCCGGACACCGAGCGCGGCCATCAGAGCATAGCGCCGCTCCATCTCGGCGACGCACCAGCGCAACGCGTTAGCGGCATCCTTCATATTCGTGACGACGGGTGCCAGCAGATGCGGAATACCCTCGTAAACCGACAGCTCGAGCATCTTCGGATCGATCATGATCAGGCGCACCTGCTCTGGTGTCGCTTTGTAGAGCAGGCTCAGCACCATCGCGTTAATGGCCACCGACTTGCCCGATCCGGTGGTGCCGGCAATCAGCAGATGCGGCATCTTGGCCAGGTCCGCCACAACCGGCTGCCCGCCGATATCCTTGCCCAGGGCCAGCGTCAGCGGAGAAGCCAGATCGTCGTAAACCCGCGACTTGACGATTTCACCAAGTGCGACCAGCTCGCGGACCTCGTTCGGGATCTCGAGCCCGACGTAGGGCTTGCCGGGAATGATCTCGACGATACGCACGCTGACCGTCGACAAGGCGCGGGCTAAATCCTTGGACAGATTGCTGATCTGGCTCACTTTGACGCCGGCCGCCGGTTTTAGCTCGAATCGGGTAACGACCGGCCCCGGATGCACCGCGACGACTTCGACCTCCACGCCGAAGTCAGCAAGCTTGAGCTCCACGAGGCGTGACATCGCCTCTAGCGCTTCGGGGGAGTAACCTCCCTCACGCTTTGGCGGATCGTCGAGCAAGGCGAGTGCCGGCAGCTCCGAGGAGCCGGAAGGCGCGAACAGCGGCACCTGCTTCTCGCGTTCCAGTCGGGCACTCGGCTCAACTGCCTCCAACACCGGCTCGATCCGGCGTATTTCGATCTTAGGCTTGGATCGGGTTTTGACTACGAGATCGTGGCGCTCCTGGCGTGCGCGACGGCCCTCGAGCCAAATCCGCGCGCGACCGAGTGCGGCCTCGGCTGCAGCGACGCCGACAAGGACACTGCGGCCGACGTACTCCATAACCGCGAGCCAGGAAACACCGGTCGCGAGAGACACGGCAGCCAACCATACGACGAGCAGAAATACCGTCGCCCCCAACGGGCTCAGCACATAGGCGAAACCACCGCCGACGAGTTGCCCGAGAATCCCGCCCGCCGTCTCGCGCAGCAAGGGCAGGGAAAAATGCAGGGTCGCCAAACCGCAGCTCGCAAGCAGGGTCAACGCAAAACCTGCGCTCCGCCACAGCACGGCCTTACGCGAGGTCGGGTGCTCCCGGCCGCGAAAAAACAGAAACCCGCCGAGTAGCACGAGAACCGGAAACAGATACGCAGGCTGTCCGAACAGCAGGTAGGCCAGATCAGCGAACCATGCCCCGGCCGGGCCCATGCGGTTGGTGACGCTGCGGCTGTCGCCAGACACGCTGAACGCCGGATCGTTCGGCTCGTAGCTCGCTAGCGCGACGAACAGAATCACGGCCAGTCCAGCAGCTAGCCAGAGCGCTGATTCTCTGAGCCCTTTCATCCTCGGCACGATGAATGGTCGGGCCAGGCTCGTAGACTTCATTCTGCTCAAATGCCCTCAGGAATTTAACTTAAGACGCTGATTATACAAATAGTACGCCGCGGGGATAGCCCCTAATTCCACGCGATTCCGGCCTCGCGCGTGGCTCCGGGGGCCGAAGCCGGCTCCGTACCGGCCCCGGCCGGGCTGTGTTGTAATCGTCTTCAGCGCCATGGATGACTGAGCCGCGCCGTGCAACTGAGCCACACCACCGACATCAGGGACGTAGACGCGACTGCATGGAACCGCCTTGCGGGCGATTCGCCGTTCCTGCGCCACGAATTTCTCGCGGCGCTGGAGCGCACCGCATGCGTCGGCGCAGATACCACCTGGCAGCCCCATCATCTATTGGCGCACGATACCGACGCTGCCCTCGTCGGCGCACTGCCGCTCTACATCAAGCACGATTCCAGCGGCGAGTTCGTTTTCGATTGGGGCTGGGCGCACGCCTACGAGCAGGCCGGGCTCGAGTACTATCCGAAGCTGGTCTGTGCCGTACCGTTTACGCCGGCGACTGGCCATCGGCTGCTGATCGCCGCGCAGGCGGATTTCCAGCACGTCGCCGATACGCTCCTGGAAGCCGCCCGTCAATTGTGCGACCGTTTGCAGGCCTCCTCCTTGCATATCCTGTTTCCGACAGCTGCGGAGCAGCGGCTCCTCGCCGATGCCGGATTGCACGCACGCAAAGGCTGCCAGTTTCATTGGCGAAACGAAGGCTATAGCGATTTCGAAGGTTTCCTCGCCAGCTTCACGTCCGCGAAACGCAAGAAAGCGCGTCGCGAACGGCGCCGTATCGCCGAGGCCGGCGTGCGATTCGAGCAGCTGCGCGGCGATGAGCTCAGCGAGGAGGACTGGGAGGCTGTATTTGGCTTCTATAGCAGGACGTTTATGCGTCGTGGCCGACTACCCTACCTAAATCGGGAGTTCTTCGCGGAAATCAGCCAGACGATGCCCGAGAGCCTTGTCGTGATGCTTGCGCGCTACGACCGCAAGCCGATTGCCTCCGCGATATGCTTTCGCAGTAGCGATACGCTGTTCGGGCGCTACTGGGGCAGCCTCGCTGATTTTCACAGCCTGCATTTCGAGGCCTGTTACTACCAAGGCATCGAATACTGCATCCGCGAGCAGATCGCGAGCTTCGAGCCCGGGACGCAGGGCGAGCACAAGATCAGCCGCGGCTTCGTGCCAACAGCAACATGGTCTAATCACTGGCTGTCCGACTCGGGATTCAATCGCGCGCTCGGCGAGCTGTTGGCTAGGGAGGAGACGCACGTCGATGCGTATATGCACGAGCTCACGACGCACCTGCCCTATCGCGAAACCGGCACCCGGCCGAGCGGAGCCTAGCCGGTGGGCGCGCGGGCAGACGACTTGCAAGCCACCGATGAATAAACCGAAGTGGCTCTCGGCGACCGGATCGCCAGACGACTTCCCGCCACCGGCCGACGCGCTCCGGGAACCGAATGGCCTGCTGGCCGTAGGCGGCTGCCTGCATCCGGAATGGCTACTCGATGCCTACCCGAAGGGAATTTTCCCCTGGTACGAAACCGCCCAGCCCATACTCTGGTGGTCACCTGATCCGCGTGCCGTGCTACTACCTGAGCAGCTACATATCTCCCGGCGACTGAAGCGCACGCTGCGCCTATCCAAGCTTCGAATTACGGCGGACACCGCATTCGATGAGGTCATCCGCGCATGCGCCGAGCCGAGGCGTTACACCGCGGCCACGTGGATTACGCCGCAAATGCGCAGCGCCTACGTCACGCTGCATGAACTAGGCTGGGCACATTCATTCGAGGCATGGTCGGGCGCTGATCTCGTCGGGGGTCTCTACGGAGTCAGCATCGGCTCGGTCTTCTTCGGCGAGTCGATGTTCTCGCAGCAATCCGATGCGTCAAAAATTGCCTTTGTCCACGGCGTCGGCTTTCTCCAGCGACGCGGCTGCAAGCTCATCGACTGCCAGGTGTGGTCGCATCACCTCAAGACCTTCGGGGCACACACGATGCCGCGCGAGGGATTCGTGGCTTTGCTCAGGACCCTCTGCCACCCGATGGGCAATCCTGGCTCCTGGCAGGCGGAATTCGAGAACCACGCGCTTCTGGCGTCTTAGCGGCAGCGCTGCATCTGCGGGGCTCCAAGGCTGGCGTTGCGGTGCTGCGAGCGGATATGCAACAATTCTGCGCCCTGGTGCATGGGCACCTCAGTCTTGTGCTCGAGAACTATGGCAAAAGAAGAAGCGATACAGATGGACGGGGTCGTCGTTGAGACGCTCCCCAACACGACGTTTCGCGTCGAGCTGGAGAATGGCCACATCGTGACCGCGCACATTTCGGGAAAGATGCGCAAGCACTATATTCGCATTCTCAAAGGCGACAACGTAACGATCGAGCTGACGCCGTACGACCTGAGTAAAGGCCGGATCATCTACCGCGCCCGCTGAGCGTCCTTCGAGCCGACGGCCGCGGCTCCGTTACCTTAGCTAGCAAGCCCCCCGCTTCGATAGGCAGTTTCGATATTCGGGCTAGACTTCGGGCAGGTGCTCGAGCTCTCGCATCGCGGGCTCAGTTACGAGCACGAGCCCGTCGGAGTCGTCGTTCAATGCAACGCGCACATGCCCGCCGTCGACAAGTCCGCCAAACAGCAACTCCTCGGCAAGCGGCCGCTTGATGTGCTCCTGGATGACCCGCGCCATCGGACGGGCACCCATCTTCTTGTCATAGCCCGTCGTCGCGATCCAGGTTCGCGCCGCTGGCTCCAGCTCGATAGTCACGTTGTTCTTGTCGAGTTGCGCTTCGAGCTCGACGATTAGCTTATCGACCACTCGAGCGATCGAAACCTCGTCGAGCGAATCGAACTGAATGATCGCATCGAGGCGATTGCGGAACTCCGGCGAGAACAGCTTCTTGATAATTTCCATCGCATCTGAGGTGTGATCCTGCATCATGAACCCGACTGATGCGCGGCTCATCTCCTGCGCACCCGCGTTCGTAGTCATAATCAGCGTCACGTTGCGGAAATCAGCCTTGCGACCATTGTTATCCGTAAGAACGCCATGATCCATGACCTGTAGCAGCAGGTTGAAGACCTCCGGATGCGCCTTCTCGACCTCATCCAGAAGCAGAACGCAATGCGGGTTCTTACTGATCGCCTCGGTAAGCAGGCCACCCTGGTCGAAGCCCACATATCCGGGCGGCGCGCCAATCAGGCGGGACACGGTGTGACGCTCCATGTACTCCGACATATCGAAGCGCACGAACTCTACGCCGAGCGTGAGGGCGAGCTGCCGTGACACCTCGGTCTTGCCGACGCCCGTCGGCCCAGCAAACAGAAAACTTCCAACCGGCCGGCGCTCATCACCC
>JAHEEM010000033.1:10209-18256 GCA_024640695.1 Rhodospirillaceae bacterium | reverse complement strand
CCCCGGGCACTGCGTTCGATGGTACGATCTTCCCAACATAACGATAACTGCTTGGGGGATTCCAATGCGATACTCGCTCAGCCTTGCGGCCGCGACACTCATAGCTGCTTCACCGGTGCTCGGCCATCACAGCGACGCTGCTCTGGAGATGGATAGGGTCCTCACGATCGAAGGCACGATCACCGAGTACACAATGCGAAACCCGCATACGTATTTCGTCGTTTCCGTTCCGAATGAGTCCGGCGGAACCGTGGACTGGAACGTGCAAATGGCCTCGATGATCACGATCTCGCGCCGCGGCTGGGCGCGCGACACGCTGTCGGTCGGCGACCACGTCGTGGTCGGACTGCGGCCCGCACGCGACGGCCGCCCCTACGGGCTGCTGTCGATGATCGAACGCGATGGGCAACCCGTCGTGACGCCGTTCTCTCCGGAAGCCCCCTCGCCGACCCAGACCGCGGCGGCGAGCACGGACACGATCGAGGGTCTCTGGCTAACGGATCGCGCGAGCCTGCCTGCGGATTATCCTGGCGGCTTGGATCAGCTCATGAACGCCCGGCTCAATTTGACGGAGAAGGGCCGGATCGCCAACGAGGCTTACTCGCAGGATGACGCGGACAACCCTGAGCTTGCCTGCATGACCAAGCCGACGCCGGGCGGCATCGTTTATTCGAGACTCTACCCGCTGCAGATCGAGATCGACGAGGCGAACGACATCATCTATATCCGCAGCCAGTTCTTCGATCAGGAGCGGATCGTCTATATGGACGGGCGCGCGCATCCACCCGCCAATGAGCGCACGCACGAGGGCCACTCGATCGGCCGCTGGGAAGGCAACGTGCTGATCATCGACACCACCAACTTTGCCGACAATCGCTCGCCGTACCAGAACGGCATCCCGTCGGGTGCGCAGAAGCACGTCGTGGAACGCTATTGGCTCAAGGAGGGCAGCGACGGCACGCGCATGACCGTGGAGTTCACCCTCGAGGATCCCGAGTACATCGTCGGATCGTTCACCGATACCCGCGACCTGACCTACTCACCGCAGTTGCAGTTCACGCCATTCAACTGCGATCCGGAGGCGACGCGGCGCTATCTGCCGGAGTAGTTCGGCAACAAAGGGTTCGAGCTGCGGTCATCGAACGTCGGTATCGAAGAAAAATTGTCGTTCCTAAGTAGGGACTTCGTGGATGCGTCCGGACCCTCTATCGTCGTTTGACGTGGCCGAATTGGGCTCGAGTCGAGTTACTCGGCGCGCTTCGCGATAGTCAGAAATATATGTACGCCATCACACAAGGAATTGGGGTCTGCGAGTTGCCAGTCTATAGAGCGCCAGACGACATCCAGCAGGCAAAGGCGATTCATGCGTGGCTAAACAAGTCGCGGCCGCGATTGGCAGCGCTTGCACACATACAGACCGCGGCTGCCTGCGGTTAGGCGCTCGACCGGCTCCCCGCAGCGCCGGCACGGCAGACCGCCGCGAGCGAAGACCCAGAAGCGATACTCGCGATAGCTCTGGCCCTCGCCTTTAAGCTTCCGCACGAGCGACGGCGGAACGAGCACGCCGCGGGTTCGGTACGAGCGCCGGCTCAGACTCAGCGTCTCACGCGCGAGACGGCGTAGCTCGACGCCACTCAACTCCATCGGCTTGCGCGACGGGTCGATGCCCGCGCAGAACAGAATCTCACTTCTTAAATAGTTGCCGATGCCGGCGAGAAAGGCCTGATCGAGATACAGCGCGCCCAGCGCGCGGCGCTGAAAGCGATCCTCGTCGAGCCGCGTGAGGATGTCAGCAGCATTGAGGCCGACGTCGAGCACATCGGGCCCAATCCGGCTCAGGAACGGATGCCGCTCGAGCCCGCGCTCGCTGAGCAGCGCGATGTCCGAGGCGCTGTAAAGCCAGGCGCTGCCCTGAGCGGTATGCAGCGCCACGCGCAGACTCCGGGTGGTTTTTGGCGCTCGCCCCGGTGAGGTGGCGTACCAACGCCCATAGAGCTGATTGTGGCTGTAGAGCGTGAGTCCGCTGTCGAAGCGCGTCAGCATGGCCTTACCGCGCGTATCGACGGCCGTGACATGGGCACCGACGACGCGCCGAGCGTGCCGGCGCAGCTTCGGCATCGAGAAATAGGCGTCTTCTACCCGCTCACCGACGAGCACATTCGCGATGCGGTCGGCGGCCAAGCGTATTTCGGGTCCTTCGGGCATGGTCGTAGCGGTGCTCTAGAAGGGGCGAGTGCCTAAGATTGAATTCGTGAGTTTAGCGGTATCGGATTCGACGCGCCGGGCACCGCGCGTCGATGGCCGCTGCCGGCAGGGCCACGCGCAAGGAAGTTTTCCGGTACAGTCCCCGCGCGTGCCCAGAGGAACTCGATCATGACGACCATCGCTATCATCGGCGCGGGCCTCGCCGGCTTGACGGTTGCGCAGGGCCTGCGGGACCGAGCCGACGTCGTCGTGTTCGACAAATCCCGCGGCCTCGGCGGCCGCATGGCCACGCGGCGCGCAGATCCTTACGCTTTCGACCACGGCGCCCAGTATCTTCGCGCAAGGAGTGCTGAGTTCAAGGCGTTTCTGGCGCCATACATTGACCAAGGTATCGTTCGCCCGTGGCACGCGCGTTACGTCGAGCTCGACCGCGATCACCTGATGTCGGAGGAGCGTTGGGACGATGCCGACCCGCGCTACGTTGGCGTGCCCGCGATGAACGAGCCCGCCAAGCAGCTTGCCGGAGGGCTGGATGTGCGTCTGCAGGAGCTCGTCACCGGCATCACCAGGTGGGCTGGCCGTTGGCGGCTGCACGGCGATGACGGCAGCAAGCTCGGGGAATTCGACTGGGTCCTCAGCGCCATCCCGGCACAGCAAGCCGCGGCGCTCCTGCCGGCAAGTTTTTCGCAGATTCGCACGGTTCGAGAGGTTCGTCTCGCCGGCTGCTACGCACTGATGCTCGGTTTCACCGAACCGCTGGCTCTTGATTGGCACGCCGCCCGTATCCACGATGCGGACGTGAGCTGGATCGCCGTCAACAGCAGCAAACCTGGGCGCGATCCGACACGTTTCTCGCTCGTGGCGCAGTCGTCCAATAGTTGGGCCGAAGCACACATCGACGATGACCCGGCATCCGTCCAGCGGCATCTACTTAAGGAGATAGGCGAGATCACCGGCCAGGATCCGACCGGCGCTGAGCACTGCGTTCTGCATCGATGGCGTTATGCGAATCTGGACAGACGCGATGGCAAGCTCGCGCTCCTCGACCCCGAGAAGCGACTCGCCGCCTGCGGCGACTGGTGCGGCGAAGGCCGCGTCGAGGCGGCGTTTACGAGCGCGAGAGATATTCTCTCTGCGCTCGGGCCGGTCATGTGATCACGGGCGACAGTCGGCGCAAGAACTCAGCTCGAAGCGCAACTCTAGGATGTCAGGGCCGAAGGATCCGGTCGGCTAGACCCGTTTCTCTCGCATCTGTTCAACCACCGTATTTGTATCTGTTATAGAGCACCCGATGAAGGCGATAGTGTTTACTCGCTACGGACGGCCGGAGGATCTCGCACTTACCGAGGTCCCAAAACCCATACCAAATAACCAAGAAGTTCTGATAAAAGTTCGCGCGTCGTCCGTCAATTCATGGGACTGGGAGTTTCTGAACGGAATACCTTTCATAAATCGACTCTTCTATGGGCTGTTCAAACCAAAGGCGACGAAACGGATACTCGGCGCTGACGTTGCTGGCGTAATAGAGGCAGTCGGCACCAACGTGTCTCGGTTCAAACCAGGAGATGCGGTATTCGGGGACCTCTGGGACAACTGGGGCGGCTTTGCGGAGTATGCCTGCGCACCGGAAACCGCTCTGGAAGCGAAGCCGGAAGATCTCACCTTTGAAGAATCAGCCGCCGTGCCGCAAGCCGGCGTTTTGGCCCTGCAAGGCATTCTCAGAGCAGGACAACTTAAGCCTGGACAGAAGGTGCTGATTAATGGTGCTGGCGGCGGTGTGGGCACCTTCGCGATCCAGCTCGCCAAACTCTCGGGGGCCGAGGTCACGGCCGTCGATGCCGCGCACAAGCTTGATGTCATTCGCTCACTTGGGGCAGATCACGTCCTCGACTACGCCCGAGAGGACTTCACTAAAACCGGCCAACATTACGACCTCATAATTGACTGCCAGAACTTTCGCTCCATGATTGACAATCGACGCGCGTTAAGGCCGAAAGGAACCTATGCCATGGTCGGTGGTTCCATCCCGAGAGTGTATCAACTATGGTTTCTTAGCCTCATTGCAGCATTGACTGGCGAAGACCGAAAACTTCGCCTGGTGTCCGAGGGGCCAAACAAAGGGCTAGCCGATCTGAAGGAACTCATCGAAGCCGGCAAACTTAAACCCGTCGTAGACACTGTCTTTCAACTGAGCGAAGTGCCTCAAGCGATGCGTTACTTCGGCGACGGTCGGCATAAAGGAAAGATCGTGATCGCGGTAGCGGGCTAGATTTGAGCGGTCAGCGTATAGCATGAAAGCAGCTGTTAGCGACCGTTATGGATCGCCGGACATGCTCGAAATCCGGCAAATACCTAAACCCCAGCCGAAAGCGGATGAAGTTCTAGTCCAAATCCACGCAACGACGGTCAGCCGAACGGACTGCGGCATGCTCAGAGGCCGACCGGCCCTGTTCGTCAGACCGGGCATGGGGCTCGTTTGCCCGAAAAATAAAGTGCTCGGCATGGATTTCGCCGGCACGGTCGCAGCGGTCGGGTCCGATGTAACGTCGTTCAAGCCAGGCGAACGCGTCTTCGGCATGTCGCCGTGCAGCTATGGCGCGCATGCCGAGTTCCTGTGAACCCCCGAGAAGGGAGCCATTGCCGCAATACCAGCGGGCATTGATTTCGACGAAGCCGTCATCCGCGAGGGCGCATGGTATGCAGACACATACCTCAAGTGCTTCGGGCTTACACCGGGCCAGAAGTTACTCATCTACGGCGCTTCGGGGGCGATCGGCACGGCGGCCGTGCAACTCGCGAAATACTACGGCGCAGAGGTCGCGGCATTTGTCGCCACGCGGCATATAGATTTTGTCACAACGCTCGGCGCCGACCGAGCAATTGACTACACCGCCGAGGACTTCACGAGCATCGAAGAAACGTTTGATTATGTGCTCGATGCCGTTGGGAAAACGACGTACTCTCGCTGCCGGAAACTGCTCAAGCCGCACGGCAGCTTTGCGGCCACGGACCTCGGACCATGGTGGCAAAACATCTGGCTTGCGGCTTGGTCGTCAGTCTCCGGCAGTAACCGAGTCGTTTTTCCGATGCCCAAGAGCAGCCAGACGATTGTGGATTTTCGGAGGGCCCGCATGGACGCGGGAGATCTGCATGGCATCATCGATCGAAAATACATCCTCGATTCGATCGTCGACGCGTATCGTTACGTCGAATCCGCGCAAAAAACCGGGATCATTGTCATTCAAGTCAAGTAATACAGGGTCGAGCGCCACGCACGAAACCGAGGACCACGTAAGGCACTGCGGCGACTGCGACGCATACTGTCGTTACCAACGTCCTCAGCAGCAACTTATCGTACCAATCTCCACCAAACCAACTGCGGAAGAACCGAAAGTCGTCGCTATAGAACAGCGCCCCTGCAGACGTCCGAACGCTCTCAGCCAGGATCCTCGTGCCGTCGCGCTTCCCGCACCAGTCACGGATGCAGTCGGGTCTGTTGCAAACAGCTCGGCCACGTCGATGAAGTACGCAGCGTACCAGCAACAGCCACATCAATATGGCCAAGCCAGCCATCGGCTCCTCCTTCGAAGATCTCTGCGTCCGAGTCCGATGGCGGCCCGTAGCGGTTCGCGCGGCCGCGGAAATCCGCGCAGCGCAACAAAGGTCTGAGCATGACCTGAGTGAAATTCAGTGTCGATTCGATGACCAAATAATGCTACTTCGGTAGGCGTATTTGGGCCTGAATCTCAGTCAAAAATTCCGGCCTGGACAGAGCTCAGATACTGCGTGCGCAGCGGCTTTCAGGCATAGGGGGTGGACGATGCAGCCCGCCGAGGGACAGACCAGCCCAGCTGCCTCCTACCTATACCGCAAAAGAATCGCGCACACGGGGCGAGGCCGGCACAATACAGTCCTGACAGGTTGTAGACAGGGGCGCGACTTGAGCATTGCCATCGGCGTCGACGGCTGCAAGAGCGGCTGGTTCCACTTTCGCTTCGAGGGGGAAGTGATTTCATTTGGCTGCACGACGACCCTCGCCGAGATACTCGAAGGGGTACAGGATGACGCGTGCATTTTGGTGGATATGCCGATCGGCCTGCTCCAGTCTGGCAAGTCGGAGCGGCAATGTGATCTGGCCGCCCGGGCGGCGTTGAGCCCCGGCCGCGGCTCGAGCGTGTTCCCGGCCCCGTGCCGGCAAGCCCTGGCGGCACCTTCTTACGCAGCAGCCTCGGCGATCAACGAACGCGTGCTCGGCAGAAAGCTCTCGAAGCAGACCTGGGCCTTGGCCCCGAAGATCCGTGAGCTCGACGATTTGCTCGCAAGCTCCGAGATCGCCCGAGCCTCGATTCGCGAAACGCACCCGGAGGTCTGCTTCTGGGGGCTCGCCGGTGGCCCGATGAGTTACCCCAAGAAGACCCGCGACGGCTTCCTGGATCGCATGACCATACTTAAGCTGATTGAGCCGATGGCAGAAGAAATGATCGCCGCTGCATTTCTCGTGCACGGAGGATTCGATGCGGCGCGAGACGACGTCGTCGATGCATTCGTCGCGGCAGTCTGCGCGCGCGCCGCCGAGAATCTGCGGACAATGCCGGACGAGCCTAAAAAGGATCGAAGAGGCTTGCCGATGGAGATCTGTTATCTGTCGGGTATCAATTCAGTTCGGGCACGCTGAGCGCGTGCGGGCGATCTGACAGATCGCTCTTCCGCATTACTCTTTGCCAACCACGGTTGGCGGCTGACGACTTTATTGCGGCAGACCTTCGAGCATCTTTGCGGCAGACATGCCGACTTCACTGGTGGCGTCAATCCTCACCGCGTTAGCCAGTGCCGTACGCGCCTCCTCGATATTGCCGAGCTGCGCACTGACGAAACCCGTCGTCAACCAGATTCGTTGATGCGTCGGGTCTAACGCGATGCCCTCGTTAAGCCTGCTCAGGGCCTCACTTGACCTGCCGAGATAGTGCAGCGTTAGGCCGAGGTTGTTGTAGATTTCCGCACTGTCGGGGGCCAACGCCAGCAGGCGGGCGTAGAGGTCCGCTGCCCTGTCGTACTGCTTGTTGGTGAAGGCTTCGTTGGCCTGGCGCGATAGCGCGACTGGATCGTCGCTGCCCAGCGCGGTGGCAAAGGGTTCCGTTGGTGCCGGGTTGACCCTGGTGACGGGGCTCGGCCAGGCGGGCACGGCGGGCTCGCGCGCCTCAGTACGTGCGGCGCCGATAGGGGGCTCGGGGGACATGTAGTAATGGCGCGTCACGGCGAAGACGGCGCCGCCGAAGGCGCTCTGGAACGCCAGCATCGAGATCCAGAATTTTGCGCTGCGGATCATAGTGGCACTCATTATCGGTCAGTGACGGCCGGAAAACATGCTCAAACTCACAACTGGCAATCGAAATGCAATGAGCCGCCGGCGAGGCCGCAGCTCGACCCGAGATCGGTTTTCCCGTTGACAGGTTTCTTTGCTGCCGTGTAGCGTCGGGGTGCGGTCCCGCCAGGCGTGGCATCACGGGAGAAGAATAATGACGAGGCGTGCGCTCTTCGCTCTCGGGCTTGCCCTCATTGCGGCCGGTTTCGTGCCGTCGTCAGATCAGACCGCCAAGGCGCAAGCGCCGACTGAAACCGCGACCGTCTTGCGCGGCGCGCGCCTGATCCTCGGCGACGGCAACCCGGCGATCGAGAATGCGGCCTTCGTCGTGCAGGGCGGCCGCTTCGTCGCGGTTGGCCCGAGCGGCGAGATCGACACGCCGGCGGGTGCGGCCACCATCGACCTGACCGGCAAGACCGTCATGCCGGCGATCGTCGATGCCCACTCGCACATCGGCTACATGATGGGCCTTACGACGGG
>JAHEEM010000033.1:8291-10199 GCA_024640695.1 Rhodospirillaceae bacterium | reverse complement strand
ACATCCTCGACCACATGTATCGCTTCGCCTACCACGGCGTAGCCGCGAGCCAGGCGCAGGGCAGCGACTTCGGCGTGATGCCGTTTGAGCTACGCGACGAGATCCTCGCCGGCCAGTACCCCGATGCCGCGCGGTTTCTGACGGCCGGCCGCGGCTTCTCACCGCCGGATGACATCAAATCGACGAACATGCGGCACGCGGCCTACGTGGCTCTAACCGAGGAAGGCGTTCGCGCAAACGTAGGGGAGCTTGCATACTGGAAAGTCGGGCTCATCAAGACCTGGCTCACGAACCGCAACGGTACGGTTCGGGAAATCGAGCCGCATGTATTCGAAGCGATCATCGACGAGGCGCACAAGAACGGCATGCGCGTGATGGTGCATTCCACGGAGATTGAGAATGCCAAGACGGCGCTGCGCGCGGGGGTTGATGTGTTTGGACACATGATCACCGACGTCGACGAGGAGCTCATCGAGTTATTCGAAGAACATCCCGAGACGGCCGTGCTGCTTGCCCAGGTCGGGCGCCGCACGATTCACGCGCCTTACCTCGATCCGCCCGATCCGCTGTTGGTCGAGGCGGTGACACCGGCGCAGATCGCCCGGCTCCGCGATGCAATCGCGAAGACACCTGCCGATGAGCGCGAGCGCGTGCGCGAGGACTGGAACAAGACAGCGGCCAATATCATGAAGCTTCACAACGCGGGGGTTAAGATCGGCATCGGCAGCGACGGCGGTGGCCAGGGCCAGGACCGCTACATCGGCTTCACCGCGCATACCGAGATCGAGAACATGGTCGCGGCCGGCATGACGCCGATGGAAGCTATCGTCGCCGGCACCCGCAACGGCGCCGAGGTGCTGGGCCTAACCGAGGAGCTCGGCACGGTCGCGGTTGGTAAGAGCGCGGATTTCATTGTGCTCAACGCTAACCCGCTGGAGGACATCACCAACACCCGCAAGATCGACCGGGTGTATTTAAGAGGCCAGGAGGTCGACCGCGCGCGGCTGCGCGCGATGTGGACTGCCGAGATGCGCAAAGGGGACTAGCACGATGACCAAGAAGAAAACCGACAGCTTAAGCCGCCGCGATTTCCTGACGAAGACCGCCGCGGCCGGCGTCACCGCCACCGCCTTGGCGCCGGGTCAAGCGGATGCGCAAACGAATCACCGCTGGGACCACACGGCCGACTTCGTCTCCATCGGCGCGGGCGTGTCAGGGCTCGCCGCGGCTGTCTCGGCGCTCGAGCACGGTGCCTCGGTGATCCTCGTCGATGAGAACTTCGACATCGGCGGCCACGGCATGGTCAGCGGCGGGGTCGTGCATCTCGGCGGCGGCACGAGCGTGCAGCGCAAGCACGGCATCGAGGATTCGGCTGAGAAACTCTACCAGGACTGGATCCGCCCGGATCATCCGCTGGCCAGATACAACGACCGCGACATTGTGCGAGCCTTTGCCGATGAGAACGCCTCGACCTTCGAGTGGCTCATCGAGAATGGCGTGCAGTTTCATGACGAGGAAATGGTCGGCCCGCAAATGGCATCGACGGTCCCGCGGCAGGTGCGTACGCGCCAGTGGCCGAACAAGGACGAGCTCTACACTGCGCGGCCGTCGCGGCGCGGCTCAGGCCTCGTGCGCGCGCTGGAAAAAAAGGCGCGCGAGAACGGCGCCGAGATTCTGCTGCGCCACCGCATGACGAGCATCATTCGCGAAGAGCCGAGGTCGGGCCGGGTGCTCGGCATCGAGGTCGAGCACGAAGGCCGCACGCTCAATATTCGCGGACGCAAGGGCGTGCTGATCGCAACGGGCGGGCATGCCAACAACATCGAGTTCCGCCGCATGTTCGATCCCCGCCTGACTGAGGAGTACCGGGTCGCCGGCGATCCGTACTCGCGCAAGAGCGCGGATGGC
>JAHEEM010000033.1:3414-8281 GCA_024640695.1 Rhodospirillaceae bacterium | reverse complement strand
GGCGCAGACGAACGAGGCCGAGCGTGTGCTGCAGAAAGCCATGCACATCGGCTGCAAATACGGCTACAACAGCCTGCACTGGCGGGCCGACAGCCCGATCTTCGACAGGATCGGCGGCGAAGGCCTCACCGAGGTCGATTGGGCCAATGCGATTCTCGTGACGCAGGAAGGCCGGCGCTTCTACGATGAGACCGTAAACAGCTATGACTTTCTGGCCGCGGCGATGGCCTGGCATGGCGACCCGGGCAAACGCAACGGCGGCGGGCCGATCTGGGCGATCTTCGATCACGACGCCGTCGAGCGGCAGGGCTGGGATCCGACGCCGCCGTACGTAGACCCGAACGGCTACTTCTACAGCGCCGATACGATCGTCGAGCTCGCCCGGCGAATCCAGAATGAGTTTCAAGCCACACCGATACCGGCCGCAACGCTCGAGGCGACGGTGGCCCGCTACAACGCTTTCGTGGATGCCGGCACCGACACGGACTTCGGCAAGCCCGCCCCCTTTCACAAAATCCAGACACCGCCGTTTTATGCCGCGTGGTCGACGCCGTTGATTCACGACTCGTACACGGGGTTGCGAACCAACCCGAGCGCGCAGGTCATAGACTATCAGGGCGAGGTCATCGCCGGACTCTATTGTGCCGGTGAGTCTCAGGGCGGATTCAATCAGCATGGGCTGGGAAGGAGCCTCGTGTTCGGCAGGATTGCCGCCAGGCATGCAGCGTCGAGCGGGTGAGAATTCCTCATCGATACTTCATATGATCTATTGCTTGCGCTGCCGTTGTCACCCACGTCAAAGTTCTGGACCGCTGCCTGCGATGGAATTCGCAACCAATCTATAACGACTCGAACTCAAAATACGCTGCCAATAACGGCAACTGGTCCGGCGCGGGAATCGCCGGCTATCCCAAAGCGGGTCAGCGCGTCGCTGACGTGCAACTGCTGATCGACGTAGATAAAGCCGGGTTACCGATACTGAATCCAGCCGCGGGCGAGCACGTGCCCGTCGAGTTGAGGGACAGCGCCTGCGTCGGTCGCGCCGACAACAACACGATATCCGAATCGCACGCGAACCTCCGCACCCGGCTCGATGAGCTCGAAAGCTATACCGACGGACGTGGCGAAAGCTGATGGCAAGCGACGATAATCCGGTGACACGAGTTGGGGGATCGTCATTTCCATTGAAGTGCTGCCAGCTGACGACGCGCATGCGGCAGGAAGCCGGCAGATTCCAGCCTGCCCGAGACTATAATAAACGGCTACGTCGGACCAATCGGTCGAGTATCGGCCAGCCGAGGGTAGCAGTGACGTAGCGGTCCAACAGAAGGAATAACTTTGCTAATTGAACTTCGAAATAAACTCATCGACCTGCTGCTCGAGACAGACCGTGCTCACCACGCGGCGTTCGCGGCGACAGACGGAGCCGATCCGGAGTGGCCAATCTGGTATGCCGAGCATCTGCAGACTCCGCTCACCGAGGCGATGCAGATGCCGTTCACCAAGAGCCAACTGGTCTATTGTCTGATAAACGCAGATCTCGAGCTGACTGCGCGTACCCCGGAAAGCAATTGGGCCGAGTTTTATGCCGACCAGTTCGTCGAGCACTTTGCTCGCAGCGCCGCACCGGCTAAGGACGAGCTAGCGCTCTATCATTATCGCGGCTGTTCCTTTTGCGCCATGGTGACGTCGGCAATCGATCGGCTGAGGCTAAACGTCGAGCTGCGAGACATCTTCGCGGACCCACGCTATCGTGACCAGCTCGTGGCGGCCCGGGGGCGAGCCACGGTACCGGTGCTACGGATCACCTCCCCGGACGGCGAGGAACGTTGGATGCCCGAGTCACGGGATATCGTGCACTATCTGGAAACAACGCCCGCGTGAGCGACGAAGTGTCTCGTTTGCGGCCACCATTGACCCATCTGCGAGTCAGGCGATAGGGTGCGTCTTTCGCCCAGCCCTTGACCGGATCCCGAACCATGAGGAACTCTAAATGACCCTGAAGATGCGCTTCCGGCATGCGTTGATAATCTCAAGTCTAGCCCTGAGCTATGCAGTCACCGCCGATGCGACCGACGTCGCTGTGTGCACCGACTTCGGTAACTTGACGATCGAGCTGTTCGATGAGCAGGCGCCAGCGCACGCAGCGAATTTTCTGAAGTATGTGGACCGCGGTTTCTACACCGGCACGGTGTTTCATCGAGTCATCTCCGGTTTCATGGTCCAGGGCGGCGGCTATACGCGCGAGTTTCGCAACAAGCCGACACTGGATCCCGTGGTGAACGAGTCGCAGAACGGCCTGCCCAACAACCGCGGCACACTCGCGGCTGCACGAACAGCGGATCCGGATTCTGCCACCTCCCAGTTCTACGTTAATCTGGAGAACAACCCATCTCTCAATGTCGCAGGCAGCCGCGTCGGATACACGGTGTTCGGGCGTGTCAGCGAGGGCATGCCGGTCATCGACAATATCGCCGCGCTACCGACCGGCCCCAACGGCCCGTTTTCGTCCGACGTCACGAACCCACTGGTCGCGGTCACTTCCATGGCGCGCGTCGTCCCGGACCGCTACCCGAATCTCTCGGCGGAAGAACGCCACGCGGCTCTGCGAGCAGACATAGACAGCGCGGTCGCCGCCGGTGACGACAACGCCGCAGTGGCGCATCTGGGTGAATACCGGGCAGCGTGCGGCGAGCTCGCAGCAGAATTACTGCTCACCGAAGCAAAAGTGTTGTCTGCCGTCGGCCGCAACCCGGCCGCCGTGGAATCCTTGGGCGAGTACCTGCGCGTCGCCGACAACACCAGTGAGGACTACCTCGCAGCTATGTCCTTATCGCGCGAGCTGTCGTCCGGCGCAGCCGATGAGCTCTCCGCGGCCGAGCAGCGACTCGCGGAGCTGGTAGCCGACTGCGAATTTCCGATCGAGCCGGAGATACCCAATGCGAGCAGCGCCACGATGGAGCTCATGGTAGAGGCCCAGGGTCGCATCAAGACCTACCTCGCGGAGAGCACTGCAGTGCTCGAGTGTCTGGAGGACATTGCCGAGGACGACGACCTGTCCGACGAAGATCGCGCATTGGCGATCGCAGCGTATAACGACGAGGTCGCGGATCAGGAAGCGCTGGCCGCCCGCTGGAACACGCAACGAGAGCTCTTCTTGTCGCAGCAGCAGTGAGGACACGGTGCCGGGCACGGTGCCGGGCACCGACTATTCGACTATTCCTTCCGCGACTATTCCGAGTGAGGACACGGTGCCGGGCACCGACTATTCGACTATTCCGTCCGCGACTATTCCGTGCTCACGGACATTAGGAGCGGCTCTACACAACCGGCGCGTATCCGCCGATGACGCCTAGAAGTGGAACCCGAAGCCAAAGAAGACCGGCTGCAGACCTATGAGACTCATGCCGCCGATGCCGATGCCGGCGAGGATGAACGTAAACGGCATCCAGGCGAGCTTGCTGAGCCAGCTCTCGCCCCATATCCGATGATTCATCAAAGGCATGAGCGCGTAGCCCACGGCCAGGCCGAACAACGCGACTTGGAAGCTCGCCGCCGCACCAATTGCAAAAACAGCCCCGGCCAGAAGCTCTAATCCGCGAACGGAGAACGCATCTGGATGCGTGTCATCCCAAAAACGACCCGCGCGCTGCTTGCCGCCCTTGTCCCCAGTCACTAGAAAGCGCGCCTGCCGCGTCTTGATATAGGCCGCGACGCAGATTGTCGAGAGCGGCGCGAGCGCCGCGTAGAGCGCCGTGCTGTTAGTCAAGAACCGGAAGAGCTTGACCGGCGTCCTCCAGAGCTCGAGCACGAAGCACAGGAGCGGCGAGACCATGGTAATCAGGGTAATCGTGAAAAAGTCCCAGGTATAAAGGACGCTCATCTCATCGGGCATGTGCACGACGGGTAAGAAAAACTGGGCTGTGCCTATCTCTATTGTCAATAGCGTCTGTCTGCCGATGGTAAGCGGCAGGACGATCGCAGCGAGCACCATATATATGAAAAAGAGCAACGTGATCGGCAGATTCACGGTCGGAAACAGGATATCGAGCTTTTCGGGCCACGAGATCCGGCGTGAACGCAACAGATCGAGCCCGTAGTGATGTAGGAATTCGCAAGTCCCGCGCGTCCACTTGACATGGCGCACACGGAACGCGCGCACCGTATCCGGAAACTCCTCGTAACAGGTGACGTCCTGGGCAAACTTGCCATAGTAGCCTTGATCGCGGATCGCTATCGCATAGGCGAGGTCCTCGCTGACGACCTCTGGGAAGCCGCCGACTTTCTCCCAGCAGCTGCGCCGGAGGAGCGCGCCGTGACCGAGAAACATCACGAAACCGAAACGGTTGCGCAGCGGCTGATACCACTTCCAGTGCACGTCGATGCCGACCGACATGTCGCGCTGTAGCCGCGTACCCTTCTCGGCGCAGCAGTGGTTGGCCTGGATGAAGCCGCAGCGCCGATCTGCGGCCATGCGCGGCACGAGTCGCGCTAAAAAATCTCGGGGAAGAACCTCGTCTGAATCGGCGATCACGAACAAGGGCTCTGTAGAAACATGCGCTAAGGCGTGATTAAGGTTGCCAGCCTTGAACCCCGAGCGGTCTTCACGGCGGACGACGCGCACGTTCGCGTAGCGCCCCGCGAAGTTATCGATACGGCGGCGGTAATCGGGATCGGTGCTGTCGTCGAGGATATAGACGCGAAAATGCGCGTACTGCTGCCTGACGCAGGACAGCGCGCCGGCCTCGACAAAATCGTTGCAGGTCGTATATAGCAGGCCGACCGGCGTAGCCTCGTTCAGCCCAGCTGGCGGCTCCTCGCCGAGGAGTCGGTTGATAATCGCAAACGCGATGACCGAGAGGTTATA
>JAHEEM010000033.1:0-3404 GCA_024640695.1 Rhodospirillaceae bacterium | reverse complement strand
GAAACCGTAGAGCCAGGCGATCGTGATGAAGACGGTGATGTAGCCGAGCGCGAGTGCCGAGACCGGGCCCTCGGCCGCACCGAGCGATGCAACGAGCCGCGGACCGAACCACACCAACGCGGCGACCCAGGCCGTAAACATCACCACGAACATGGCGGGCGAGCGGTTTGCGGCATCCCGAATCCGGCGCTCGCGGCCGGATGACTGCGCGGCACTCGTGACCGTAGGAAGGGCTCGCAACATTTCCGGGCCCCTAGTTACGTATCAGCCGATACGTGAAACCCACCATCCCGATGTTAAAGCTGTTACCGGCAATTTCCTCGCGGCGCAGCGTGAGAATTACGCGGTGGTATCCGAGAACTGGGATGAAGGCGACGGCGTGCGCGACCTTGACGCTTTCCTCCGTCGCGAGCGCAGTGCTATCAACAGTGCCGCCGCCGGCACCGACGAGCAAGCTCCAACCGGCGTTGGCTCTGTATTCGGCGTTGAGAATCGTGCGTCGCTCATCGTCGGAATTGACACCAGTCTCCGAGGAATAATTATTGATCTCGACGGTCCAGTTCCGCCCGATGGGAACGGCGAGACCAAGATAGGTCAACGTATCGTCGTAGCCGAGATCGTGACTGCCCACCTGCGCGCCCAGCGTCACACGCGCGCGCGGATTGACCCATACGACCTCACTGCGAAAGAGATTTTGATCGCCATCGGGCAGCTGGCGTAGACCGACATCGCCGCCGATGACCCAGGTATCATTCAAGCGATGCGTGCCACCCACGAACAGGGTCTCGGCGCCTCCGCCGTTCCGCGAGAGGCCGGGATTGTCGAGACTCAAGCTGTCGTCATACCGCGCGGCCACGCGCGTATCGCGGGTCGGCCAATAGGCAACCTCGAGTTGGCGGAGCCCCGACTCGGCATTCGAGGTCGACCCGAGCCAGGCGCCAAACTCGAACGACGGCGGCACATTGAATGCCGCGATGCGGCCCATGCGCGCAGCGTAGCTGTCAGGATCCGTTGCCATGGCGCGACTGAAGGTGCTGACAGCGGATCGGCTGAAGCCTTGCTCGAGGCGCGCCTGCCCGAGCGCGGTCAGCAGCTCCGCATCCAACGGATACTCGTTGGCGAGCCCCATGAAAGCGCTCTCCGCCGCCGCGTAATCACCCGACCAAAGGTAGACGTACGCTTCACCCTTGCGCGCGTCGAGGTTACTTGGCTCGATCGAACTCGCGGCAGCGAATACCTCGAGAGCGCCCTCAAAGTCGCCGTCCCAGGCACGCGAATAACCGAGACCCGTGAGCGCATCGAGATTCTGAGGATCGACCGCGAGCACCTCCCCGTAGGCTTGTTCGGCTTCGGCATAGCGACCCTGCCAGGAAAGCGCTGTTGCGCGGCCGTTCAGCGCGCGGACGTTTCTGGGCCCCACGGACAAAAACATCTCATAAGCCCGCTGCATGGCCTCGAACTGGCCGGCCTGGGCGTGGGCTTCGGCTTCCTCGAGTAGCCCCTCCTGCGCCGAGGCGACCCCCAACGCGCAGATACAAGCGACTAATAGAAATCCGCCAATTGCCTTCATTATTCTTCTCTTATTTCGGAGATAGGACTCGTTCGGATGCCTACCTACCGCGCGGCCGTTGCGGCACTCCTCGAAGATTGTATAGAGCAGCTCGGCTCCTTGCCGAACCCTGCGCGGACGCGCGAAAGTTACTGGTGGAGCGGCCCGATAAATTGGCTTTTCAGAATTATGTAAACCAGATCTGCGCGGCTATGCGGCACCCGGCACCCTACTTCCTGACCTTAGCCTTATACATTCGGCCTTTGATTGGCCGGCTGGCCAACTGCCGAAGCGCTTTTGGAGCCTGAGCATTGCGAACGGCAACGTAACTGCAGATATCAAACAAATCGATCGAGCCTACACTGTTCCCCGGGACGCCTCCCTCCGCTGTGAGCGCGCCAAGCAAATCACCGGCGCGCAACTTGTTCCTTCGGCCCCCACTGATCTGAATGGTCGTCATCGACGGGCTCAAAGGGTCCGCCGAACGTTGCGCATCCGGGATGCCACATCTCTTTAGAAAAGCATCGGGCAGCAGTGTTTCTATTTCCTGCCAGCGCCATTCCTCGCGCTGCTCCACCAGGCTAACCGCGACTCCCTGTTTGCCCGCTCGAGCGGTCCGACCGATACGGTGAACATACACCGCAGCCTGCTTGGGTAGTTCGTAGTTAAAGACTGCTTCCAAGTCTTTCACGTCCAGACCGCGCGCTGCCACATCGGTTGCTGTGAGTACAACGGCGCTTCTGTTCGCGAATCGCACCAAAACTTCGGTACGCTCACTTTGATCTAGATCGCCATGCAAGGCGACTGCGGCGATATTCTGCGACACCAGGTAGTTAGAAACTTCAACGCAGTCGGCCTTGGTATTACAGAAGACGAGATTGAGCTCGCCGCCCCATGCACGCAATGCACGAACCAGCTCGGAATTCCGGTTTTCCTTAGTTACGCTGCACCAGCTTTGCAAAATCTGCGCAGGCTGCTCATCGTCGGTCACATCGACGATGACGGGATTTAGTTGGACGCGCTTGCTGACCGCCGCGATGCTTTCCGCATAGGTGGCACTGAACAATAGGGTTTGCCGATCCGTCGGTAAGAACTCGAGAATCGCATCCAGTTCGTCTGCGAATCCCATATCCAGTATGCGATCCGCCTCATCGAGCACCAGTGTCTTCAGCCCCCCAAGCGTTACCGACTCTTTGCGCAGGTGCTTCAGCACTCGTCCGGGCGTGCCCACAATAATGTGAGGGCTGTGCTGTAAGGATGCGAGCTGCGGCCCTAGCGGCATGCCACCACATAACGTCAGTATCTTTATGTTCGGAATGCCGCGTGCAAGTCGACGAATTTCTTTCGAAACTTGGTCAGCCAGTTCCCGAGTCGGGCATAGCACCAGAGCCTGTGATCGAAAGTTTGCAGCATCCAGTTTATTCAGGAGGCCAAGGCCGAAAGCCGCAGTTTTTCCACTTCCCGTCTTTGCTCGGGCCAATACATCCGCACCGCTAATTAAGTATGGCAGCGTCTCGGCCTGCACGAGGGTCATTTCTGTATAGCCGATGTCAGCAAGATTGCCGAGCAAGGCGGGCTGAAGATCAAGGGAACTGAAGCTGATGGAATTGGACATACAGCGATACTACTCTTGCAGAGGCGTCGCACGGTGTCGTTTGGCGCCCCCGACAAGAATCGCGCTTGTAATGCCCGCCTTCGAAGGGCATACCTGGATCAACGCCCTCCCAAACGGCTGATCGCTAAGTGTCTGACCGCGCTTGGGCTATGGTGGTGGCCGGGAGCAGACAAATCGGCAGCATCGCCGATACGCCGATTTCCGGTATTTGGTGATCTTTGTCTAGTGCGTACTGGGTTG
>JAHEEM010000231.1 GCA_024640695.1 Rhodospirillaceae bacterium | reverse complement strand
GCGTTGTCACTTCGCCGATCTCTATGTTGCGGGTTGCAAAGAAGCCTGCGAGATTGTGAACGATCCCGGGCTGATCGATGCAAACGACGTCAATCGCATACGGCAGCAGTTCGCGCGCGAGCTGCTTAGGCTCGGTGCGCTTGAGCTGGACCGTGAGCTGATTGGTTTCGGCAAAACGGGCAAGGTCTTGCTCCATGCGGCTGATCGAGTGCCAGTTGCCGGACACGAGTAGCAGCATCGCAAACTCCGACCCTAAGGTCGTCATCCGGCTCTCGCGGAGACTCCCGCCACAGTCCAGAATTACCTTTGTCAAACCGTGCACGACCCCAGTGCGATCACCGCCGACGGCGGAGATAACCATGAGCTGTTCCATTTAGGGGTGATCCTGATCCGGAGCCTGAGAGTTGTCCAGTGTAACTCGATCGCAGAACCTATCTCAAAATCTCGCCTGGCCAAGAATCATGGTTCGAGGACTGTGACGGGTGGTTTGGACAGAGCCGCGGTTGCTACGTCTCTTCCAGCCTCGCGAGTTGCGCCACCTCGAGGCCCTCAGTACCATCGCGCCCTGTTCCAGATTCAGGATGGCGGCATGTTTGAAGGCAGCACGGTTGCTCTGATCACTCCGATGAGCGCCGGCGGGGACATCGCCTACGATGACCTCGGCGCCCTGATCGACTTCCACGTCGACGCCGGCACCCAGGCGCTCGTGATCGCCGGCACGACCGGCGAGGCGGCCACGCTCGCCAAGCGTGAGCATATCGAGCTCATCGATAGAGCGTGCGAACTAGCGGACGGCAGAGTTCCGATCATCGCCGGCACGGGTTCCAACTCGACTGCGCAGACGCTGGAGTTATCGACCACGGTCGGCCGGCTGCCGGTTGCAGGCTTTCTCGTGGTCACGCCCTATTACAACAAGCCCAATCAGGAAGGGATGTACCGGCACTTCTGCGCGGTCGCCGACGCGGTAGAGCAGCCGGTGATTCTCTATAATGTGCCGGGTCGGACCGGGGTCGATCTGAAGGTCGAGACCGTTGTGCGGCTATCCCGTCACCGCAACATCGTGGCGGTCAAGGAGGCGACGGGCGAGGTTGACCGCGTCGCGGCCTTACGGCACGGCTGCGGTGACAGCTTCGCATTGCTCAGCGGTGATGACGGCACGGCCGCCGAGTTCATGTTGCTCGGCGGCGATGGCTGCATCTCGGTGACGGCCAACGTCGTGCCGCGAAAAATGCGCCTGTTATGCGATGCGGCCAGAGCGGCCCGGCGGCAAGAGGCCGCCGAGATCGACGCGGAGCTAGCCCCCCTGCATCGCGCGCTGTTCTTAGAGAGCAACCCGATTCCGGTCAAGTGGGCAATGGCCCAGATGGGTCTAGCCGGCCCAGGGCTGCGGCTGCCGCTCATCGAGCTCGCCGGCCAGTATCACGACGAGCTTCTTCTGGCGATAGCTGCTGCCGGCGTCGAGATCTCGGCAGGGGCTCTGTGATGAGACCGACGCTGCTGCTCAGCGCCGTCATGCTTGTGGTTTTGTCGGGGTGCAGCGGTGGCTCTGGGATGCGTTGCGAGGATCCCGAGCGCTATGCCGGCGGTCGCGAAATGCCCCCTGTCCGGGTTCCGGACGATCTCAGCGTTCCCGATGAGGCCCAGGCCCTGCGCATCCCTCAGGTCGCGCGGTCATCCCCAAGCCTGCAGCAGCCCGATGCTGGGGCACGCTGCCTCGAATCGCCCCCGGCTTACTCCGATTCCGTCACCGGGCAGGATGCGCCCGACGCCTCTCCCGGGACGACGGGCACGCAGTGACGGGCAAACCCCAGGCTTTGAAGGCCGCGGCAGATTATGTCAAGTCTGTGACCCGGGTCACTGCGCGGGGCGGGCCGGCTCGGTAGAAGCTAGCTGGTAGCCATCGGCAAACCTCAGCGCGGGTGATCTATGAACACTGAACTGGCAGTCTTACTCTTTGTTGGGAACGTGGTCCTGTTCTGGCAGTGGTCCAGCCATCTGCTGCCCCGTATACAACAAGGGCTGCGCCACTCCCGCGGCCGTTGCCCACACTGCGGACTCTGAGGCGGGCGCTTCGTATTGCCGATGCGAGATTGGCCGCTTGCCTCGTTGCTGGTGAAATTGTTGCTTGGTTTGCTGCGAGGTCAGCCTTGGCTCATCGACCGCTTCCGGCTAACGTCAATGCCGGCGCTACCTCTTGATATGGTTCAGTCCGCCTGCTTGGCGTCGACGTCCGCGCCGAACTGTCCGCACCAAACTCAAGCGACCTCCTTATTGGCAGAGATTTACCACCTTCGCGCAGAGCGGTAGAATCCCGACTACCCGCCTTGGCTGCGTGAGAATGCGGGCCGTATAACGAGCTGGTAGCGGTCCCACTGACAGGGCGGCACCGATAGATCGCAATCGGTACCTCCTGGTCTAAAGATGGCAACCCACGCTCGACTGCGGATGGAGGGGGTTGCCGCGCCGATTTCGGGCGATGTGGCGACAGTCTTAAGAGCAACGTTTTTCGAGAGAACCAATGACGATGACTAATAAACGATTGATGGGACTGTTCGTTTCAGGGTGCCTGCTCAGCGGCCTAGCAGCGTGTGGGGGCGACGCTCCACCGGTGTCGGAGCAAGGCTCGACGTCGATGCCCGGCGGCGAGATGGCTTCTCCGCCCCGGGTTCTCGAGCAGATTCACTATATCAAGGCCTCGAATACCGGCTACGGCGACCAGTTCGGAACGGGCGGGACATTGCTTGGCGATGCGGTTGTGCTCAGCGACGATGGCAGCACGCTTGCCGTTGGGGCGACCTTCGAAGCCAGCGGTTCTGCAGGCATCAACGGTGATCAGGCCGATGATTCGGTCTACGGAGCTGGTGCCGTCTATGTTTTCACCAATGCGGGCGGAAGCTGGTCCCAGCAGGCCTACATCAAGGCATCCAACCCCGGCCTGACCGATAACTTCGGCTATGCCGTGGAGCTCAGTGCCGATGGCGACACCATGGCGGTATCAGCGTATTTCGAGGCGAGTGGTGCGACGGGTGTGGGCGCGGATCAGTCGGACGACTCGATACCACAGGCCGGTGCCGTCTACGTCTTCACACGCAGCGGCGGCGTGTGGTCGCAGCAAGCCTACATCAAGGCATCCAACACTGGTCACGTGCCGGAGGACGAGAACGAGATTGGCGACGGCGATCAATTCGGCTTTGCGATCGCCCTCAGCGATGACGGCGACACGCTGGTCGTCGGCGCGATCGCCGAGGACAGCGGCCTCAGCAGCGACCCGGGCGATAACGGACTGCAGTCGGCCGGGGCGGTCTACGTCTTCGAACGCACGGGCGATTCATGGGCGGAGCGCGCCTACCTCAAGCCGAGCAACCCCAGCGGTGGCGACCTGTTTGGTTATTCTTTGGCATTGACGGCTGACGCCAACACGCTCGTGATAGGCAGCTACGACGAGGATGGCTCCTTGGCGGGAACCAACGAGGTGCAGGACGACGAAGTAGGCGGTGCCGGTGCCGTGTACGTGTTCGAGCGCGACGGCGACGCGTGGGTTCAGACGGCCTACCTCAAGGGTTCCTATGTGGAGCGGAACGACTCCATCGGTGTCGCCGTCGATATCAGCGATGACGGCAGCACGCTTGCGGCAACGGCGCTCGATGAAGACAGCTTTGCCACGGGTGTAAATCCGATGCCCGGGCCCGAATCCGACTGGGAGTCGGATACCTCGACCGGCGGCATGTATGTGTTCGTGCGGGAAGGCGGAGAATGGGTTCAGCAGGCCTATCTGAAGGCCTCGAATACCGGCCGGGAAGACTGGTTCGGCTCGCGGATGGACTTGAGCGGCGACGGTAACACGCTCGCCGCCGGCGCGCAGTTGGAGGACAGCGGCGCGACGGGCATCGACGGGCCACAAGGCGATGACAACGCGCAGGAGGCTGGAGCCGTCTATCTGTTCACGCGCGACAACGGCGTATGGAGCCAGCAGGCTTACATCAAGGGCGCCAACACGGAAGCTTATGACGAGTTCGGCAGCAGTGTTTCGCTGAGCCGTGACGGCCATTTGCTGGCGATCGGCGCGCGCGGCGAGGACAGCGGCGCGACCGGTATCGACGGAGATCAAACGGACAACTCCGTCGACGAGTCCGGCGCGGTCTACCTGTTCGGCTTCTAGCAAATCAGACAGCGTGCCAGCGGCCCGGCCCGACGGAGCATGCTCGGTCGGGCCGCCGCGCTCTAATCTGCGTTCGGCTCGGGCGAGGCTTCGATCTCGAGCCGGAGCGCAATCTCCCCGCCGACAACCTGCGGGAGAACGTTCGCAAGCAAGTCGCGCTGCTGCGGGTAACTGCAGCCTTTAAGAATCCAGCGGCCATCAGCCCTTGCCGGTCGACGCCTAGATCGTTTTGCCCAAGCTCGATCGGCCTCGCCCGGCTTACGCCTAGAAAACCAGCAAAAAACGGCAATAATAAAGATAATAAACAGATAGATAGAAGCCTAAATTCAAGTAACCTCTTGTCCGTCGTAGCGGTCTTGTCGACGCGCGACTCGCGAGCGCGGAGACTGACGGGGTGGCGGATTGCCGCCCGCGCGCGAGGGGATGCGATTTCCAACGACCTTGGCTATGCTCTGATGTTGACCGCGTCACTACTGCTCGAGGGAAGTTTCAATGGCCTATACGCTACTCGGTAAGAACTTCGTGCCGCCCGACGTGCACGCCAAGGTCACGGGTCAAGCACGCTATGCGGAGGACTATCGGGCCGACGGCATGCTGTTTTGCCGGCTCCTAACCAGCCCGTTGCCTCACGCGCGTGTCGCGAACATGGACCTCAGCGAAGCGCTGGCCATGGACGGTGTGGTGGCGATTCTAACCGCCGACGAGGTGCCGAGCTTCGACGCGCCGGAAAGCCAGATCCTGACTAACGAGCCGCTGTTTATCGGCGACCCGATTCTGGCCGTTGCGGCCGTGGATGAGACGACCGCGCAGAACGCGATCGAGCGCATTGGCCTCGATCTCGAGCCGCTGCCATTTACGGTGGACCCACTGCAGAGCCTGTATCCGGGCGGGCCGAACGCGCGCAGCGATGGGAATATCGCCAGCGCCATGTCCGACACGCTGACGACGGTGA
>JAHEEM010000230.1 GCA_024640695.1 Rhodospirillaceae bacterium | reverse complement strand
TCTCGAGCGCAATCGTCGCGTTCTCGTGGATCACGATCCTCGGCTTGCGCAACCGCGACGAGCCGACAAGAACAGTCGTTACCAAGGCGGCGCTCGCGACGGCGATCGGCATTGGCGCTATCTATGTCGTATTCGTCTACTTGATCGGCGTTCCGGTCCGTTAACGGCACGCGAGGTCGACACCGTTGATTGCCGACTTTCTCGCAGTATTTGCAACGATCCTGAGCGATCCCTATCTGCTCGGCATGAGCGCGCTCGGCACGGTGCTCGGCATCACGATGGGCTGCTTGCCTGGCATCAGCTCGACGATGGCGCTCGCGATTCTGCTGCCGGTCACCTACGCGATGAACCCAACTGCGGCGATGATGTTCCTGATGGCCGTGTTCTCCGCGAGCGTGTTCGGCGGCTCTATCTCGGCGATTTTGATCAACATTCCCGGCACGCCCGGCGCGATCGTCACGCAGCTCGAGGGCTATGCGATGACGCGTAAGGGCGAAGCCGCCGATGCGCTGACGCTATCACTGTTCTCGTCGACGGTCGGCGGCATTATCGGACTCGGCATCCTGATGCTCGTAGCACCGCTGATCGCCAGTGCCGCGATGCAGTTTCGCAGCCCGGAGTTCGCGATGGCGACGGTGTTCGGACTGACGATGCTCGCCTACTCGACGCCCGGCTCGACGTTTCGCGGTATCTTGAGCGGCGCGCTGGGCCTGCTGTTCGGCACGGTCGGTTTCGACGTCGTCACTGATGTATCGCGGTTTGATTTTGGCTCCTCGGCGCTGCAATCCGGTATAGAGCTCGTGCCATTGACGGTTGGGCTGTTCGGTCTCGCCGAAGTGCTGCGCGGCCTGGATCGCGACGCGCCGCGCACCGCCCAGCCGCCGCCGCTCGGCACGCTGCTGCCGTCGCTGCGCAAGCTTCGCGGCCTATGGAAAACCGTCATGCGCGGCTCGGCGCTAGGCGCGATCGTCGGCGCGATCCCCGCGGCCGGATCGGCGATTGCCGTCGCCGTGTCGTACGCGCAGGAGCAGCGCCTATCGAAGCGATCGAGCGAATTCGGCACCGGTGTGCCAGAGGGCCTGGCTGGCCCCGAGGCCGCGAATAACGCCTGCGTTGGCGGCGCGCTCGTGCCGATGATGACGCTCGGCATTCCGGGCGACACGATGACGGCCGTGCTGATGGGCGCACTGTTGATTCACGGCCTACGCCCGGGGCCGCTGCTGTTCGCCGAGCGTCCCGACTTCGTGGCGAGCGTCTACGTCGCGCTGTTCTTAGCGCTGATCCTGACGATCGTCATCGGCGTGTTCTTGATTCGCTATTTCGTGCGGCTGATGCGCACGCCAAGCCATATCCTGTTGATCGTGATCGCGCTGCTCTGCGTCATCGGCTCGTTCGCGATCCGCAACAACATCGTCGACGTCTACGTGATGATCGGTTTCGGTGTCACCGGTTACGTCATGAACCGGCTCGAGATCCCGGTCGCGCCGGTCGCGTTCGGGCTCATACTCGGGCCGATCCTCGAGGAGAATCTGCGCCGCTCGTTGATCATCTCCGACGGCTCGTGGATGGTCTTTGTCGAGCGCCCGATCGCGTTGACGATGCTGGTGCTGTCGATCGCCGCGCTGTGTTACCCGGTGCTCCGTGTAGCGATCGGCTCGAGAGACACTGCGCGCGGCTAAATTCGGGCAGCCTCGCAGCGCCGACCCAGCACGTAACGATTGATTGTCGTTCAAGCGATCCGCCGCAGCGCGGGGCTCTTGCCTGTACGCTCGGGCTCACCGACGGCAATCGGTCGGCCAGCTGTCAGCGAACGCCTGAGCTCAGGGGCTATTTGCATGAAACCCGAGTCGGGCTCGCTACCGAGCGCATCGAGAATTTTCGTGAAAAATACGCGTGCCGATGCGATCGCGACGACGTCGAATACGTCAGCGTCGGTCAGCCCATGCTTGACCTTCAGTGCCTCGACCTCGCCGCTCGTGATATTTGACGCATCCCGCGCGACTCTGCGCGCGAACTCGACCATGGAACGCTCCGCCGCGGTCAGTGCGGACGGCCACTCGCGCCGCGCCAGCGTCATTACGCTATCGGCACCGATCATCGCGGCCAGTTTTAGGCCGTGAGCGAGAGAGCAAGGGGAGTGGCCCAACTCGATTGCGACCACGAACGTAACGAGCTCGAAGCGCCGATCGTCGACGGGACGCCGAATTTCGGCAAGTAAGCGGCCCCAGTGCGCCATGACTTCGGGCCTATGACAGAATGACTTGGCGTAATTCGGGACGTAACCCCAAGCCCCTTCCTGGCGTTGATACATCTCTAGCACCGGACCCTCGGCCTCGGTAGCGGGAATCGTGTTGATGAACGACATCATGCTTCTCCTGAGCGTTAGATTCTGTAATGGCCGATTTGGACTTCTTCGCCAAGGTCCGCGTAGTCGCCGGCCGTGCGCAGTCGATAGAACTCACCCCAACTGATGGGCCGATAGCGGGCTGGCCGCGCCCCGTCGATCTCGGTCGGCACGGGCTCATAAGTCGCGCGATAGTCCGGGCAGAAAAAATACGGCGCGCTAAAGCGCGGCTTGGCGACGCTTGCGGTCACACGATGAAGCGCAGCTCGGTATCGGTCGTTCGACCAGACCTGGACGATGTCGCCGACGTTGACGACGAGCGCGTCGCGCCGCGGCTCCACGAGATGCCATGCGCCATTGCGAAAGACTTCGAGTCCGGCTTGCTCATCCTGCAGCAACAGCGTCAGAGCACCTGCGTCCGTATGATGATGAACTCCGAATCCGTTGCTCGGATCTGTCACGGGATAGTAGTTCAGACGCAAGAAGCTACTGTGCGATGAGCCGAACGCGCGGCTCAGATACCCGGGCGCCATGCCCAGATTCGTCGAAATCGCCGCGAGCAGCTTGTAGGCAAGCTTCTCGCAGGACCGCGTGTAGTCGATGACCGCACGACGAAACGTCGGCAGACCGGCCGGCCACTGCGGGGCACGCAGCTGACCGTCGCCAGGTCCGTAGTCGAAGATTTGCTTTTGATCGAGCGTGTTCTTCGTTAGCTCGCGATCGTAGAAACCCCACGGGTTGCCCTGAGTTCTCGAGATCGCGCGCTTGGCGTCCATCGGCAGCGCGAAGAACTCCCGCATCGCCGCATGCAGATTGGAGACGGCTGCGGTGTCAATACCGTGATTAGTGACCTGGAAGAAACCCCAAGATCGACAGGCTTCATCGAGCTCCTCGAGCGTCGTCGAGTGAGCCAAGCGGGCAACGTCGACGACGGGAATCGAATTGGTGTTCATGATCGTGCCGCTCCACTATCAGGCAGACTTTCGCGGTTGGACCCACTTCGGTAGCAGGTCGTAAGGATCGAGATCGGCGGGCTCATCGAACGGGATCCCCGCTTCGGCTAGCAGTGACTGCATGCGGCCGGACCGTGCAGACTCGAGTGACTCGGTTGCACCGCCGATATGCTGTCCGGCGACGAACACCTGCGGGATCGTCGGTGTTCCGAGACGCTCGTGCAGCACCTCTCGAATCTTGCCGCCGAAGTCACCGGTTTGATAGTCGACGGAGTCCAAATCGACGCTGCGATAGTCGATAGCCATAGCCTGGAACAGCTTTCTGACCGACCAGCTGAACTCACACCACTCGAGCGCGAACATGACGACGGGCTCGCTCGCGACAGCATCCTCGTAGAAGTCGACCGCCACGCGATCGAGATCTCGCAGAGGTGCGATTTCGACAATGTCAGAATCGTCGTCGGTAGACGGATTAACGGCGTCGAACTGGCCGCTAGGCGTCGATTGCGACAGCTCGAGCTCGTCGGCCGTCATATCGACTTCGATCTCGTCGAACAGCGGTGTCGACATGTAACGCTCGCCAGTGTCCGGTAGCATGCAAACGATGTTGGTGCCCGCTGCCGAGCGCTTCGCGATTGCCAGTGCGGCGGCTAGAGTCGCGCCGCTGGAGATACCGGCAATATGCCCTCTTGCTGCGCGAGCGCCTTGCTGGTCGCGACTGCATCGTTTCCGGAAACCGGAACAACCTCGTCGATCAAGCCATCGTCGATCGCCGTCTGCGTCAAACCCGAGATGAAGTCGGGGCTCCAGCCCTGCATCAGATGCGGGCGAAAGCTCGGGTGACTTGCGCTCGGCGCACCGTCGGAGTCGCGCGGTTGCGCGAGACCGCTGCCGACGATCTGAGCGTTGTCCGGCTCGACTGCGACGATCCGCGTATAGCTTCGGGCCTTCTTGATCCCTCTTGCAACGCCGAGCAGCGTGCCGCCCGTGCCGAATCCAGAAACGAAGTAATCGAGCGACTCGTCGGTGAAGTCGCTAAGGATCTCCACAGCCGTCGAGCGAGTATGTACCTCCGCGTTCGCCTCATTGTCGAACTGCCGCGTCAGGTAGTAACCATGGCGCTCGGCAAGCTCGATGGCCTTGGTCAGCATGCCGGTGCCCTTCTCCGCCGCAGGAGTCAGCACGACCTTCGCGCCGAGAAACCGCATGATCTTGCGGCGCTCGATGCTTGCGCTCTCGGGCATCGTTACGACGAGTGGGTAACCTTTGCGAGCGCAGACCATGGCCAAGCCGATACCGGTGTTCCCACTCGTGGCTTCGACGACGGTTTGCCCTGGTGAAAGCTCACCCATCGCCTCGGCCCGCTCGATAATTGCGCGCGCCATGCGGTCCTTGACCGACCCCATCGGATTGAAGGACTCGACTTTTACATAGACGTTGACGCCCACAGGCGCGAGTCGCGTGAGTCTCACCAACGGCGTATTGCCGATGGTCTCCAAGATGCTATCGAATCTCGCCATGATGCTCTCCTTCGGACGGCGGTGATCAACTGAGCGTTAGTCTCTGCACCGAGCGATGGAGCCACCGTTGTAGCGAGCGTGGTTTTTGGCTTTCCGCGGCTCTATAGTCACCGCCTGATGTCCAGCCTCGAATTTCAGTTCTTGGGCGACTACGAGGTCCGCCGAAACGGCCGAGCCGCCAAGCTCCCGCCGTCGAAGAAAACGCGTGCGTTACTGGCGTTTTTGAGTCTTCACGATCGCAAGTTTCGGCGCGAGTACCTCTGTGAGCTGCTCTGGGAGATTCCCGATGACCCACGCGGCTCGCTGCGTTGGAGCCTGTCGAAGCTTCGCCA
>JAHEEM010000229.1 GCA_024640695.1 Rhodospirillaceae bacterium | reverse complement strand
CGACGGGCGTCGATCCGAGCAATCCGGCGGCCGGCGTGACCGTGGCCGCCGCTCCGCAAGGCAGCAAGGGTGTCGGCGCGGCGACGGGCGCCGTGCGCGGCGCTGCAAGAGCGGGGCTGATCGGCAACGTTGCCGACAAGGATGCGAGCGAGTGGGCGGCATATGGTGCCGTGATCGGAGCCGCGCGCGGCGCACGCACCCGCGAGGCCCAGAACCAGCAGGCCCAGGCCAAGGCGCAGGCCGACGCAGCCGCTCAGGCCGAGCAGCGCATGGGACAGTTCAAGAATGCGTTCTCGGTCTGCATGGAAGGCCGCAATTACTCCGTGAGCGGCGGCACGCAGTAGCCCACCCGCCCCAGAGCAGCACGTCGATACGGCGTTCAGGCGGGATATGAGAACAGTGTGAGCAAGATTCGTCTCTGGATCGACCAGGCTTCCTGGATGCCGCGTCGTCAGGAGTTCAGCTCGACGGCGGATCGGTCCACAACGACACTAGATTTCACGGGCATGGCACGCAATCTGCGCTTGAACCCGGACTTGTTCCGCGATAACTGGCCGCGTGGGACACAGGAGGTTCGTGGCGATAGGAACTGAGTCGATCTTGTACTCGTAGAATAGACCCATAGAAATCGATGAGGGAATGACCATGTTGATCAAGAAATTAGTCGTCGCCACACTCGGCCTCGCACTTGCCGCGACCGCGCTCGCCTGAGATCCCCGGGAAGTCGAGGAGCTCAGCGAAGGTGCCCAGGAAGCCGTTGCAGCGTTACTCGAGCACGACGCGGACATGCAGCGCTTTTTCGACAGCTCAGTGGCTCACGTCGTGATCCCGACCGTGGGCAAGGCCGGCTTCGGCATTGGAGGCGCGCGCGGCAAGGGTCTGCTGATCGAGAACGGCCAACCGACAGCGGTCGTCACGCTGACGCAGTTGACGATCGGCTTCCAATGGGGCGGCCAAGCCTACAGCGAATACCTGTTCTTCCAGGACGACGTCGCGCTACAGGACTTCAAGCGCGGCAACTACGAGCTCGGCGCGCAAGCGTCGGCGGTCGCCGTCACGGCAGGCGCGTCTGCCGACGCCGACTACAGCGGCGGGATCGCAATCTTCACACGGGCGAAAGGCGGCCTCATGTATGAGGCGACCGTCGGCGGGCAGAAGTTCGATCTCGAGATTGCCGATTAGTCCGGCAGCCATCTCTTTGAGCGCGACGACGGCATTTCTGGTCGGGAGCCACAACGAGAGGCCACAGGCGAGAGTGAAAGCTGCGCTCAGCACGAAGTGCAGAAACTGGCCGGGTTGAATTTCGGGCGGCGCGGGCGCCTGCAAAGCGGCGGCGATCGATCCCAGGAACGCGCCGAGGACGGACAGCGACAGTAACGACCACACCGCGATGAGGATGCCGTCGAGCTTGGGGATGGGTCGCCTTTAAATCTTCTTTCTCACGAACCCGATATTCGTTCACAACGACATGCTCGTTCGTTCGTCGTAATCCTGACTGATTCTGCGAAACGATGACTTCACCTTTCGTCAGGACCTAACACGGCATCGGGCAAAACCGACAGTCGAGTGTGATTGCTCACGTCTACTTTAGGGAAAATGTTACGGTTGTCCTGGCGCTGCTCCGACAACTCGGGTCGTCGGGGCGGGGTCTTCGATCTGGTCAAGCCTAGTTCTGCGAATCAGTAAGTGCCGAGCGACGATGGTTGACTTGTCGGCCCGCTGAAAATTCGGTCTCAAGCTCGCACTATCCTCAATAGCATTCCAGGCTGGTGATTTGGCCTGCTGAGTTGACGATGATGTTCAAACGATCGGGGCGGAAGTCCTGCGTGACGACGGTGTCGGGCGCGACGATTCGAGTGTTCGTATTCTCGCGTAGCGTCGACTCATTGATGATCGAGCCGATCAGATTGCGATACCGGGCGGAATCGCACGCGTCCTGCGCTGTAGCATCGGCGGCCGTGCCTGGCGCCGGCACCGCTAACACTGGGGCTTCGGCGGTTGGCGGCTCACTCGAGGGTGTGCAACCCGCCAGCAGCAGTGCAATTGCGACAAGGGGTCTGCGAACCATCGGATTCTCCTCAGTCATTCGTCCCGGCGTTCACACGCATCGGGAATAGCCACAATGATGAAGTCTGGTGGCGGGGCATGACAAGGCGGACGTTGCCGAACGTGTGCGTGACTCGGTATTCCTGCAGCGCGCCGTCGGAGCCGTCGGTGCGCACCCGGAACTAGCCGTCGCGCACGAAGAAACGGCTCTAGACGCTCTCGTGCTCGAAGCGGGCGTCGGCGAAATTGCCGCGCACGGTCTCGGTCGAGGCAATATGCTTGGCCTCGGCATCGCGTGAGCGCGACCAGTCGACGAACGCTTGCGCGTGGCAGCTCCCGCACGTTTCTCTGCCCACGAACGTTTGAGCCGTGGCCTGATCGCCTGTCTGCTCGGGTGCCTGACATGCGCTCAGGCACCACAACGCCATGACACAGACGATCGAACGCGGATCGGTCATTTTTCGGTCCATCGCTGGGCAGCAGGCAGATCGAGCTCCGCTCGGAGGTTACACCATCCACGGTAGCCAACTGCGTCCGCAGGATTTCTGCCGATCGCGGCGAACGTGCGTGTGGCGGACTTAGAAGTCGAACTGGACACCAAGGCTCAAGATCAAGCCACGCGGGAGCGTGTCGCCGTCGATATCGACGCGATCGAGCTCCGTAGCCAAATCGACGTTGAGCCACCGGAATGCAGTGAGGCCGGCGCTGAGGTAGCCGAGTTCCGTGCCGACGAGATTTTTTCGATATCCGAGACGCACGTTTTGCAGCCAGCGGTTGCCTGTCGTCCAGCCGCTGCTCATCGTCAGCCATTGAAACAAGTCACCCATGGGATCGGTCGTGTCGTTTGCGTCGAGCCCTAGATTGAGCGACCAGCGGCGGTCTTGCGAGAACAGCGACGCTTCGAGCTTCAGCTGTCGCTTCATCTGGTACGTTCGGTCCTCGATGAGCTGCGCGATGACCGTCTGATCTCGGTACATCGATAGGTTGACATCGGGATACACGAACGTGGGCTCGTTGATGTTTCGCAGCGAGGCGCCGATCTGAGCCCGGTCGCCGACCCAGAGGAGGCCGAGATCGATGCCGAAGCCGCCATCACCGATATAGTCCGCGTCCCGAATCGATTCGAAGATCGCTTCCGTGTCGGTAATATCGCCATAACGGACGATGTTGCGCGATAGCTTGAGGTCGAAGTAATTAAGTCGTCCGCCGACGAACAGGCCAGTGCCGCCCTGGGCCCGCCAGGACCGCCCATAGCCGACTGACAGCTCCGTCGTGCTTGCAGCTTTGGTGACGATCGTGCTGTCGTTGTCGAGGAACGCGCGCACCTGACCCGATCGCGGGTCGACGAATACCCCTACATCGCTGCCGAGGTCGAAATAGGTCTCGGGATCGTCTGGCGCGAGGTCGTATTGATTCGTCCATCTGGCAAATGCGGCTTCCGCATCGAACGCGACGGTCGAGTCGGCGAAGGCATAGCTCTTGGAAGACAGCGACCGATTCAGGCCGAATGTCCAAGCGCCGCCCGCGACGTCTCTGCCGAGCAGGACGGGCAGATCGATGGACTCGAACGTCTTCGCATAAGCTTCGGCTTCGATGAGTAGCAGCAGACCCACGCGGTTCGTGATCTCTGTTTTTATGCGATCGACTTTCGCGCGGAGGTCGGGGCAGCAGATATCTACGATGTCGCCGAGATTGATGCCGCTGCCGGGCTTGTAGATTGGTTGCCCCGGTGCCGGATCAGGCGGCGGCTCGTCGGGCTTGCCATCGTCCGTAACTGAATTGAGCGTGTTGAAGAGCTCGTCGACGTTGCCAAACTCGATACCGGCGACGGCCGAGAGGACGAAGCCGTTGTTGCGTTCCTCGCCGGCTGTCTCCGTTCGTGCGGCGTCGGCGGCAGCGGCTGCAGGATTCCCGGCAGCCGACAATGTGCGCAAACCGTGAGTCACGTCTCCGTACGTCAGATTCGCACCGGGCGGCTGATAGACGGGCGCGGCGCTCGCGCTCGCGGTGACGACGGCGAGCCCGCAAGCGAGCGCTACGGCGGGCAGCTGCGTCGGACGCGATAGCCGCGAACGGCAGCGGGGCCGCGTTGCGGCGCAGGGTCTGCAGCGCAGGCGTATGCGACCGATCAGCTTGTATCGTCGGTACATCATGGTAGTCCGCCGCTACCGCTTACGAGCGACGAATTGTCGTCGTCATCGAAGATCGAGGCAACCGCGGGCGCGTAACGGCGATGAAGATCCAACGCACGCGAGTCGTCGTGGCCGCGGCGCTGGAGCGCGCTCGTTTTTTCGATGGAGTCGACGGTGCTAATATGCGCCGACTCCCTCGGAATGGACACTCATGAATGCGGCATAGCTACCTACGGGGCTCGCTCGCGCTGGTCTGCCTAACTGTTGGACATGTGTGTGCTGCGAGCAATCTGTGGGACATCGACGACAATTATTTCGGTGCGGCTATCGCGGATGCGCAGTGGACCATCGACGAATCGTTTCCGGGCACGAAATTGATCGTCGAAGGCGCGTACACCTTCGAGCGAACGTCGGTGCCGATCCGCCGACGCAGCTATTGCGATTGCGTGCCACGCGGCTCGCGCGACCGAATGATCGGATCCGTTTGGGGCCAACTGCAATGGGGGCAGGGCGAGACCAAGCTCGAGTACGGCGTCATCGGCTTCGGCGCGCTCGCCTATCAGACCGACTACGATCCCGCCGACGAGCGCTTTCAGCCGGTGACGGACACCCTCGAGTGGGGGGTCGTCAGGCTCGGTAAGGACGATCCGCTCGGTATCGACTCCTATAGCGAGCTGGCAGCGATGGAGATGGCGAGGATATGGGAGTATCGCCAGTCCGCGTCGTCGCCGTGGTATGCCAACGTCGGCCTCAATCTATCGTTGGGATACGCCTGGGCCGAGTCCACCAATGAGGCTTACCAGGAGGTCTCCAATCCGATCGTGGGCACCTGGTGGCGCGGAACGATCGGACGGCGCGCGTGGGGAGAACTCTATCTCGAGCAGCGCGTGGTCAACGGATTCACGTTCAGCAGCCCGGCGCGCGGCGGATCGGTCTCGCGCGAGGCGGTCGCGCGGGTCGGCTACGTCAACAAGATAAGCAGCTGTCTCGAGATCGAGGTTTTCGCC
>JAHEEM010000228.1 GCA_024640695.1 Rhodospirillaceae bacterium | reverse complement strand
GGCTTGAGCTTGCGGCGTTCGTCGTTGATGCTTCCTCGAGCGCGTCGAGGCGACCACTGAGCGCATCCAGTTCCTGCTCGCGTTCCTCTAAGGACAGCTGCTGCTGCCGGATCAATTCGCGCTGCTGCTCATTCTGCGCTCGTTGTCGCTCGAGCTGCTCCCGCAGTTCGACCACATCGTCCTGGGCGACGGATGCTGTCCCCTGCTGTGCAAGCAGAGTGCGTGGATAAGTGAAGGCCGCGATGATCAGGCAGGTCACACAGAATTTGCTGCTATTCAAGAGGTGCTCCGTCGGAAACCTTGGGCGGAAGCCGTTTAGGCGACCCAGTTTTTAGCGTATTCTAGTCGGCGAATTAATGGGCGCGCCAATCGTTGTGCGGGACACGGCCCGATAGAGAACCAACAAGAATGACAGTTTAAACTTTTCGGCCTCTCCTTCTGGCCGTCACGGGGACACTCTTCGGCTGCCAGAGCGTCGGTCCAGTGACCATGACGCGTGACCGCCTCGATTACAGCAGGGCCATCGCGGAGTCCTGGAAACACCAGACGCTGCTCAATATCGTCAAATTGCGCTATAGCGATACGCCACTGTTCGTCGACATCGGCCAGCTCGTCGGCGGTTATACGCTCGAGACGTCGATGAACCTCGGCATAAACACCGGGAACGTTCGCTATAGGCCAGAAAACATTATTCCGATGGGAACGAGGAGACTGGGTGGCGGAGAGGGAGGGATTCGAACCCTCGAAGGGCTTTTAACCCTTACTCCCTTAGCAGGGGAGCGCTTTCGACCACTCAGCCACCTCTCCGATTATCGGTACCGCATGTCGGCTCACGGGATTCTAGCGGCAAAAGAAAACCACAGCCAGGCGAGAACGCTACACTCCCTGCGCTGGATCTCGAGACTGCATCGAAAAAAGCGCGCTCGAGCGGCGCTTTCCTTGCCGCGAGCTTAACGCCCGGCGCCGACAGCCTGGACGGTGTGACCGTCCGCCTGCTCGCGCTGAATTCGCTCGTAGATTTCCTCGCGATGAACGGCAACCTGTTTGGGGGCGTTGACGCCCAACCGCACCTGATTACCCTTCACGCCCAGAACGGTCACGGTGACGTCGTCTCCGATGACCACTGTCTCCCCCACTCGCCGGGTCAAGATCAGCATAGCCAAACTCCTTCTCGGTCGTGGCCACCGAGCCGCCCCGCTGCATTCTCCGGCGCAGCTTATAGGCGTAGTGCTCGGGGCCCCCCTTCGCACCGGAGCTAATCCTGACTCGCGGCTGCCCGCAAGGCTCCAGCGCTTCCGTGGCTAAACCGGCCTTTAGTGTTCTTACAGTGACGGCCGGTTTCCCCTCTAGGCCGGGCGGATCCAGGGCATCCTCCCGACGGACCTAGTCTAATCCATTTTTGCCACGGGGGAATGGGGGCTGAGCCTGTGCCTAAGCAAAGGCGGCGCGGAGCCGAGGCCGAGAGGGCCCGCGGCAGCCGGTGCAAGCCACCTTGCTCACGGCGGCAGGCGCTTCATTTTCTCTTGTTATTTCAGATAATTGTGAATGGACTCGCGGCCGCCGAGCGGCATCCGCACACTAGCTTAGGGCGGTCCCTACCGCCCCGGCAACGAGCGCCAGAGCGGCATCGAGCTTGTGGGGCTCGGAGCCGCCAGCCTGCGCGAAATCCGGCCTTCCACCGCCGCGGCCGCCAACATGCTCGGCCACCGGGCCGATCAGCGCGCCAGCCTTGAGCTTGCTCGTAAGGTCCTTGGTGACCGCGGCGACGAGCCGAACCTTGCCGTCCTCGACCGCGCCAAGCACGACGACGCCAGAACCGAGCCGGTCCTTGAGCTGGTCGGCGGCGTTTCTGAGCGCCTTGGCGTCGGCACCATCCAGACGCGCAGCCAATACCTTGACGCCTGCGATATCGACGGCCTGCTCCGCAAGGTCCCGACTACCGCCGGATGCTAGCTTGGCGCGCATGGCGTCGAGCTCGCGCTCGAGACCCCGGCTGCGCTCGATCGCCTGACTCACCTTATCAGCAACGTCATCGCGGCCGCCTTTGACGAGGCCCGCGATCTTGCGCAGCAGATCGTCGTTGTTCACGACATAGTCCTCGGCAACCTCACCCGTCACCGCCTCGATACGCCGCACGCCGGCTGCAATGCCGGTCTCAGCCACGATCTTGAACAGGCCGATGTCGCCCGTTCGATCCACGTGCGTGCCCCCGCAGAGCTCGGTCGAGAAGCCACCGAGCTTGAGCACGCGCACGGTGTCAGCATATTTATCGCCAAAGAACGCCAGCGCGCCGCTTTCTATGGCTTCGCCGTACTCCATCTCGCGCGTGTCTGCAGCGGCATTCGCACGAATTTGCGCGTTGACGAGACGCTCGATGTCCCTGAGCTGCTCCTCGCGCAGCGGCTCGTAGTGGGAAAAGTCGAACCGCAACCGATCCGGCGCGACAAGCGAGCCTTTCTGCTGCACGTGTGTGCCGAGCACCTTACGCAGGGCGGCGTGCAGCAGATGCGTCGCGGAGTGGTGCAGCACGATCGCCTTGCGCCGCTGCCCATCGACCTTGGCCGTCACGGCATCGCCGACTGCGAGCGTTCCTGCGAGCAGTCGACCGAGATGGCCGTGCGCGACACCGAGCTTCTGTGTGTCCTCGACGGCAAACCGTGCGCCCTCGGCCTCGATCTGGCCGGCATCACCGACCTGGCCGCCGCTCTCGGCATAGCAAGGCGTCGTGTCGAGCACGATGATCGCAGCCGTACCCGCCTCGATCTGCTCGACCGGACTGCTATCAACGAATAGTGCCGCGACCGTTGCCTCGGCCGTGAGCGTCTCGTAGCCGACGAACACCGACGGCACATCGACTCGCGGCAGCTTGGAGCGGTCGAGGACGAAGTGGCTTGCGCTACGAGCGCGCTCACGCTGCTCGGCCATGGCGCGTTCGAAGCCCGCATGATCGACCCTGAGCTTACGCTCGCGGGCAACGTCCGCCGTGAGGTCCTCGGGAAAGCCGAACGTATCGTAGAGCTTGAACGCGGTCTCGCCCGGGATCACGCCGCCGGTCGGTAACGACTCGATGGCGTCCTCGAGGATGCGCATGCCGTGAGTGAGCGTCTCGGCGAAGCGGTCTTCCTCCTGGCGCAACACGCGCTCGACGTGCGTACGCTGCGCCCGCAACTCGGGGTAGGCAGCGCCCATCAGCGACTCGACCGATTGCACGAGCCTGTAAAAGAACGGCTCTTCGGTGCCGAGCTTGTAGCCGTGACGCACCGCGCGGCGGATGATGCGGCGCAAGACGTAGCCGCGGCCCTCATTGCCGGGCAATACGCCGTCGGCGATCAGAAACGAGCAGGCGCGGATATGGTCGGCGATGACGCGCAGCGACTTGCTCTCACTATCGCGGGTGCGCGTGACCTCGATTGCATCCTTAATGAGCCCCTGGAACAGATCCGTATCGTAGTTCGAATGTACACCCTGCATAACGGCGGCGAGGCGCTCGAGACCCATGCCGGTATCGACCGAGGGCTTCGGCAGCGGCGTAAGCGTGCCGGAATCGTCGCGTTCGTACTGCATGAACACGAGGTTCCAAATCTCCACATAGCGGTCGCCGTCCTCGTCGGGGGAGCCCGGCGGCCCGCCAGCAACCTGCGGCCCGTGGTCGTAAAAAATTTCGCTGCAAGGTCCACAGGGACCGGTATCGCCCATGGCCCAGAAGTTGTCCTTGAGCCCGAGCCTGCTGAAGCGTGCAGGGTCAACGCCGACATCTTCGAGCCAAATCCGTGCGGCATGCTCGTCGTCCTTGAAGACCGTGCACCAGAGCCGCTCCGGCGGCAGGCCGAGCACATCGGTGACGAAGTTCCAGGCGTAGTGAATAGCCTCGTGCTTGAAGTAGTCGCCAAAGCTGAAGTTGCCGAGCATCTCGAACAAGGTGTGATGCCGGGCGGTATAGCCGACATTCTCCAGATCGTTGTGCTTGCCGCCGGCGCGAACGCAGCGCTGCGCGCTGACTGCGCGCGGGATCTTGCGCTGCTCCTGGCCGAGAAACACGTCCTTGAACTGCACCATGCCAGCGTTGGTGAACAGCAGGGTCGGATCGTTGCCAGGCACCAGCGGGGAGCTGGGCACAACCTCGTGGCCGCTACCCGCGAAGTAATCCAGGAATCCCTGTCGCAATTCGCTACTGCTGTGCTTCATATCGATAAGTGTCGATCGCGCTCGGCCGGCGCGGCGTGTGCAAACTAATCTGAATCCGCGGCCATATCCAGTGCCGCACGTATCTGATCGCCGTCAAACCCACGGTACTGCAGAAACTTCGCCTGCCGTGCCCGCTCCCCGAAGTCCGCAGGCGCCGAAGCGCCGAAGCGCTTGGTCCTGACCTCAGCTGCGAGCGCGGCCCAGTCGCGGGGCGCATTCGCAAGCCCCGCGCTCACGCTGCTGTCATCGACGCCGCGCTGAACGAGCTCGCCGCGGATGCGCATGGGCCCTTGACCCTTACGCGCCCGCGCCCGAATGAAGCTCTCGACGAACCGGTCCTCATCGAGCAGGCGGTCCCGCATAAGATTATCGAGCACCTGCGCGATAACGCCCGGCTCAAAGCCGCGCGCGCCGAGCTTGCGCTCTAGCTCCAGACGGCTGTGTTCGCGGCGTGCGAGCAGATCCATCGCCCGCAGGCGACACGCGCCCTCCGCATCCGCGGGCTCCAGATCCGGCTCAGGCCTGCTTGAGGGCAGCACCCTCCTCCGCCTCGTTCGTGACTACTTCGACCGGACCCGGCAACCGCTTGGCGCGGATCTGCGCCTCGACCTGCGCGGCCATTTCCGGGTGCTGGACGAGATAGTCGCGCACGTTCTCCTTGCCCTGGCCGATGCGGTCGCCCTGGTAGCTATACCACGATCCCGATTTATCGATGATGTTCTCGGCAACCCCGAGATCGATGATCTCGCCCTCGCGCGAGATGCCCTCGCCGTAGAGGATCTCGAACTCAGCCTTACGGAACGGCGGCGCAATCTTGTTCTTGACGACCTTGACGCGCGTCTCGTTGCCGATAACCTCGTCGCCCTTCTTGATGGCGCCGATACGGCGAATATCGAGCCTGACGGAGGAGTAAAACTTGAGCGCGTTGCCGCCCGTCGTCGTTTCGGGGCTACCGAACATGACACCGATCTTCATGCGGATCTGATTGATGAAGATCACC
>JAHEEM010000227.1 GCA_024640695.1 Rhodospirillaceae bacterium | reverse complement strand
GTGCGGAAGTTCGGGCTCGCGGGCACGCTCGTCGCCTTCGAGGCATTACGCGCGGGCGAAATCGATCTTTACGCGGAGTACAACGGCACGATCACACAGGCAATTCTCAAGGTCGACGCCGAGCTCGAAGGTCCGGCATTAGCGCAGGCTCTCGGTCCGCTCGGACTGCAAGCGCTGCAGCCTTTCGGCTTCGACAATACGTATGCAATCGCCGTCACGCCCGATCTTGCGCGTGATCTCGGATTGATGCGGATATCCGATCTGCGCGAGCACCCCGAACTGAGATTCGGGTTCAGCCATGAGTTCCGAGACCGCGCGGACGGCTGGCCGGGACTCCAGCAGGCCTACGCGCTACCGCAGCGCAGCTCGGGTATCGAGCACGGACTCGCTTATCAGGCGCTGCTCGAGGACGAGATCGATGTGACCGATGCGTACTCTACCGATGGGGATCTGCTGCGCTACGGTCTGCGGTTGCTCGAGGACGATAGCGACTTTTTTCCCGAGTATCTCGCCGTCCCGCTGCTACGCGCGGGGCTCGACCCAGCCGTCAAGGATATGCTCGGCCAGCTCGCGGGCAAGCTCGATGACAATGCCATGCGCGCCCTCAATGCGCAGGTGGTCGTGGCCGGGAGGAGCTTCGCCGACGTCGCGGGCCAGTTTCTCGTGGATCAGGGGCTGGTCGAGCTCGTGCCGCGTCGGGACGGCACATTGCGCTCGAGCTTGTTGCGGAACACCTGGATTCATCTGAAGCTCGCCGGTACCGCGGTGCTGGCAGCAACCGTGTTCGGCCTGGGTCTTGCCTTGACGGTTTATCGCAACCGCGTCATCTCTAAGGTGGTGCTCTATTCGACAGGGCTGCTACAGACCGTGCCGTCGATTGCATTGCTGGCTTTGCTGATTCCGATCGCCGGCGTGGGCCAGGTACCGGCAATTATCGCGTTGTTCCTGTATTCGTTGCTGCCGATCGCACGCAATACGATCACGGCGTTGATTACGATAGATCCGCTACTGCGGCGCGTCGCCGTCGCGCTCGGGCTGACACAAATACAGCGTCTGCGCACGATCTATTTACCGCTCGCCCTCCCGCACGTTCTCGCGGGCGTGCGGATCGCGGCCGTCGTGAGCATCGGTACCGCCACTCTGGCAGCGTTCATTGGCGCGGGCGGCCTAGGTGAGCCGATCGTCACGGGCCTGGCGCTCAACGACACGAGGCTGATTCTGCAGGGCGCCGTCCCGGCAGCGCTGCTCGCGATTGTCGTTGAGCTTGCTTTCGAGGCGCTAGAACGATGGCTCGTCCCTGCGCACCTTCTGACGCGTCATGCAGCGCCCTGAGCGGCCGGATCGGGCTCCGCCAGCAAGGTGTTGACGCGTCTGACGAAGGCGGCCGGGTCTTCCAGCGGCTGGCCCTCGAGGAGCAGCGCCTGATCGAACAGCAGGCGCGCCAGCAACTCGAATTTCGGCTCCTGCGTCTCGGCTGCAAGACGGGTTACCAGCGGATGCGCATCGTTGAGCTCGAGCGACGGCACCGACGCCGGGGCGTCGTGTCCAGCCGCTTTCAGCAGCTCGCGCATCTGGAAGCCAATCTCTTCCTCCTTGAACACTAGACAGGCCGGCGACTCCTTGAGCCGCCGACTGATTCGAACCTCGTCAATGGAGTCCCGCAGCACCCGCTTGATGCGCTTTAGGAGCTGCTTTCGTTCCTTCGGCTCGGTTCCTGCCGCAGCGATTTCGCCCTCCGCCGGCGACTCGGGAGCGTCCCGCGACACGTCCTTCAATTTTTTGCCCGCGAACTCCCGCAGATACTGCATAAGCCACTCGTCGATACGATCGGAGAGCAGCAGAACCTCCGTGCCACGGTCGCGCAGCGCCTCGAGATGCGGGCTGCCGCGTGCCGCGGTGGGCGACTCGCCAATCAGAAAATATATCTGGTCCTGGTCAGCTGGCGCGGAGTCGACATAGTCCTTCAGACTCCTATCCTGCGCGAGACCGTCCGAGCGGGTGCTGTTGAAGCGCAGCAGGCCAGCGATCTTGTCACGGTTACCGGGGTCCTCGGCAATCCCCTCCTTCAGCACCGCGCCGAATTCTTTCCAGAACGTCGCGTATTTGCCGGGCTCGTCCTGTGCGAGCCTGTCGAGCATCTCTAGCACCCGCTTCGTCAGAGCACTCTTGATCGCTGCAACATTGGGGTCCTGCTGCAGCAGCTCCCGGGACACGTTCAAAGAAAGGTCGCTGGCATCGACAATTCCGCGGACGAACCGCAGATAGAGCGGCAGGAACTGGGTGGCCTGGTCACTGATGAACACCCGCTGGACATAGAGCTTGACGCCTTTGGGCGCCTCACGGTTCCAAAGATCGAACGGCGCGGCCGACGGCACGTAAAGCAGGCTCGTATACTCGCGCTTACCCTCGACACGGTTATGGCTCCAGGTCAGAGGTGCAGCGAAGTCATGCGCCGTATGCCTGTAAAACTCGAGGTATTCCTCGTCGCCGATCTCCGCGCGCGGGCGCGTCCATAATGCCTTGCCCTGATTGACAGCTTCGGCTCCCGACTCACCGTCTCCCGGCTTGCGTAGTCGCACCGGAAAAGCGATGTGATCGGAGTACTTGTGAATGAGATGCTCGAGGGTGAGTGGATCGAGAAATTCTCTGGCATCGTCTTTGAGCGTCAGCGTCACTTGCGTGCCGCGGTCGGGCTTATCGATCTTTTCGACCGTGTACTCACCCTCGCCGTCAGAGACCCATCGGACTCCCTCAGCCGCACCGAGCCCGGCGCGGCGGCTCGAAACCTCGACCTGATCGGCCACGATGAAGACCGAATAAAACCCGACTCCGAACTGCCCAATCAGCTCGGCATCGTGTCGGGACTCCCCGGTCAGCTTGCCGAGAAACTCCGCCGTGCCGGAGTGCGCAATCGTGCCCAGCTGAGCGACGATCTCGTCGGCGCTCATCCCTATGCCGCTATCGCTGACGGTCAGGGTTCCGGCGGCAGGATCGAGGCTGATCTGAATCGCAAGCTCCGGTTGATCCGCCAATAGATCCGGGGCCGCCAGCGCTTCGAAGCGCAGCTTGTCATTTGCGTCGGAGGCATTGGATATCAGCTCGCGTAGAAATATCTCTCTATTGCTGTAGAGAGAGTGCACCATGAGGCGGAGCAGCTGCTTGATCTCGGCCTGAAAACTGAACGTCGTCGGCTGATTCTGAACCGTCATCTCGTTACCCGGGTCGCAATGGATCCCAGGGTAAATGGGGGAGAAAGGCTAGGATTTCAAGCGTTGGGATTGGCCGCGCTACGCGCCGTCATGTCGATGAGCCGCGGCAGCTCACGGACCGTAATGCCGGCGGCCCAGAGCACGAGGCTCCCGACGGCAATCCAGGCGAATGCGGGGACCCAGCTGCCCAGAACGTTCGCGAAGCTCGCAATGGCGAGGCCGCATGCTGCGACGAAGCCGACCTCCAGGCACGACCAGCGCAGGCGTTCGACTGCCTGGACCGACGCGAGCGCGAGGTCATCCAGATCGTCCAACCACTGCATGATGATTTCCATATCGTTGTTGCTTCTCGATCCGCCGGTACCAGGCCCTGGTGCGGTCGTGTCATGGACTCTAGAGAAGCCCGTCAGGGGATGCCGTGATGGATCACTCAAAAGGTGGATCTCGTTAGAGACAGCCATGATTCGGTATAGTAGGTTCTTGACGTAATGTGTTTGGCGGCAAGGGCCTTGTGAAACGAATCATCGTATTGAACCCCAAGGGCGGCTCTGGGAAGACCACTCTTGCAACCAATCTCGCGGCGAATTTCGCCGTTGAGGGCTATCATCCGGCGCTCATGGATCTCGATCCGCAGGGATCGAGCATGCGTTGGCTGAAGAAGCGGCCCAAGGATCACGCTGCCGTCCACGGCATTGCCGGCTTCGAGCGATCTGTAGCCGTAACTCGGAGCTGGCAGCTGCGAGTGCCCAGCAATTGTGCGCCGCTGATCATCGATACGCCGGCGGCGCTCGATTCTCAGGAGTTACCGGAGATGACGCGAGGCGCCGATGCCATTCTCGTTCCGGTCATGCCATCCGATATCGATATCCATGCGGCGGCAAAGTGCATCGCGGACCTGCTTCTGATCGCGAAAATTCGTCGGACTGACGGGCGTATCGGAATCGTTGCTAACCGAGTTCGCGGCAATACGCTCGTGTCGCAGTCACTGATGCGGTTTTTGCGCAGTCTCGATATCCCGTTGATCGCCACGCTCAGGGATTCGCAGAACTACGTGCGCTGCGCCGAGTCAGGGAGGGGTTTGTACGAGCTACCCAAGTGGCAAGCTCGCCAGGATCTCGATGCCTGGCAGGATCTAATGCGGTGGCTCGGAGCGAGTCAGCCGCCGCTGCGCGGCGCCGATCAGAACGGCTTGGTCACGCACACCCCGATCTAGCGCGCTCAGGATTCGTCGGTCTTCCAGTTCTGTCTGATCTTGTCCGCCCAGCTGTTGTAACCGCGCCAACTGTAGATCGAGACATCTCTTGCGCTACGCCGCGCGGGCTGCATGCTGACGCGGGACAGCCATTTGCGGTATGCCTCCCAGCCCTGCTGCTCACTCGGCGCCGAGCCTTGGCTCGGATCGCTTCCGCCAGGCGTCGCCTCGCCATTTTGTCCGCCGTGGTAGAGCGGCGGGCGAAAACGATGATCTTTTCCGTTGCTCATTGGTTCGATGCTGCCTTCGGACTTCGAACACCGATACTAACGACGAGCAGCATTTTCTCCAGGAACTAGATCACAGTAGGGTTACATAAAACCCCGTTAAAAACAGAATGTTAGGCGCTTTTTTACGTAACGGGGCGATGCCGAGCGCGCGCGCCGCAACAGCCGCGATCGAAGCTCAGGGCCTGATCTCGATCGGTGTGCCTTCCTGGGTCATCAGCCAGATGTCGACCATGTCCGAGTTGGACACCGCTACGCAGCCGTCAGTCCAGTCGAGCCCTTGGTAACGCGTCTCGCTGTACTTGGGCGCGTTCGGTTGACCATGAATCATGATCTGTCCGCCCGGGTCCACACCCTCGGCGTGAGCGCGCTCAAGGTCCCGGAGGTTCGGATAAGAGATTTTGACCGAGAGGAAATAGTCGCTGTTGGGGTTTTTGGCCTCGAGGAAATAGCGGCCCTCCGGTGTGCGGAAGTCCCCCTCCCTATGCTTGGGCCCCT
>JAHEEM010000226.1:666-5251 GCA_024640695.1 Rhodospirillaceae bacterium | reverse complement strand
CGCCCGCCAATAGCGCTGCTTGGCATCAATCTGGCTCACTCGATTTCCCCCTCCCGTTCGGTTGCTTAGTCTAGGCGCGGTACGCGCCCGAATCCAGTCGTAGCGAGGGGGCGTTATTACCAGAGGTCGTGCATGGCGTCAGCTAGCCTAGGCGGCGTTAGTCAGAGTGATCGAGCAGTTTCCAGCGTAGCTGCGCCCGGACCATGGTCTCGGTTGAGCTCGATGGCAGGCCAATGTACTCGCGCGCTGGACGGACGCTGTCGACCTGCAGCCATTCGACGGCCAGCTGCAGATTCCGGGAGTAGTCGTATATGTACGCCAACGTAAGCGCATCGCCCGACTCATCGTTATCGTCCATGGGGAGACCATCGAGGTTGTCAACCGAAAAGTCGTCGTATCGCACTGTAAAACGATGCCCATCCTGCATTCGAGTCAGCATCACGTAGCGTGCGTCGTAGTCGTTATCGACCGCGTGTGATCCGAAAAAGGGAATGTAATTCCCCATTTTTGTGTTTCCGGTCATCCACTGGGCCATGAGCCCTAGGTTCCATGGCAGGCTGATCTGTAGGGCGAGCTGATCGAAATAGGTATCCCAGCCATATTGACCATCTGCACTGATTGTCGGGTCTGTGTGATTGTCGTAGCGGGCAATCTGTATCGACGCCTGGCGTGCGTAGCGCCACTCTATGCCCGCAAGGTATCCCGGCGCATGATCGATTTCGAGAAAAGGCTCTGCCCATGGGTTCTGATTTTCGCGAAGTCGACTCCCGGCCTGTAGTTGAGGCGTCGGCGGCAGTGGTAACTGTTCGTTCCAACGCGTCTGGCGATCATGCACGCCCCAGCCTTTCCATGCCAACAGTGTCCCTGTCGGATCGTTACCATAGTAGAGCGCAGCGAAGACCTCGAGCTCGTGCGGTGATCCTGGTCCGCCTATACGGCGTTGCAGAGTCCATTCCATGCCGAGCAGCTTCAGCTCCTCGGCGATCCAGGTATTGATTGCCGAGGATGATATCGAGAAGGGGGTGTCCCAGCCGGGTGCGATATTCTCCAGCGACAGCCGGGGATAGAACGCGCCGAGCTTGAAGCGGTGCCGGTTCGCTGAGCGAGGCACGGGGCGCCACTCGAGGTAGCCTTCCTGGAGATCGAAGCCCGATGACCCGTCGTCCATGTAGTCGACGACGACATGGGCCCGCAGCGTCGGTGTCAGTGCGCCACGGTACTCGATCAGTAGACGGTCGAAAGTCAGGCTCGGCTGGGACTCATCGTAGCGTAGCTTGCCGAAGCCGCCGTTGAGCCACCCAGTCTGATCGGAATCGACCATGACATAGCTCGCATTGTTCTGCACGAGCCAGCTATGAGGCGAGTCTCCTTCGAGACCCTGAGCATGCAACACGCTACTCGCGGTGCCAGCAACGAAAAGTGCTGCTCTGGCGGTTCTCAGTAACGTGACCAATTCAGGCTCTCATTATCGGAGGAATGTGGCGGACGTAGTCGGCCCTCGAGCTGAATCTGAACGATTGCATCCGAGTTATCCGAAACGGTGATTTGTTGCGGCGCCGGATGCTTAGCAGCGCGAAGTCTTGGCGAATAGATCTGCATGGTGTAGTCCCCGGTCGGAAGATTGGTGAGCACGGCACGGCCGCCCGCACTGGTCGCCGCGAAGTGCGGCGTATCGACGACGACGATATGAGCCTCCATGTGATCGTGAATATTGCAGCCGACGTCGATGATGCCGGGTCGGTCGAATGTTATCGGTGGATGGGCCGTACCTTGGTACAACGGTAGCTCGAACTGCTTTGGTGTCGAGAACGAATAGACGTGATGGCTGACGGTATCGCTGTTTGGAAAAGAGATCGCGCTGCCGGTCTGGGCGACGAGGATATGTGGCTCGAACTGCTCGAACTTCTGGTCCATGATCAGCGGCTCACTAGAGTCCGTGACCGAACTGGGGGTTTTGCCTTCGGCAGCGACCGCGTATACGACAACATCCTCGACAGGTTGCCCGTTACGGTCGGTGACGATCGCGGTTAGGCTCGCTGCTTGGGCGTGCATGCCAAACCCGGCACACATGACAAGGACAAGCGCTGCCATACGGGCAAACAGCGGAAGCGATTGATGCGAGGCATCCATCAGGGGTTAAGCCCAATTCGTGAGTCGTTAGCTGATATTAGGTCTGCGGCGTTGGCCAGGCCGTGAATCAGCGCACATATATAGCTAGGAATGGTCATTATTATCAGTAGCTTATTTCGACTAACGCGAACTGGCTGGAGCGTCGATGTCGCAAAATACGTTCAGACAGCGTGTCCTTTCGCTCGCGGCGATGCTCGTGACGTCGGTGCAGTTGCTGACGTTGCTGCCCGTGCTGAACGCCGTAAAGACCGATGTCGAGCAACGCGCGCGGCAGACCGTCACGATCGGTGGCAGCGTATTCGACGAGTTCATGCGCGCTCGCTCGGAGCAGCTGAGAACAACGGTTGACGTCCTCGTCTCCGATTTCGGTTTCAAGCAGGCGGTGGCGAGCGCCGATACCGAGACGATTCGATCCGTTCTGCTCAACCACAGTGGTCGTGTCGATGCCGACATGGGCGTGCTTCTCGACCTGGACGGCAACATCCTAGCCAACTCTAGTGTCGACCCGAGTCAGCAGGAGCTGACTAGCCTCGCGACTTTTGTCACTTCTGATGCGAATATCGGCGCGACGGATGTCGTGGTCTACGCCGATGGTGTGCCGTATCAGTCGGTCGTCGTGCCGTTGCGTGCACCCCTGCCGATTGCGTGGGTCGTAATGGGGTTTCAGCTCGATCGCGAGCTCGCCGCGCGAGTCGAAGGTCTGACCGGCCTCGAGGTAAGCTTTCTCGACCGCTCTCGCGGATCAGCTGGCCGACTACTCGAGTCGACGTTGCCCGCTGGCCGGCAGGCATCGCTCGCCGAGGCAGTCGAGCGAATTAGGCTCGGCTCGACCAACATTGCGACGCTCGCCATCGCGGATGTCGATTACTTAACTGTACTGCGACCATTCTCTTCGGCTTCAGCACACGTCCAGGTTGCGCTGCAGCTGTCTCTCGCCGATGCGATGGCCCGCTATAGAGATATCAGGACGATTCTGCTTGTCGTGACACTCTTTTCACTGCTGCTGGCCGTCACCGGAACCTACTGGCTGGCAGGCACGGTCACCAAGCCGGTCTATCGGCTCGTCGCAGCGACCCGCCGGCTGCGGGAGGGTGTGTATTCGGAACCCATCGAGGTGCCGAAATCGGATGAGTTCGGTGAGCTTGCCATGAACTTCAATGCGATGCAGCAAGCCATCGCCGAGCGCGAGGAGCGCATCGCCTTTCAGGCCTACCATGATGCGCTCTCCGGTCTGCCAAACCGCGAACGCTTACTGCAGCTCCTCGAGCCACTCCTGGAACGCAACCAGTCGCTCACCGTCATTAGTTTCTCGATCGATCGGTTCGATCAGATTGCCTCGTCGCTGGGGCATAGCGCCAGTGATGAGGTGCTCAAGCTCGTTGCCGATATGCTCAAACAGAATCTGCGCGACGGACAGTATCTTGCGCATCTGGGCGGCAATGAATTTCTCGTTTTACTCGAAGGAGCAGATTCCGGCGGTGCCGGGCGCTGGGTCGATCACCTGGGCCATCTTTTACACGCCGGCGTCAGTCTCGCGGGTGCCAATATCTCGCTGAAGGCCACGGCTGGCGTAGCGCTGTTTCCGGATCACAGCGACAATGGCCCGGATTTGCTGCGACGAGCCGCTGTTGCAAGAACCAACGCAGTAACGAGCCGGGAGTCGTTCGCCGTCTTCATGCCAGGTGACGAGGATCGGCATCGCCAACAGATCAAGATCATTGGTGATTTCCCAGCCGCCGTGAGCAACGATGAGCTCTGCCTCTACCTTCAGCCCAAGATCAGCTGCACGACGCATGCGGTGACCGGTGCCGAGGCCCTCGTGCGCTGGGATCACCCGCAACTCGGGTTCTTGCAGCCAGCGGATTTTGTCGACGTCATCGAGGGTGCCGGCGTCATCGGGCATCTCACACACTGGGTAACCAAGGAAGCCATGCGTCAGTGCCGCCACTGGCGTGACGCAGGCCTCGAGCTGACCGTGGCGGTCAATCTGTCGGTCTACGATCTGCTCGATGAATATCTGCCGTATTTCCTCATGGATACCGTCAAAGAGAATGGGCTGCATGCTTCGGATCTCACGCTCGAGATCACGGAAAGTGCAATCATGCACAACGTTTCGCTGTCCTTGACCGTGCTCGAGTGTATTCGCGATCTCGGTTTTGGCGTCACGCTCGACGACTTTGGGACCGGGCAATCATCATTGACTCAGCTCAGGCGCCTTCCGCTCGACGAGGTGAAGATCGATAAGTCGTTCGTCATGAACATGAGTGATCAAAAGGATGACGTAATCGTACAAGCGACGATCGAGCTTGCGCACAAGCTCGGTCTGCGGGTTGTGGGCGAGGGCGTCGAGACAGCGGAGTTGCTCGACCGCCTTACAGAGCTAGGCTGCGAGTCAGCGCAGGGTTATTACATGAGCAAGCCGATGCCTGCGGATACGTTCCCATCCTGGGCACGT
>JAHEEM010000226.1:0-656 GCA_024640695.1 Rhodospirillaceae bacterium | reverse complement strand
CCATCGCCAGCTATTGGTCTCTCGCTTGATGATGGCCACGGTCGCTGCGCATTGCAGGCACCACGCGTAAAAGAGCAAGAGTCCAAGAACCATGGGCAGCGTATATATCGGTCTTCCGTCGGGCCACTGCGCTGCGCTCAGTCTTCCGGCGAGTGTCTCCTCCTCGGCCTCCGGGCCGACCGCGTAGATCGTCCCGAGCACGGCCACGACGACCTCGCGCGCCGGGAAGCTTGCGATGACGGCGGCTGACACACGCCAATCCCATCCGAGCGGTGTGAAAACCGGCTCGATGAAGCGGCCGGCCCGGCCGAGCCAGCTCTGCGCCAGTTGCGCGGCGGCGGCCTCGTTCTCGATTTCCGCGATGGCCGCCTCCAGCGGTTCGCCGGCCAACGTGGCCACGGCTTGTGTCTCGGCTGCCTGGCGCTGGGTTTCAACGTCAGCTGAGCGCGGAAAATAGGCCAGCGCCCAGACGACGACGGCGACAGTGAAAATCACCGTGCCGGCGCGGCGGAGGAATATGCGTCCACGATCGAGCAGCTTCATGAACACGGTGCGCGGATTCGGGATGTGGAACTCTGGCAGCGCAAGCACAAAGGCGGGTTTTGGGCCTCTCAGCGCCGTGCGTCTCAGTAGAAACGCTGTCGTGAGCCCGCCGA
>JAHEEM010000225.1 GCA_024640695.1 Rhodospirillaceae bacterium | reverse complement strand
CAATATAGATGTCCCGGCTGATGAGACCGATCGCGACGTCCCGTTCCGTGATCGATTTCCCGTGTTGATAACGCAGGACGGTGGCTAACGCCGCCGCGCCGCAGCTCAGGTCGAACTGCTGCAACACGATGTTGCTTTGCCTCGACTCCAGTATCGAGCGTACGGGCACCGCCCGCTCGGCGACGGCGGATGTTGCGATTAGCGATGCGAGAGTCGTGAGCGCCGTGAATTTGAGCATCTTTACGATCGTCTTCGGGTCAAAGACACCGCAGGCGTACCAGCTTCGCGCTACTACGCCCGCGGCCCATGGTGAGCTCACCGAGGACGGGTTGCTGCCGCGCGTTACCTGGCTCAGATAGCGGTGTAGTCGGTATCGCCGGGCTGGGAGTGCGGTCCCGGAGGAGTCCCTGCGCCATCCCCATTCGTCGCGTGAACCGGTACCGATACATCGGGTCCGCCGATCGTGTAGTGGCCTTCGCCGATGGGTCCGGCCTTCGGGCTATTCAGTACGTTCTCCGTCGTGATGACCGGACAAACGAATCCATCGACCGTCTCGACGCCGCCCGCAGCGACCGAATCCATCTGCGCGTCGGTCAGTGCGATGGGATCGGCGTGGGCGCTGACGGCGGTAAACAGTGCCACCATGGCCGGTAGGTCAACCTTTGTCTTTGCTTTCATGATCTTGTCTCCTTGTGTAAGTCGATTCGTTGCCGCGCGACGACGGCCAACATCTACCAATACACAACGAAACAGTGAAAAGTTGCACGGACCCATCTGTGAATTTGCTAGCGAGCGTCGCTGGTCAAATATGGAGAAATGCTTCGCCTGCTTTCGGCCATGTCTCGGGCTGCGGAGGCAGACCTGTATAGTGGTATCCATACTACTTGCATTTCAAAAGTGGCGGAGGTGCAGCAATGAACGACGCCAGAGACTTGGTTGAACAATTATTTGGCCAGAAAGGGACAGGCAGGAATGCCCCGCGAGTTCCTAATCTAGGTCGTACACCGACCGTGTTGATATTCGCATTGGTGGCGGTGCTGTGGGGTGCCGTTACCAGCTTTTACACGGTGCAGCCTGAGGAGCGGGCCGTCGTCAAACGATTGGGGCGAGTCATCGGTATCACCGATCCCGGTCTGCACTTCAAGCTGCCATTCGGGATCGATGGGGTGCAGCTGGTTGCTACCGAACGCGTGCTCAAGCAGGAGTTTGGCTTTCGCACCGAAGCAATTTCTGCACAAGATCGCACTCAGTTTGCCGATCGGGATTTTCCTGGCGAATCGCTGATGCTTACCGGAGATCTGAACATCATCCAGGTCGAGTGGGTCGTGCAATACCGAATCTCGGATCCGATCAAGTTTCTCTATGGGATGCGCGAGCCGACGTCGACACTGCGGGATTTGTCCGAATCGGTCATGCGCAGAGTCGTCGGCAATCGAATCGGGAGCGATGTTCTCACCGTGGGACGGGTAGAAATTGCGAACACGGCTCGCGAAGAGATTCAGTCGGTAATGGACCAGTACGACAATGGTATCCATGTGATAACCGTCGAGCTGCAGGACGTGGTTCCGCCGCCTCGTGTGCAGCCCGCGTTCAATGAAGTTAATGAAGCACGTCAGGAACTCGAGCGCATGGTTAACGACGCGAACCGACAGGCAAATCAGGCAATTCCGCGCGCGGAGGGAACAGCGAAGCGAGTCATTTCTGAAGCGGAAGGCTATGCGACCGAGCGAGTCAATCGGGCGTTCGGCGAGACAGCGCGTTTTACGGCCGTACTGAACGAGTACCAAAGCGTGCCGGAGGTAACGCGGTCGCGGCTTTATCTAGAGGCATTAAACGATACGTTACCGCAAATAGGGTCCATCCTCGTCGTTCAGGAAGGGCAAGTTTCGCCCCTTCCGTTGCTGAACCTGCGCGACGCGCAGCCGAATGTTCAGAGTCAGCGATCGCAGCCTCAGCGATCGCAGTCTCAGCCGGCGCCACCCACGCCCGAATCGGGTTCCGAGACCCAATCGCAAGCCGCGAGGAGCAGCCGATGAACAAGTCGATAGTCGCCGTTGTCGTAGTCGCCGTGGCGGTCTTAGTCGCAAGCCGTTCAGCATTCACGATTGACCAGGCCGAGCAGGGCATCATCGTGCAGTTCGGCGAGCCGATCGGCGACGTGATTTCCGAGCCGGGACTGCACTGGCGCGTCCCCTTCATCCAACAGGTTAGACGTTTCGACAAAAGGTTGCTCGATTGGGATGGGGACGTCAGTCAGATTCCCACATTAGGCCGCGAGTTCATAATCGTGGATACGACGGCGCGCTGGCGTATCGCAGACCCGCTGCAGTTCCTACGCTCGGTTCGCGATGAGCTCGGCGCTCGAACGCGCCTCGATGACATTATCGATTCGGTGGCTCGCGACATTGTGTCCGGCACGGAGCTCGAAGAGATTGTGCGTTCCGCTGATTGGCAGGTCGATGTGTCGGATCTAGCTGCGGAGGACATCGAAGTGTTGGAAGCCACAGATCTGGAACGCCCTACGAAAGGCCGCGCTCAGCTTGAACGCGAGATGTTGGCTGCGGCCTCGATTCCGATGCCGGGGCTCGGCATCGAGCTCGTAGATGTGCGTATAAAGCGGATCAATTACATCGACTCGGTTCGCGAGCAGGTCGAAAGCCGGATGATCTCAGAAAGGCAAAGCATCGCGGCGCGCTTTCGATCGGAAGGTCAGGGGCGCAGCCAGGAGATTCTCGGCAATATGGAGCGTGAGCTGCGCCAGATTAGCTCAGAGGCCGAACGCCGAGCGCAAGAGATCATCGGAGACGCCGATGCCGACGCGACCCGCATCTATGGAGAAGCATACGGCGCGGATCCTGAGTTTTACTCGTTTTTCAGGACACTCGAGACCTATGACGCGCTCGGTGAAAACACGACGCTGATGATCGACGCGGACTCCGACTTCTTCAGGTACCTACAGACTGCGGAGCAGCCCTAGTGCATGATTTGATCGGGTGAAGACGCTCATCGATAAGTGGCCGCCACGAGCTCCACCGGCAGGCCGATGCCGAATGGCGTCTCGACAACGCTGTTGCCGGTGACCAGCTCGATGCGTTCATCCGCTATGCCTCGCTGACGCAGCGCATCGACAACCGATTGGGCGCGAAAGCGACCGAGTCGGTTCAGCATATTCGGTCCTATCTCTTCGTTCGCGACGAGGGCATTGAAAATCTGCTCGTAGTAGACACGCTCGCAGACATTCGCCAATTCACCGTCGCACAGGAAGCGCTCGGCGAGCGCTGTGACGCGATCGGCTGGCAGGCGTTCTCCTGCGAATTCTTCCAAGACGTCCTGCGCGCGCGGCGAACTGAAATTCACTGCTGCGGGCCGTGCCTCGAGGCTCGCGCCCGCAGTTGCGAGCGCCACGTGCAGCTCGATCTGTTGTCTGGCTAATGCCTCTCGGTCGACGGTTGCGTCGTACGCTCCGTATACGCGGATTCCGAGTCGCGGACGAGCGGTCAGCGCATCGGCTAGTGCTTCGACCGACGCGAGCGCGCGATCGCCGAGCGATGCGTCGCCCGGCAGAAACGGGACCGCACCCGAGGGTCGCCCTCGATCCGGGGCCAGCGTTGCGAGTGTGTCGAAAGGCGTTTGCGTGGTGGCAGCGATTCGGGCTGCCAGCGCATCGGCCAGGGCATCACGCACGTTCCCCGTGCTGGTTGCAAATCTGAGCTCGAGATCGATGACGCCATCTGCGTCTTCGAGCAGCGCGGCCGCGAGCTCGAGCGACACGGGCTCGGCACTGGCCCTGCGTTGGGCAAAAGCGAGGTCGCGTACGCTGAGCTGCAGCGAGCCGTCGGCACGACTGTCGTTGAGTGAATACTGGAGACCGAGCTCGGCGCTTCCGGCGGCGAGCCTTCGCCCGAGGGTATCGCGCACATACGCCGATAACGTTGTCGCAGGCACATTAGACGCCTCGATCGAGACACTGCGTGCCGCGGGCCCGCGTGGTACGCGAACGGTCAGTGCCGCATTACCCGCATCGAGCAGGCGGCCACCGAGAATCAGCGACAGACCTTCATCGTCCGCGGTCGCAAGCAAGGCCGTATCATCCAATATGAACGACTGCGGCGGCGTCGCGCGGGCGTCGCGGATCGTCACGCGTATATCGTCCGCCTCGATGCGGCCGCTCAGATCGAGGTCTTCGTCGTCAGCGGCAGCCACTAAATCAGCGTTAGTGGCGGCGCTATCGATTGTCACGGTCAACCCCGACGCTGGGCTCAGTGACAGATTCGAAAAGTCGAGGCTTGCATCGGTGATTTCGAGTATCGGCGTGTTCAGCAGTGATCGCGCGCTGAAGTCAGCTGCGAGGTCCAGATAGCCGCTCGGTTGCGCAGCGTCGATCGGGCTGCCGAGTCGCGACACGACGGCCTCAAGCGCGAGTTCCTCGAGCTGAATGCGTCCCCCCGCGTTGTCGAGATTCGCCGTCAGTAGGCCGTCGATCGAAATGCTGGTGCCGGCCGTTGTAACGGCATCGAGGGTCAAATTACCGTCAGTCCCCGAACTTGCGTCTAGCGCCGTGAGCAACAGATCCAACTGGGAAAGTCCGAAACCGCGAGCCGAATCGGTAGCAGTAACGAGGGACCCACCCGTCACTTCCAGGCGGTCGATCTTCGTCTTAGCAAGCACCGTGTCGCGGGCGACTCGCGCAAAGGTCGTCAGCTCGGCGACGGACGCGAGCTCGATGCTGGGGCTCTCGATCACGATCGAGCGGACGGCGAGCCGAAGCTCGGTCAGGCTTTGCGCTGCGAAATCGACGACGACTCTGTCGGCGGCGAAGGCCGCACTGGTTTCTGCGTCACGGAGCTCAACGCTGACGATTTCACCGACGAGCGTAAACGGATTGAACCGAATCGTCGTACGCGATGCCGTGCGCCCGGCTCCGTCGGCACGATATTGCGCGAGCCAGCGATCGACGAGCCAGGGTCCACCCAGGAAACCGGCGACGCTGTAGAGCCCTAGGCCGACCACGGCGATACCGAACAGCAGCAAAAGCAATCGTCGCACCGACCCGCGCTGATGAGATAGGCGCTTTTCCGGGAAGTTCGCTGCTAATCGAGGCCTCATAACGTCGATTTGTCCCCTTTTATGGTCATCTTACTATCTTCGCGCACTGCGACTCTTTGCGGACGCATTGCCAAATGGCTTATCGTGGGAATGTGCTTGATGTTGCGAAATCCCGTGCGTCAGTCGTAAACAGTTTGACCGAAAGACGGAG
>JAHEEM010000224.1 GCA_024640695.1 Rhodospirillaceae bacterium | reverse complement strand
GGCTATACGGCCCAGCCGAAGATGGTCATCAGTCCGATGACCGTAACCCAGATGAACACCGTTCGATGCACCAACCGCATCGCGTTGCGGGCTGCAGCGCTCGAATTCGGCGTCTCCTCGAGAAAACCCGTCATCGCGGCCTTGCCGACGCAGGCGACAACCTCGTCGTTGCTGCGGTGGAATGGCAGATCGGAGTGAAGCTCGTAGCTGCGCCAGCAGTTCATCGCATCGTCGAAACTGCCGCTTAATGCGTATCCCAAGATAGCGAGGCGTGCCGGCAGCCAGACGAGCACGCCATGCACGTTATCGACCGCCGCGAGGGCCTTGCCGAAGTCAGCGGTCTGCCGACCGGCGCGGTACGCGAGCCGCCGCCGAAAGAGGTCGCTAGCACGAAAGAGCCACGCGCCAACGGGCCCAAGAGCGATAAACCAAAACACAACGCCGAAGATACGATTGGTTGCCTGGACGAAGATCGCTTCCTCGATCGCCTCGATATCGCTCGCCCCGGAGTGCTCGACCTCGCAAAGCTCGGTCAGAACGCGCTCCGATCCATCGGCATCTTCGGCCTCCACAGCAGCGCAGTACTCGTCGACTTCGCTGCCGAGATCGCGAGGACCGAGAGAAAAGAACAAAACGACGACGGCAAACAGCACGTAAGGCAGGTTCCATAAAACTGCCGTCGCAAGCTCTGGGAAGCGCAGCGACGTCGAGGCCGAGGCGAGATAAACGCTTGTCCAATAAACCGGAATCACCGGCAGCAGCAACGCGGCGAGGACTCCCGGATAGAGTAACCACTGAGGCAGGCGCTGCAGCTGCGCGATCGCAAGGTCGAAATAGCGATCGAACCAACGCAACTCACGCAGATGCAAAAGCTTCGTTGCGAGACGCTCAAGCAGCAGGCCGAGTATCAAGGCAATGAGCTTCATAACCGCAGGTAAGTCATCCACAGCACTCGCGTGGCGGCGACCCGCCAGCGCAAGCCAAAGGCTAAAAGCGCCTGGAAACACAAACTGCAGACCTGTTGTTGCATCCCCACCTTCGAGACCAAGACGTTCCGGAGAGTGCGGCAGCCACCGCGCGAACGATGCGGATTTACTTGCGCACTTATCGAATAGTACTCGTAATTCCGCGCGACCCGCACCTCGCATTCGAGCCGGCACGGGCAAATCAAGCTGCGCAGGGTCGCTGTGCTGGGCATCCGTCAGGCGAGCAGCAGCTGCTCCAGCGTCTCCCAATTGAAGTGCGGCCCGGGATCGGTTTTTCTGCCGGGCGCAATGTCACTGTGCCCGACGAGCTCCGCCCGCTGCAACGACGCATAAGCCTGGCGCAGCGCCCGAACGAGCTGCGCTAGCCGCTCGTACTGCAGCGCCTCGTATCCGCTATCGTCGGTGCCCTCCAGCTCGATACCGACCGAGAAATCGTTGCAGGCGCTGCGGCCACAATAGCTAGATTCGCCCGCATGCCAGGCGCGATATCGGAACGAAACATACTGCGTGACCTCTCCGCACCTGGAGATGAGCGCATGGCTGGAGACGCGAAGATGGCAGATCTCCTGGTAATACGGATGTGACAGCGGATCCAGTGCGTTGCAGAACAACTGATCGATGCCGGGCCCGCCAAATTCCCCGGGCGGCAGGCTGATCCCATGGATGACGATCAACTCCGGGTCGCAGCCCGCAGGACGCTCATCGTAATTCGGCGACTCGACGCGCCTGACGGCTTCGAGCCATCCTGTCGCGAGATTAATTCTCATGGCAATGTGCCGCGGTCTGGGATCTAATCCTAGGTACCTAGGCTGCAACTATATACCACGCGCTCCGCGCCGCCTCGCGCCCAGATGAAACCACCCCCAGATACGATCACACGACCCGGCCGAATCCCGCGGCTTTATCTCGACGAGGAGATCATCGGCCACGACCTCTGCATTACTAGCAAGCAAGCACACTACCTGCGGCAGGTGCTCAGGCTCAAACCGGGACATGCGGTAACCATCTTTGACGGCCGGGGTCATGAGTGCCTCGCATCCATAACCAAGCTCAGTCGAGATGGTGCCGAGCTCCGGGTGATGTCGACCACTGCTCCGATTCCCGAATCGGGCCTGCGGGTAAGCCTGCTGCAGGCGATCGCCAAGTCCGAGGCCATGGACCTGATCGTTCAAAAGGCGACAGAGCTCGGCGTCCACGAGATCACGCCGGTGATCACCGAATTCTGTGTCGTCAAGCTCGACGAGGAGCGCGCCGAGAGGCGCCTCGAGCACTGGCGGCGCGTTGCACAGAGCGCCTGCGAGCAGTCGGGGCGCCACACGCCGACGCTTATTGAAGCGCCGCAACCGCTCGCGGCTTGTCTCGCTGGCCTGCCGCCAGCTGGAACTCGGCTCGCACTCGACCCGTACGCCGAGTCTGTTTATCGCGGCGGACGTGCGCAAGGCGACGCCACCGCGCCGCTGCACCTTCTGATCGGCCCGGAGGGCGGTCTCAGCGAACGGGATCTGCATCTAGCCGCGCGGGCGGGTTTCACGCGCGCGCGGCTTGGGCCACGAATTCTGCGCGTCGAGACCGCGTCGATGGCGGCTTGCGCCATTGCCCAGGCCTATTGGGGCGACCTGGGCTAGACCGGACGTTCGGCGTTACTGACCTCGGCGATCATCGCCTCGAGCCTTTCCATGTCCGGGATCAGCGGAAACTCATTGATCATGCGCGTCCGGCAGATCACTGGCTGGCCCTCAGCCCATGTCTGCTCCGTTGCGGCGGTCAGCACGTCAGCGTTCACGCGCACGAGCTGCGGGAAACCCTGCGTAATAATCCCGTAGTAGCTGCCGTCGAGCGCGTCGCCAATCGTATTGAAGACGACGATGCGCGTGCGCCCGGGCCGCTGCTTGGCTTCCTCCCCCGACATTGCCTCGAACGACGCAACGGGCAAGCGACGACCATTCCAGGTGATATATCCCAGGAACCACTCCGGCAGGTCTTGGTTGGATTCCGACGGCTCCGGCACGACGAAGGCGATGACTTCCGCGACGCAGGCTCGCGGCACAAGCAGGCGCTCGCCTCGCAGCGGCACGAGCAAACTGTAGAGCTCGGTCTGCTCAGCGCTCATAGCTCGCGGTCCAATAGACCCGAAATCGCCCGAATCAACTGGTCTTCTTGATAGGGCTTGCTCAAATAGTCGTTCACACCGATTTCGATAGCTCGCGCGCGATGCTTCTCGCCGGATCGCGACGTGATCATGATGATCGGAACATCTCGGCACTCGGGATCGTTGCGGACATGCGTCGCGAACTGGTAACCGTCCATTCGCGGCATCTCGATGTCGAGCAGAATTACATCGGGAATATGCTCCTGTAGCACCGTGACCGCATCCATGCCGTCTCGGGCAGTGAGCACGCGCACGCCGTGGCGTTCGAGCAAGCGTTGAGTGACGCGGCGCATCGTTATGGAGTCGTCGACGACCAAGGCAGTCAACGGATGAGCCGCCGGCAACAGCTCGACCGGCCGGGCTTGCGTGATGCCGTCCTTCTGGCTGCGGATCAACGTAGCCATGTCGAGAATAACGATGATGCGACCGTCCCCGAGTATCGTCGCGCCGGAAACCCCTGGGATGCCGGCAAGGTGGGGGCCGAGGGTCTTGACCACGACCTCGCGGCTGCCCTCGAGTGAATCGGTCAGCAGCACCGCCGAGTTCTCACCGGCCCGGATCAGCACAAGAGAGACGAAGCTGTCGTCCTCGGGCAATGACGATGGCGCAGCCCCAACGAATGAGCCGAGGTGCTGCAGGCGATAGCTTATACCGCCGTGCTCGAGTTTCGGGTCGTCCTCGGTCAAAAGCTCTAGTAGCTGATCCTTCGGGACGCGGGTTACACCTTCCACCGTGGGCAAGGGCAAGGCAAAAGTCTCCTCGCCAACGTTGACGATCAGGGCATGGGTTACCGCAAGCGTATACGGCAGGCGCAGGACGAAGCAGCTGCCCTCGTTGCGGGTCGACTCTATACGCAAGGAACCGCCGAGCTTCTTCACGTGGTTATCGACCACGTCCATACCGACGCCACGCCCGGCCGCATGGGTGAGCTGCCCGGCCGTCGTGAACCCGGGCGCGAGAATGAGCTCCATCGCGTCTTGGTCCGACAGCGGCTGACCCTCGGGAAGCAGCCGCAGCTCGCGAGCTTTGTCTCGTATGCGATCCAGGTCGAGACCCGCGCCATCATCGGCGACCTTGATGATCACCTCCGATCCCTCGCGTTGCAACGTGAGGCTGATACGGCCGGTCTCGGGTTTGCCGCGCGCACGGCGTGCTTCGAGTGATTCGATACCATGCACAACAGCGTTACGCAGCAGATGCTCGAGGGGGGCGAGGATGTGCTCGATGACCTGCCGGTCCAACTCGCCCTGCGCGCCATCGACGACAAGCTCTGCGGACTTACCGGTGTCGGCGCAGGCCTGGCGGACAATGCGCGCCAAGCGCGGGATATAGCGCTGGAACGGTACCATGCGGGTCTGCATGAGGCCGTCCTGCACACCCGTGGTCACGCGCGCCTGCTGCGTCAGCAGCGAGCTCGTCTCGTTACTCAAGCCGCGCAACAAGTCGTTTATGCTCGCGACGTCGTTTGCGGTTTCGGCCAACGCACGTGACAGCTGCTGAATCTTGGAGTATCGGTCGAGCTCGAGCGGATCGAATTCGCCGCGTGCCTCCGCATCATCCTGATGGCGATGCAGGATCTCCGCTTCCGTCACCGCCTCGAACTGACGCAGCTGCTCCCGCAGTCGGACGACGGTCTCGTCAAGCTCGCTCAGGTTGAACCCGATGTAGCTCGCCTGCTGGGCGAGACGAGAGTGGAAGATGCTGATCTCACCAATGCCGTTGAGGAGCGTGTCCAACAGCTCGGCGTCGACCCGCACGAACTCCGCCGCCGCGGCCGCGGCCGTCACGGGCTCACGCTCGGCTCCGGATGCAGCGGTGGCCTCGGGCTCGGCGACTGCCGCAGGGACCTCCTCCTCTGATTCCATGGGCTGCGTCGCGTCGGCGCCGCTGTCATCGAAATAGGCAAGGTCGTCAGGCGTCAAGCTTGCGGAACTAAACTCCTCCAAGTCCGGCGTGGCTTCGATGATGGTCTCGACATCGTCGATGGCAAACTCTTCGAATTCGATACCGGTGGTATCCAGAGCATCGTCTTCAGGCGCTTCCGGTTCGGCAGTGCGCTCGATGGCTTCGACTTCGACTTCGACTTCGACTTCGACTTCGACTTCGACTTCGGCTTCGGCTTCGGCT
>JAHEEM010000223.1 GCA_024640695.1 Rhodospirillaceae bacterium | reverse complement strand
GTTATCTGGTAGCCGAGAACGGCCTGATCGACGCTAAGTGTAAAGCGCTCCTCGATCTCAATTGCCGGGCTCTGCGGCGTTCCTCTCTCATCGAAGTAGCGCCAATCGACATTCGTCGTGATGACGATCAAGCTATTGTTGTCCCAACGGCCGACCGAGTAACCGAGCGGCGAAGGTTGCTGCAATCTACTGTCGGCATTCTCGGCCATATGGATCGTTCGCGCGATATCCCACATCTCCAGCCGCAAGACGATCGTTCCCGCCTGCTCTATAAATTGAATAGGAAATCGATTCTGCATCGCGAAAGGCATCCCGCGCGGCGTACAACTCAGCGCAGGATCGTCTATCAGGGGATCGTAGTCGGCGCGAGCCTCTATTGCAGACTGAAGAAAAATAGGCTCAAACGGCAGCAGACTCGGATCGTCCGCGAATGTCCACACCCGGAAGATTCCTCGAGCGTCCCGCGCACCGGCTTGCGCAGCACCTGTGCTGATATGGGCACCGGATGCATTGAGCTCGTGGCCGAGTCTCGCTGCAAGAGATTTGAACATCGGTAGATCGCGGCCATTCTCCATATGAATGATGGCTCCGACCATCTCATACTCGCGCAGTTTGGACGGAAAACCCGAGATAACCACCCGGTCGCCAACCGCGAACGTATCCGAAGTGATGCCGGCTCGGTGCACCAGCGCTGGTGCGCCAGACGAAACTTTCCATACCTCCGTCTGACCGTCAGACCCGGTCCGCTCAAGTTCGAAGGCGATGTGTGGATTCACCCAACGAACAGATGTCAGCGTTCCATCGATTTTAATCGGAGCATCCAGATAGAAAAAAGCGTTCAGCGCATGATGCGCGCCTACCTGGCTACTCACGATCAGCATTGCGATCGATGCCGCGAGCAAAACCCCAGGTGCTTTAATGATAGCTATGTTGATCTCCAGCTTGCCTCGTCAGTAATGAAGTCAATTCGGCAGTGTCCAGCACCATCCCCTCTTCAAACTTTCTTGGCGCGACCAGACAGTCCAGACAGTCTGTCTATATCTAAGAATCAACGGCACAACGCTCACGCTCAGAGCAGACACTAGCGAAACGAAGATCAGTAGTCTGCTCACAAGATTTCGTGGTCAAAATTCGCTGTCGGCACGACACCGTCTAATGCGTCTGACAGAAAGCTCTTGGCCAGAAGCAGGCTTCTATTGCCTATAGTTCCTGGCGGGCGCCTTCGTCTATTTGGCCAGTGGATCAGGCCGCACCTGAAAGTGCACCACGAGGGGCTTACTGCCGACGCCATCTTCCTTGTGCCAGGGCGTGCGGTCCCCGCTCGGGACCCACAGGCCGCGGCCCTTCCAACCGGCTTGTGTGTCGTCAATGCGTCCTTCGAAACCCTTGGTGAAGAAGCCCAGCGGATACGGGACGCGCAAGGTGACGAACTCACCGTTCACCAGCGCGTGCACGCCGTCAAACAGATTTCCGGTAGCGATAGGCACGTTGGCGCCGAGGCCGAGGGTATTGTGCTGATCCACCCAGGCGTAATAGCTCGATTCGACGCTGAAGCCCGGATGATTCGAAAAAGCCGGCCCCGGCAGCGGATGAAAGCTCCAGCCCTCGGGACAGTGATCTCCAGTGGCATCGGGACCGTTTAACGGCGCCGTGCATTTGCGGCGGTCGAACTCTCCGAGATGGCCGCTGCCGAGCGCGACCCAAACGACGCCGTTTCGATCGATGTCAGCGCCCCGGACGCCGAAGCCCGGCAATGGCACGTTATACTTTTCGATCAGGGCCGTTGCCGGCGGATTGTCGCCGGGGCTCAGGCGAACGATCGAGCCCGGCACTCCAGTGCTCGAGCCCCAGACAGAACCGTCGATCGGGCTTGGCATCACCGCATAGATGCCGTAACCGTTGATTGCGCCGCCGCCCGCCACACGGCGATCCAAAGCCGGATCGAAGCGCTCGTCCGGTTCCGTGTATTCGTCGCGCCGGCCGTTGCCGTTGGTGTCGAGCACCCAGGCCGTCCAGCCGATCGCGTTCTCGGCATCGCCCGTTTCGAGCAATTGCTTGGTATTGACCCAGCCGATGACGTCGCCTCCCCCGCTGGTCCACAGGGTGTTGTTCTCATCCTCGGCAAACTGCAGGTGGTGGTTGCTGAAGCACGTATCTACGAATGTATAGTCGCCCGTCTCGGGCTCGTAATAGGCGAGCTGCCGGGCGCTCGAAACAAGCGGGAAGAGCTTCGCCGAAGGATGCTCGGATCCCTCTCGGCAGAAGTCCGGCGTCTCCGGCCGGCGAATTCTTACCGTGTACCAAACACGACCGTCCTGATCGAGCATCGGATTATGGGCATTGGCACGCGAATCCCAGATGGGCTCAGCGCCCCAATAGGCCGATGGCTGAATCACCGGAATGGTTTTCGCGCTCGGCGTATCGTCATCGCGAACCGGCGCAATAAAATGCGTCGCCGTATTGGCAACCGGATCCAAGATCGGGAACTCATCCGTGCTGAGCTCCGGCGCTCCGTAGATCGGTCCATACCCATTGACCGTTGGAGCGCGCCGATCGGTGCCAGTCAAGTCGTGCATGTAGCCGGTCGGCTTCGACCAGTCTCGCACGGTCACAACGATGTTGCGTTCGATGCCGGCAGGTCGCTGTGGTTGCTCGGCCGGCAACTCTCCGGCGGCGACGCGGTCCGTCCATTCTGCGAGGTACTTGTAGGGTAGCCCCTGCAGCTGGGCGGCAGCCTGGCGAATCATTACGTTGGCTGCCTGACCGGATTGCGTGCGGCGGATCCAGGCAGTGTGCGAGGACTCCATGTCACTGAATGCCGGCGGGAACGTTCGAGTCGCTTCTGTGCCAAGTTGGTGACAGCTCGCACAGCCTAGATTTTTCATCCATGCCAGATAGTAATTGAGGCCGCCATCGATGCTTGCGAGCTCTGCCGGCTCCGGCACCTTCATCATGGAATACCAGTAGGCCGCAGGATACACCTTCGCTGCGGTAGCCGCGTCCGGCGCAACGATGGCGTCGAGGTCAACGTGCTGACCGGGAGCTGCGGCAACCGGCTCGGAATCGGCGAGCCCGTATCCCCTGACCCATAGCGTGTAATTCGCGGCGGGAAGATCGGGAATCAGGTAGCGGCCGGCATCATCCGTGACGACTATCCGCGAGAACCGCGTCTGGAACTCCTCGGTCTCGGCGATGACCCAGACACCCGCTTCGACTCCGTTCTCGCTGCTGACCACACCGGCAATGTCATCGGTATCGATTTCTATCATCGCTTGCGGCGCAGGCTGTGCCTCGACAGGCGCCTGAGTTTGCGCTGGTTGCGAGCTCGGATCGCACGCGGCCAGTGACATTACCAGCGGGAGCGCGAATGCGCGGAGTGACCACATTTGCATCGATACCACCTATAGTCGATCGGCTATTGTCGTAATGGATTCGGAAATTTCTCCTGAGTGCCGTTAGTCATCACCTGATTACGCAAGGCCAGACAGGTCACTCGCTGAGACGAATCGCAGGTTTTCAAAAATCTACTGAGCTTAGAATCCTAACATGAGCCTGCGAACGGGGCTCGAAGCTGGCTCCCTGGCCATGCACTGAGGCGCGGTGCCGCGTTCGGGTCGGCGATCTGTACGCAAGCGATCGAGCGCTCGCGTTCGAGGGCTCGATCGGCATGCGTCTGAGATCGTAAGCTTCAGCGCTGTTCGAAAACGCTCGAATACAGGCTGCTGCCAAGGATGTGTCCGTCCATCGCCTGCATCACCTCGGGGCGGCCCGCCGTCATCGGCAGGTCTAGCATGATGTCGAGGGCGTAGAGCTTGAATACGTAATGCAGCGCTCCCGCGCCCCTCGGCGCGCACGGACCGCGGTACCCGACGAGGCCGCGGGCGTTGGTCGACTGATAGCTGCCGTCCGGCAGCATCTCCATGGCAGGCACCCCCGCAGGCAGCTGCGTCGCCGTGCCCGGGAGGTTCCACATCACCCAGAAGCTCTCTTCTTCGATCCCCTTGCGCGGGTGATTGTCGGTACCGTTCACGAGGAGCACGAAGCTCTCCGTACCCTCCGGGGTATTGGTCCACTGGAGCGGTGGCGACTGGGCATTCTCTCTACCTCCTTCCGCCGTGCAGGTGTGCACCGCGGGTAGCATCCCGGCATCGGGGAACGCGGGACTCCGAAGCTTCAGGCGCGGCTCTTCCGGCGGTCGCTGCTGCTGCGCAGAGACAGAACCGGCCCCGAAGCCGAACAGCAGAAAAACCCCAAGCCCAACACCAAGCCATCGCGCGATCATAAGCCTTCCCCATTCTTGCTTCTTATAGTGAAGATGCTCTGCTGGTATGTTCGCTCGACTTCATCGGGCGGCGAGCAGCAGACGCTTGCGCCAGCGAGAGCGTGCGGTCGACGATTGGCGCCAACGCAGCCTGGTCGGCCAGCGGCCGCAGCTCCTGCCGAAATACTCGTCCAATCTTACCCTTTTCTTTGACCGGGACGAAGCCTCCACGCGGCTGGCGCTCGCCTCCCTTGCATGCTATAGCTTGTCGGAGCCCCGAGTACCGACCACCGAATTGCTGGAGTAAAGAAAAGATATGAAAACGGCGTGTGCAACCCTCATCCTCATGCTCACGGCGTTACCGGCGTTGGCGCAGAACGTGCGAATCACGCCAATCGGCTCGCACGCGGGCGAGCTGTGTGCGAACGATCGGGCGATGGTGCTCGAGGACCCGACCGGAGTGCGCCTGCTCTACGACCCGGCTCACAATCTCACTGCCGGCGACGACCCGAGGCTCGGCGACATACACGTCGTGCTGCTGACCCACATGCATGGCGACCATCTGGGCGATCGCAGGCTCCGCGCCATCGGTGCCGGCACCTGCGCAAACTCCGAGCGCGTGCCCGCGCCGAACTCCATGACTGCCGAGGTCGTCGTCGCAAAAACAGCCGTGCTGGTAACGACCCGTGCCATGGCCGGATTTGTGGCCAGCAAAGTTCAAGACATGCGTGGTGAATCCTTAGGCGTCTGCCCGCAACCTGTTGCAGCGACCGTTCCGGTTGAGGCCGCCTGCAGGTCCAGCATGGACTTGGGCGGTGTGTTCGTCGCGAAAACAGCCGATGCAGCGCAGGGCGTGGAGATCACGATCGTGTACGCATCGCACGTGAACAACGCCCCGCCTGCGCTCCTCTCCGACGCACACCGTGCGGCGCTCGAGGCCGATGGCGCCGTGCTCGAGTACGGTCCACCCACCGGCTTCGTCGTCAAGTTCAGCAACGGGCTCACGGCGTACCTCTCGGGCGATACCGGCATCCACTCCGAGATGCGAACCGTCATCAACGAATACCACCG
>JAHEEM010000032.1:3276-19310 GCA_024640695.1 Rhodospirillaceae bacterium | reverse complement strand
ATCGGCGCGTTCCACGAGGCGCTCAACTTTGCGGTCGTTTGGAAGCTGCCGGTCGTATTCGTGTGCGAGAACAATATGTACATGGAATACACGCCCATCGGCGAAGTGACCGCGGTTGAGAATCCGGCCGCCGACCGTGCCGGGGCCTATGGGCTCGAGCCCGTGCTCATCGACGGCAACGATGTCGAGCTCGTTTACGAGACGGCGGCGGAGCTGCTAGCGCGGGCGCGCGAGGGCGGCGGCCCGAGCCTCATCGAGGCCAAGACCTATCGCCATGGTGGGCACTCGCGTGCGGATCCGGGAAAGTACCGGCCCGAGGCTGAGGTCAAGGCCTGGCTTGAGCGCGATCCGCTGCCACGTTATCGTCAACGGCTCGTCAAGCTCGGCATCGACGAGGCGGCGCTCGCCGCGATCGAGGCTGAGGTCGCGGCCGAGGTCGATCAAGCCACCGAGACCGCCAAAAACTCGCCGGCAGCGGATCCTGCGATTGCCGAGCAGGACGTTTGGGCCGACGGCGGCTCGGCCTGGCGCAACTGAGGCCGGCCGCAGGCTTAAGTACAATGGAGCTGGTTTTTCCGGCGGTAAGCAACCACGCAACTGGCGCAGTAAAGTCGAAGCGATACGCCTCGGCGGGACCTCGCGGCAAATGGAAACTTGATCATGCAGACACAACTTTACATCGGCGGTCACTGGCGGCCTGCATCCGACGGCGGCACATTTGCTGTCACTGATCCGGCAACCGAGGAGACGATCGCGGAGGTCGCCAGTGCGACCGTGGCTGACGTCACCGAGGCAATCGAGATCGCGCATGCAGCAGGCAAGCAGTGGGCCAAGCGTGCGCCGCGCGAGCGTGCCGAGATCCTGCGCCATTGCTGGGAGCTGCTGAGCAAGCGCCACGAGGAAATCACCGAGTACATCATTCGCGAGAATGGCAAGGCCATGCCCGACGCTCGTGGCGAGACCGCCTACGCATTGGAGTTCTTCCGCTGGTATGCCGAGGAGGCAGTGCGTAACTACGGCGAAATTCTGACCGCGCCCGGGGGCGACAAGCGCATCGTCGTGATGCAGCAGCCGATTGGTGTCAGCGTCCTCGTGACTCCGTGGAACTATCCGGCCGCGATGGCGACGCGCAAGATCGCGCCGGCGCTGGCCGCCGGTTGCCCGGTCATTCTGAAACCCGCTTCCGACACGCCGCTGACCGCGTTGCTCGTCGCCGAGATCCTCGCCGACGCCGGCGTGCCCGCCGGTGTCGTTAACGTCGTGCCGTCACGCCGCTCGGGTGAGGTCGTCGATGCCATGCTGCACCATCCGCTGGTGCGCAAGCTGTCGTTCACGGGCTCCACCGAGGTCGGTCGCACGCTTCTGAAAGTGGCTGCCGACAACGTCCTCAACACGTCGATGGAACTTGGTGGCAACGCGCCGTTCTTAGTGTTCGAAGACGCCGATATCGACGCCGCGGTGGCCGGCGCGATGATCGCCAAGATGCGCAATGGCGGTGAGGCCTGCACGGCTGCGAACCGGTTCTACGTGCACGAGCGTGTCGCGGATGAGTTTACCGAGAAGTTCTCGGCAGCCATGAAGGCACTCAAAGTCGGACGTGGACTCGACCCGGAGGTGCAGCTCGGACCGATGGTCAACAAGCGTGCGATCGAGGACATCGACCTTCTCGTGCAGGACGCGACCCGGCGCGGCTCGGAGGTCGTCACGGGCGGCACGCCGATCGAGGGCAAGGGCTTTTTCTACCCCCCGACCGTGCTGAGTTGCGTGCCGAGTGATGCCAACATGCTGCGGGAGGAGATCTTCGGCCCCGTCGCGCCGATTGTGACTTTCACCGAGGACGACGAAGCCATCGCCGCCGCTAACGATACCGAGTACGGGCTCATCGCTTATCTGTTCTCTGGTGACCTCACTCGCGGCATGGCTGTCGCCGAGCGGATCGACGCCGGCATGGTCGGCGTCAACCGTGGCCTCGTGTCGGACCCAGCCGCGCCGTTCGGCGGGACGAAGCAGAGCGGCCTGGGCCGCGAGGGCTCGCACGACGGTATGATGGAGTATATGGAGAAGAAGTACATCGGCGTGGAGTGGTAACACTCGGGCCTAGTGCAGAGGGCCTGAATGCCAAGATCGGCGTACGTCTTGATCCTGCTGTGCGCGACAGGCACATCAGCGGCGGTTGCTCAAGGGGCCGTCGGCAGTACGGCGTTTAACCCGGCTATCAGCCTGATTCTCGACGGCAAGTACACTTCATACAGCGGCCTCGCGCCCGAGCTCACCGGCGTGTTGGCCGGCGGTGAGACTGAGGGGATCGCCGAGGGGTTCTCGTTGGGCGAGAGCGAGATCGCCGCGAGCGCCAACGTCGACGATAAATTCTTCGGTTTCGTCACGCTGGCCGCAGAACTCGACGAGGATGAGACGGCGCTCAATCTCGAGGAGGCGTGGATACAAACGCTGGCATTGCCGGGCGGGCTGGGCGTCAAGGCCGGCAAGTTTTTTTCCGATATCGGCTACCAGAACGTTCGTCATCCGCATACCTGGGATTTCGTCGATGCGCCGCTGCCGTACGCGGCTTTTCTCGGCGGCAATTATGCCGATACCGGCGTGCAGCTGCGCTGGCTCGCGCCCACGATCCTGTTCATCGAGCTTGGCGGCGAGCTCCTGCGCGGCGAGGCCTTTCCGGCCGCCGGCGCATCCAGCAACGGCGCGGGTGCGAGCTCTGTGTTTGCCCGCATCGGCGGCGATCTAGGTGTAGACCATAGCTGGCGTTTCGGGCTGTCCTTATTGCGAACGGAGTCGGTCGCGCGCCAATCTATGCTTGGGACGACGAGCGTCTTGTTCGATGGGGACACCGATGTCGGCATTGTGGATTTCGTCTGGAAGTGGGCGCGCAACGGCAACACGCGCGACCAGAATTTCACAATCGTCGCGGAATACTTGACGCGCAGTGAGCAAGGCAGGCTCAGTGAGGGCGCTGTCAGCTTGGATTACGATGAGAGTCATTCGGGTTACTACGTGTATGGCACCTATCAGTTTCGCCCTCCACGGTGGCGGGTTGGTTTGCGGTTCGATGCCTATGAGGCGGACGCACGCCTTGCGGCGCTGCCTGGCATCGGTCCGGTCGGCGCGGATCCGGATCGAGTGAGTGCCATGGTCGACTTCTCCAACAGCGAGTTCAGCCGATTGCGGTTGCAGCTGAGTGACTACGACCCGGGCGATGGCAGCGGGTCTACGACGGCGGTGTCCCTGCAGTACATCATGAGCTTGGGCTCGCATGGGGCTCACCTCTTCTAGAAGGCACGTACGACGATGGTGTTTCGCATACTGATAATACTGATAGGTCTGACGTCCTTTCTCGCGCTGCCGCAGCTGGCGCTCGCGGATCTCACGGTATTTACCTGCGAGGCTGAGTGGGCGGCACTGGCGGCGGAGATCGGGGGCGAGCACGTGAACACGGAAGCAGCTGTCGGAGGCATGCAGGATATGCATTTTATCCAGGCGCGGCCGAGCTTGATCGCCAAAGTCCGCAGCGCCGATCTCGTAATCTGCGCGGGTGCCGAGCTTGAAGTCGGCTGGTTGCCGCTGCTACTGCGTCAAGCCAATAACCCAGACGTGCAGCCGGGCGGCAGGGGATTCATGGCCGCGACCGATTACGTGGATCTGCTTGAGAAGCCTGAAATCATCGATCGGGCGCTCGGCGACATTCACCCCTTCGGTAATCCGCACATCCAGACTGACCCGCGGAACATTGCTAAGGTCGGCGATGCGATGCTGCAGCGGTTCATAGAGCTCGATCCTGGCCAGGCCGATTACTACACGCAGCGCCACGCGGGTTTCTCCACGCGCTGGCAGGCGGCGATCGAGCGCTGGACGCAAGCTGCCGCGCCGCTGCGTGGCATGGCGGTCGTGACGCATCATAAGAGCTGGGCCTATATGATCAATTGGCTGGGCTTACGTGAGGTCGGCACGCTAGAGTCCAAGCCCGGTGTGCCGCCGAGCACGAGTCATCTCGCGAATCTGCTGCAGACGCTCGAGCGGGAGAACGTGCGCATCATCGCGCGGTCTTCGTATCAGAACAGCCGCGGGTCGCACTGGTTATCCGAGCGCACCGACATTGTCGCCGAAGTGATACCGCATACCGTCGGCAGCGTGGAAGGCGCAGACGATCTGTTCGGCATGTTCGACGTCATGATCCAGCGCCTGCTCGAGGGCGTCGATTGAATTGGGCTGCGCTCGACCCGACGATCGTCGGCCCCGCATTCCTCGCGGGGGCTATCGTGCTCTGCACGCACGTGCCGCTCGGCCGCGAAGTCCTCAGCCGCGGCATCATCTTCATCGATCTTGCGGTTGCCCAGACGGCTGGTCTCGGCGTCATCGGAGCAAACATGATGGGTTGGGATGTGCACGGCTTCGCCGCACAGCTCTCGGCTTTCGGCGCTGCGCTGGCCGCGGCGTTCCTGCTGACCTGGACGGAATCGCGCTTTCACGTAATCCAGGAAGCGCTGATCGGCATGCTGTTCGTGCTTGCTGCGACCGGCGGCATCCTGCTGCTCGCCAATAACCCCAGGGGCGGCGAGGAGCTCAAGGACTTGCTCGTCGGTCAGATTTTGTGGGTCGACGTCGTGACCCTGTGGCCCGCGGCATTGATATCGGTCGCGGTCGCTGCGCTGTGGCTCAAGGGCCGGCACCGGCTCGGGCGGCCGGGCTTTTACGTATTGTTCGCGCTCAGCGTCACGATTTCGGTGCAGCTCGTTGGCATCTTCCTCGTATTTGCGAGCCTCATCGCCCCAGCGATCGGTGTGCGCCAGCTCAAGAGGCTTGCTTTGCCGGTCGGTTACGGCCTGGGCTTGTTGGGCTATCTCGTCGGTCTCATGTTGTCGGCGCAGCTGGATCTGCCGACCGGCGCGATCATCGTTTGGTCGCTCGTGGTGCTCGCGATACTCACTGCATGGCTCGCCCCGGCGAGCTGGCGCGACTCCCAGGCGGGCGAGGCTTAACTAAGTCAATCCGGCTGGGCGCGACGTGGAGCCGCGCACGATCAGCCGCGGTTCCAAGCGCAGCTGCTTAAGGGGCGTCCCGGGGTTCTCGATCTGCTCGAGCAAGAGCCTCGCAGCCTGCACGCCGAGCTCATCGTGGGGTATGTGCAGCGTCGTCAGCGGCGGGTCGAAGCGATCCACGAACGGCATGTCGTTGAACCCCGTCACTGAGATGTCCTCTGGGCATCTCAAGCCGTGCGCCTTGAGCGCGTCGTAGCAGCCCAAGGCCAGCAGATCGTTGGCTGTGAGCACAGCTGTAAAGGGCTTTCGCGTGGCGAAGAGTTGATCCAGCGCCTGCGCACCGGCGGGCTCGGTGAACGCAGTTGCGTTGACGAGCAGCTGCTGGTCGATTGTGAGACCGGACTGCTTCGCGCTCTGCATGAAAGCGTGGTATCGCACATAGCCCGTCGAGGTGCTCTGCGGCCCGCCGATGTAAGCGACCTCACGATGGCCGAGTGCGATTAAGTGGGCGAGCGCCAGCTCGATGCCGAGCTCGTCGTCGTTGATGACCGCCGCGACGTTATGCTGACTGACTGTGCGGTTGACGAGCACGAGCGGGATACCTTCCTCGACGCAGGCATCGACGACCGGGTCGCGGCGCTTTGCGGTTGCGAGGATCAGCCCGTCGACGTCGCGCGCGCGCATGTTCTCGATGATCTCGCCCTCGCTGCGCTCGCGGCTGCCGGAGTCGGCGAGGATGGCGATATACCCCTGGGCGTCTAGCGTGCGCTCGGCGCCGCGCACGATCGGTGGGAAGACGGGGTTGGTGAGATCGGGGATGATGATGCCGACCGTGAAGGTCTTGCGCGTTCGCAGGCCCGATGCAAGCGGATTGCGACGATAACCCAGCTCCGCGGCGATACGAAGGATGTCCTTGGCCAGCGCCTCGGAGACCATCGAGCGCGTCGCAGGATTGAGCACGCGCGAGACCGTCGAGGGGTGCACTCCCACACGGCGGGCAACGTCTTTGATGTTCGAGCGCGCTTTCAGAAGCCGACTACCCCCGGGAGGATCTGCCGCGGCGCGGTTGCAAAACGCGGCCTCCGAGGGTAGGGTATGCAAACGATTGCAGTGTGTCAAAACAAGCATTTGGAGCAACATAGGTGGCAAGTTCTAAAGGTACGTTAGGGGGCCTGACCGTCGGCTGGATCGGCGCGGGCCGGATGGGTTATTCGATGGCAAAACGCCTGCTCGACGCGGGCTGCGATGTCTCGATCTACAACCGCACGCGCAGCAAGGCCGAGCCGCTCGCGGAGTCCGGCGGCAAGATCGTCGACACCCCGAAGGAACTCTGTGACCGTGATATCGTCTTCACGATGGTCTCCGCCTCGGACGATTTGCTCGAGGTGACCTTCGGCGCCAACGGCGTGCTGACCGGCCCGAGCAGACCCAAGCTCCTCGTCGATTGCTCGAGCGTCTCCGAGGAAGCCTCGGCCGATGTGCGCGCGCGCGCCGTGGCGCTCGGCGTTGAAATGCTTGCTGCGCCGGTCAGCGGTAACGCCAAGGTCGTCAAGGCCGGCAAGCTCACGATCGTCGCGTCCGGCCCGAGAGCGTCGTTCGATCAGGTCGAGCCCTACCTGGAGGCTATCGGCCGCGGCGTGACCTACGTCGGCGAGGGCGAGCTGGCGCGCATGGTCAAGATTTGTCACAACCTGTTGCTGGGCGTTGTGACTCAGTGTCTCGCCGAGATCGTCGTACTTGCGAACAAGGGCGGTGTGCCGCGCCACGCGACGCTCGACTTCATCAATAACAGCGTCATGGGTTCGATGTTCTCGCGTTACAAGACGCCCGCGTTCGTGAATCTCGACATGACGCCGACCTTCACGCCGGAGTTGCTGCGCAAGGATCTCGATCTCGGCCTCAAGGCGGGCAAGGCGCTCGGTGTGCCGCTTCCCGTTACCGAGCTGACGCGCGCGCTCGTTCAAGAGACGGTCGATGCCGGCCACGGCGGCCGGGATTTCTCGGTGCTGCTGCTCGAGGAGGCGAAGAAGGCGGGACTGACGCTCGAGCCCGAGAACGTCGACGTCGGCACCGGACTATAAATCGGCGTCGAACCGGAATTTCCGGTTCGTTCTCCTGTAAGCTTGGTCGCGCGACGGGGTTGCGATGATCGCGGTTCGACCCCGGTATCGAAATAGGCTGGGGAGGCCGCGAAGCCGCTGAGCACTAAGAACGAAAACAAGGCTGTGCCGAAGCGGCGGCTCGGTATGATCACGATCGCGGGCCCGGGACTGTTGCTCGCAGCCACCGGCGTCGGCGGCGGCGATCTTGCGACCGGCAGCATCGTTGGCAGCCTGCTCGGCACAGCAGTGCTCTGGGCCGTCGTCGTCGGCGCGTTTCTAAAGTACGTCGTAACCGAAGGGCTCGCGCGCTGGCAGCTCGCGACCGGCGAGACCTTTCTCGAGGGCGTCGTGCACCGGCTCGGCCCTGCCGTGATCATCGTCTTCCTGCCGTTTCTGCTGCTGTGGTCGTTTTTCGTCGGATCTGCGCAGATGAGCGCCTGTGGCATCGCCCTGCATGCGATCTTCCCGTTTTTCGAGACGCCCGAGCAAGGCAAAATCGTCTTCGGCATGGCCTCGAGCATCACCGGTATCGGCCTCGTCCTCAAGGGCGGCTATAGGTTGTTCGAACAGGTTATGCGCGTGTGCATCGGCATCATGTTCGTGACCGTCGTGCTGACCGCCATCATGCTCTGGCCGGGTACCGGACAGGTGCTCGCTGGATTATTCATCCCGCGGATTCCGGATGCCGGCGGCATCGGGCTCACGTGGACGATTGCGTTGATCGGCGGCATCGGCGGCACGCTGACCGTGCTCGGTTACGGTTACTGGCTCCGCGAGGAAGGGCGAACGGATCCAGAGGAGCTCTGGATCTGCCGCCTCGACCTCGGCGCGGGGTACACGATGACCGCGATTTTTGGTATCGCCATGGTCATCATCGGAAGCACCATTCAGATACAGGGCCAGGGCACGACGCTGCTCGTGACCTTGTCCGACGCGCTTGGCGACCTCGTCGGCCCCGTCGGCAAATGGCTGTTCCTGCTCGGAGCGTTCGGTGCCGTGTTCAGTAGCCTGCTCGGCGTGTGGCAGTCGGTGCCGTACCTGTTCGCGGATTGCTGGGGCCTGATTCGGCAGCGCGCAAGGCACACCGAGGGCGAGCCAATCCCGGTAAACACCCGCGCGCTGCCGTACCGGATCTATCTCGCGGTGCTCGGCATTGTGCCGATGATTGGGCTGTTCTGGAGTTTCCGCGACGTGCAGCGGCTCTATACCGTCACCGGCGCGCTGTTTTTCCCATTCCTGGCCATGGCGCTCCTGATCATGTGCAGCCGCAAGAGCTGGATCGGCGCTGCATTCAAGACTCGGCCCGCAGGCGTCGTAACGCTCGTCGCAATCGTGGCGTTCTTCTGCTGGGTTGGTTGGCTCGAGGCAATGGATCGAATCTGAGCGCCGGTCGCTGAATCGATACGCAAGGAATGCTGCGATGTTCTATGAGCCTAAGGATTCCCATGGTCTGCCGCACAATCCGCTCTACGCTTGCGTCGTGCCGCGGCCGATCGGCTGGATCTCATCGCTGAGCCCGGACGGCCACGCCAATCTGGCGCCGTTCAGCTTTGCGAACGCCGTGAGCATGGCGCCACCGATGATCATGTTCTGCAATAACGGCTGGCATGCCGGCGGTGGTATCAAGGACAGTCAGCGCAATGCCGAGGCGAGCGGCGAGTTCGTGTTCAATATGGCGACCTGGGAGCTGCGCGAGCAGATGAACCTGAGCTCGGCCTCGCTGCCGCACGACGTCGACGAGTTCGAGTTCGCGGGGCTCACGAAGGCGCCGTCGCGTGTCGTCAAGCCGCCGCGCGTTGGAGAGTCACCCGTGGCGCTCGAGTGCCGAACCTGGAAGGCGATCGAGCTGCCGCTGATGCCCGACGGCAGCCGCAACACGATGGTGATCGGCGAGGTCGTTGGCGTGTACATCGCCGATGCCGCGCTCACCGATGGAATGATCGACACGGCGCGCATCAAGCCCATCGGGCGGCTCGGTTATACTGACTACGTCGTAATCGACGAGGTGTTCTCGATGACGCGTCCGTTGGTTGCCCCTTAGGCTGCGATCCCGCAGCCACGTTCGAGACTTTTCCAACTCGGAGCTTGCGCCGTGCCGAAAACAGTCAACCCGCTCAAGGTCAACTTACCGCTCGCCGAGGCCAGCACGATCGTCGACGCTGCGCTCAAAGCCGCTCGTGCGAACGAGCTCGAGCCGCTCACGGTAGTCGTGCTCGACGCGGGTGGGCATGAGATCGCGCTCAAGCGCGAGGACGGCAGCGGTATTATCCGCGTCGAAATCGCAAGGGCCAAGGCTTATGGCGCGCTCGGCATGGGCCTGTCCAGCCGCGCGATCGGCGAGCGGCTCAATCAGCGGCCGGTGTTTGCTGGGTCCTTGACGGTTATCTCTGGTGGACAGCTCGCGACTGCCGCGGGCGGCGTGCTGATTAAGGATTCGGCGGGCGACGTGATCGGTGCCGTCGGTATATCCGGCGATACCTCCGAGAAGGACGAATTTGCGGCGATCGCCGGGATCAACGCGGCCGGCTTAAGCGCCGACCCGGCCGAGCCCGACCCGAGCTGGCGCGGTTAGCGCTAGGGTAGGGGCTTTGCGCCGACGGCGGCGATAGCCGCCTTGGCGATGCGCTGGTCTTGTTCCCAGTCACCGCCGCTGACGCCGATTCCTCCAGCGCAGTGGTTGCCAATGCTTATCGGGTATCCGCCCTCCATCGCAGTCCATCGCTCCGGACCGGCCGCCAGCGACAGGCCGATCGCGTGTAGCGTATCCAGATCCTGCCCCTGAGCGCCCTGCGTCGTCGTTGGACGCCGGTTGGACGCTGCGCAAACGGCCTTTGTCAGCGATGAATGCACGGTGTGAAAGCGCCCGCCGTCCATCCGCTCTAGAAGCACAATGTGCCCACCGGCGTCCACGATCGCGATTGTCGCCGCGATTCCGAGCGAGTCGGCTTCGGCGATGGCTGCCGTCATCATCGCCCTGGCGCCGTGCAAGGTCAGTTGCTTAGTGTCCGCAAAGGCTTCCATTGTCGGTCCGGCTCATTATCGCGCGTAGCGGCTTGAATTCTCGATGTCGCAGTCGAAGCCGAGCATTTTGAAGTGCGGGGCGTAGTGCCACACCACGGTGCCTGCAAACGGCTCGGCAAGATACTCCGGATCCTCGAGTACAAACTCGATGTCGATTCTCGTGCCGTCTTCGCTGAGAGCGTAACGCTCGACGACGTGTTTCTCGGGTCCCGAGGCGACGCCCTTGCTGAGAATCGGGGAGCGATGCGGCTCGAAAGCGACGGTGTCGATGACGAGCACGCCGTCGTCCCACCAACCGATGGAATGGCCCTGATTCGTAGGTTCGACGTTCTCGGGATGTCCGCGCCCATCCATGTAGATAGTGCGCTCGAGGTTGTAGCGTTCGTTTCTGATGAGGATCGTCTCCTCGCCGAGCACGATTTCGTTTAGGTAAGGCGCCACGATCAGGCCGGGGGTCGGAATGGCGATGCACTGTGCCTCGGGGCTGTCGAAGCGCACATCGTAGCTATCTCGCGAAGCCACGCCGCGATCGGTCAACGCGAGTTGATCCCAGGCCGCATAGAACCCGGTGTAGTCCGTGAAGCTCAGCTCCCACACGCCTGTCAGGTCGGGGCTGCTGGGCACGGCTGTGGAATTGTCCTCCTTGCGCAGAAAATACGAGCGTGCTGCCAGCACCTCACCATTCTGCTTCGTGATCGACACTAACAAAGCCTGTCTGCGCTCGGGATTCTTGTCGGGGTTTCCGCGCACCAAGACTCGGTCGCCCGGCGTCAGCGAGTCGCGTGTCCAACCGCTGCGAGTAAGTATAGGTGTCGCATCGGTCTCGAGTTCCCATTCGATAGCATTGCCGGTCTCGTCGGTGGTCTCGACATGAATGTAGACATGCGGGTTAGCCCAGCCGAACTGGGTGACCGTGCCCTCGAATGCCACCACGGCGTCGCGATCGAAGATCAACGCGCTGTGATGGGCGTTGGCGGGGGCCGCCAGAACGAGGGGAGTGGCAAGCAAAATGGCTCTGGTCAGCATATGTTTCTCCGACGCCTCGCTGAATTGCCGGCGGCGTTGTTTGGAGACTTCCTTGTTACACAACTCCTGTGACCAGTCAATAGAAGTGCTCGAGCAGATGCACGCCTCGGATATGCGGTGTGCCGCGGCGTTGATATATGGGAAGTCCATTAGACTTTAAAGAGGCGTCGCATGGACAGACTCAAGCTGGCAACCGTGCCGATGCTCGTTGCGGGTGGAGCCGATGCCGACGATTCTGCGGTACCGCGATTCGCCGTGGACACGGCTATAGGCTTTGAGGCAGCCATCGCTGAGCTCATATTCTTCAATGCTCATTCTTAGGTCTGTCTTGACGCTGCAGATGAATCGGGAGAGGCCGTCAACTGGTGATGCGGCGACGGGCTGGCTGCCATACGGTCGTTGATGAGCACAGAGCGCGAACGAACCTGAGGTGACGGACTATTGTCTGTTCAGCCGGAATCGCCGGCTTACGAGAGATGAAATCATAAGTAGATGAGCGTGCCGCAGGTGAAGCCACCAGTGCTTCAGTCGAAATTGACGATCACCGGCTCAGAAGCCAGGGAGTAGGTGCGGCCCCTCTTGCTAACCACCGTCTTGGCTTGCGCCGCGGCAGCTGTAGCGCGGGGGATCTCCCTGGGTACGCGAGATGATGTTCGGTCTCGGTTTGTGGGTCGCGCCCGACGCCATTTCGGTTAGACTCAACCCAGACTCTGGCTCATTCCCACGGGGCGCCGCAAACCTTGAACGGAGGATGCATGCGCAAGCTCTTAGGTAGTCTGCTCGCTTTCGCCTTGTCGGCTGTGCCGATCACTGTCGCTCTGTCACAGGATCGGGACAGCCTCGATATTTTCGTCCTCGATACCGAAGGCGGGGAAGCCGTTCTCTATATCGCGCCGACGGGTGAGGCAATGTTGTTCGATACCGGTCGCGAGGAGAGCTTCGAGCGGATCCTCGCTCTCGTAGAACAGGAGGAGGTCCGAGTGCTCGACTACGTGGTCGTGTCGCATTACCACGGCGATCATGTGGGGAGTGCGGCGGACCTGCCCAAGCTTCCTATTCGAAATATTAGACAATTGCTCGATCACGGACCCTACACGACTGAGCTGCAGCCGCAGCAACGTGCGCCGTTTGAGCGGTATCTCGCGCTTCGAAACATCGCAAAGGCCAGGCGGGCCGAGCCCGGCGAGAAGTTCTCGTTCGGGGCCATCGATGTGTATGTGGTGGCCTCATCGGGCGAGCAGATCAGCCAACCGTTGCCGGGCGCCGGCGAACCAAACCCGCTTTGTCGCAGCCACGTACCGAAAGTCGACTTACGTGCGGTGGAAAACGATGAAGCGGTCTCGGTCGTGGTTCGCTACGGTGATTTCACCTTTCTCGAGCTCAGCGACATGATTTGGAATCATGAGCAGCGGGTCGTCTGTCCTGACAACCTGCTTGGATCCGTCGACGTTTATCACACGTCGGGGCACGGCGCGGAGTGGGGTTCCAACCCGGTGATGGTAGATGCGGTTAGGCCGAGGGTGGCCGTGATGAACAACGCAGCGGTCAAGGGCGGTCATGCCGACACGTTCAAGACGCTTCGGAGCTCGCCGAGGTTGGAGGATATCTGGCAAGCGCATTTCTCAACCGAAAATGCCGCGGAACAGGACAACTCGCCGGAGCAGTTCATCGCGAATCTCGACGGCGCCGCGGGGCACGCTGGGCACTTCATCAAGTTCTCCGCCCGATCCGACGGCAGTTTCACCGTGACGAACAGTCGCAACGGCTTTAGTAAGGAGTATCCGGCGATCGGAAAGGCAGGCTCGAGTCGCTGAGAAGCTGTCGGCCCGACAGCGGCGGCCCTTGCTCTGGAGCCAGTACGCCATGTTGTCGAGCCTCAATTACGCTAAACTGAGCCGGCGGGTTCTACGGAAGCCCGTAGCAATATAAGAATAATTACAGGAGGGGCCCATGGCGAAGTTCGACGCTGAGGCGCTCGGCAAACGTCTCGAAGCGCTCAATTCAGAGCCGCTCATGGCCATAGAGAGACTCAGCGAAGCGTTGCTGCACGAGATGCAGCGCAAAGATCCCGTTCGCGTAAGCGCCGAGCATGGCGAGCGCTTGGCCCGCGATCCAGAAAAGCAAGTCAAAGATTCAAGTCCGCGAGAGAAGTTACCGCGGGCCCGGCGCCGCGGGGGATAAGCATGCTGCACGTTGCACATACGAGCGGGATGCTAGCGCTGCTGATGTCGGGGTCCGCGTTCGCTCAGGGCTTCACGTGGACCGACTATCTGAGCCGCGAGGATTATTTCAGTGTGAGCTTTCCGGGTGAGCCGGTCATAGAGGAGATGACCTACTCGACGGAATACCGCATCACTCTGCCGGCGCGAGTCTATCTTTACGAGGACGGCGCCTACCGCTTCTCTGTTACTGTCGTGGACTATTCGGACGCGCTCGAAATCCATCTGGCGCGCAACGAGCATTGCTTTGCCAGCGGCGGTGACGGGGACTTGTGCCAGGACGACGGGCCGGAGGAGATGCGCGGCGCAATCGTCTACGCTTCGTGGAATATCATGAATCGCGATGGCGTGAAGGTCGACCACTACGCGTATTACAACTCCGACCGTGTAGAAGGCCACGCAATCCGCCTCACCAATGAAGATCGGTCGCGCACGTCGGCAGTCGTTCACATGCATGAGAACCGGCTCTACATTCTGGAGTCGACGGTGCCTCGCGGAGCACCCGCGCCCGGCGCGTTTCAGATATCCCTGCAGTTTCTCGACAGCAATTTCGAGCCGGTTCGCTACGAATGGCAGGGTATTCAAATCTACTCTAATGGCTACCCGCCGCCGCCGCGCGTCAGGTAGCCTGATCCAGCGAGGCAGCAAGATGAAGTTTCAAAAGTTCACCTTTGCGAGGCATAAATTTCTGGTCATGATGAGCGTTGCAGCCGCCTGCTCGATTGCCTCGGCGCACCATTCCCACAACGCCTACGAGATCACGGTGTGGTCGGAGCTCGAAGGTACCGTCAGCGAGGTTCACTTGATGAACCCGCATTCGTGGATTTATCTGGACGTCACTGATGACAGCGGCGAGACGACCACGTGGGCGCTCGAGGCCGCCAATCCAGGCGCGATCTTCGAGAATGGCGTCAAGGCAGAGGACGTCAGGCCCGGGGATCGCATCAAGGTTAGGTTCCATGTGCTGCGTGACGGGGATAACGGTGGTCTGCTCGGGTTCGTAATGCCGGTGCACGGCGATCCGGCGCGCGGTCACGGTGTCGAGCTCGAGTGGGATTAGCCTCGAGCTGGCGATACGACCGCCAAACTGCAGCGGTCGCCTGACGGCTCTGCGGCACCCTCGCGTTGCACCTGCCCAGCTTAAATAAAGCCGGAGGATGACAGCAGTGGCTCTGGGCCGTCGGTTGACAGCCCTGTAGCACGCGCATAACTTGATCTTGCGCCCGCCACGCAGTTGCGGGCGACGATAAATAAAAAAAAATCCGGGGGCTCCAATGAACCGCGTCACGCTTGCGCTTGTTTCTGCCGTGCTTGTCCCGTCGCCGCTGCTGCGCGCAATGTACACGGGCTGAGCGGCCGGCATCGATGTAGTTCTTGCGAGACGTGAGTCTTGCTTCGGGGTAAAGTCTTTGGACAACATGATGACGCAGATGGGCTTCGCTATAGAAGAGAGGCTAGCAGGCATGCAAATCGGAATCGGGAGCACCGTCACCGCGAGCGCGGCCTTCGCAGTCCTCGCGCTGCTGTGGCCGGACACAGCGCCGGTGTGGGCGCAGACCGAGGCTTACACGGCGCCGCGCACAGCGGATGGCCGGCCCGATCTCGGAGGCATCTGGCAGGCGCTCAATACTGCGAACTACGACCTCGATGCGCACACGGCACGCCCGGCACTTGCGCTCGTTCCGGCGCCGGCGCGCGCCGAGTCGCCCGGCTTGAACCGGGCGACGCCCGTGAACTTGCCCATGCCCGAGTTGCGCGCGCTCGGCGCGGTCGGCGGCGTTCCTGCCGGCGAGAGCGTCGTCGTCGGTGGTGAGATTCCCTACCAGCCCTGGGCGGCAGTGCAGAAAGCGGAGAATGCGGCGCACTGGCTCGAGCGCGATCCCGAGATCAAGTGCTACATGCCGGGGGTGCCTCGGATTACCTATATGCCGTATCCGTTTCAAATTCTGCAGGGCACAGACACAATTCTTATCGCATACGAGTTTTCAGGCACGACCCGGACGATTTTCATGAGCGACGTCGGCGATAGCCCGGAGCCGACCTGGATGGGCTGGTCCCGCGGCCATTGGGAGGGGGATACGCTCGTCGTCGACGTCACGGACCTCAACGATCGCACCTGGTTCGATAGAGCCGGAAACTTTCACAGCGATGCGCTGCACGTCGTCGAGCGCTACACACCGATCAGTCCCTACCATCTGATGTACGAGGCGACCATCGAGGACCCGAAGGTGTTCACGCGGCCGTGGACGGTGCGGATGCCGTTGTACCGGCGACTCGAGGCCAACAAGCAGGTGCTCGAATACAGATGCGTCGAGTTCGTCGAGCAACTCATGTACGGGGAGCTGGGCGTCATCGATCCCGCAACCGGTGTGCCGAACGACTGAGAGGAGAGTTGCGATGCTAGGCGGACAACGAACGATGCGCTTCACTTTGCTCGCGATAGCGACGGGGCTTGCAACAAGCGCTTCGCCGCCACTCCTCGCGCAGGACGCAGCGGCGAATGACTCGTCGACGCAAACCCAGGACTGGTCGCCGCCCCGAACCGCATGGGGTGATCCCGACTTTCAGGGGGTCTGGCGCTACGAGGGGGCTATTCCGCTGGAGCGGCCGGCCAGTGTCGGAGGGCGTGCGTTGCTGACGGACGAGGAGATCGCCGAGATCGAGCAAAGGGAAGA
>JAHEEM010000032.1:0-3266 GCA_024640695.1 Rhodospirillaceae bacterium | reverse complement strand
AGACGCTCGAAGATTCCCCGATACGGGGCAACGAGTACAACATCTTCTGGCAGGACCATGGGCGTGCGCGGCAGGCGTACCGGCAGACGTCGCTGATCATGGATCCGGCTGACGGCAAGCTGCCCTACACGGAAGTTGCGCGTGTCGCGGCAGCGCGCTCGGACGCTCGCTACGGCGTTGGTCCCTATGAGTCCTATCTCGATCCCGACACGGGCGAACGCTGTCTGACCGACGGCGTCACGGCGCTCATGTGGCAAGGCCCTAACGGCGGGCATAACCGTATCGTGCAGAGCCCCGGTTACGTGACGATCCTGCATGAGGAGTACCGCGACCGGCGCCTCATCCCCGTCGACGGGCGTGCGCACGGCACCATTGCGCAGTGGCTTGGTGATCCCGTTGGGCGTTGGGAGGGCGACACGCTGGTCGTCGAGACCACGAATTTTCTCGACCGGACGAACTACGAGTGGGCGAGCATCTGGACGCGCGCTTCGGAGAGCTTACGTCTGGTCGAGCGCTTCCGGCGCGTGAGCGAGGACGAGATGGAATACACCGTGACCGTCGAGGATCCGAAGACGTTTACGCGGCCGTGGACAGCGGTCATCCCAATCTCGAAGCTGCCCGAGGGCATCCAGATCTACAAGTACGCGTGTCACGAGGGAAACCGCGCGATGCCGAATCTCCTCAGCGCCGGGCGGGCCGACGCGGCGAAGGACCCGGGCGTATCGCCAGAATGAAACTTACGGAGATACACATGCGCATCAACTTGGTTGCTTTTCTCGCCGGTGTCGGTCTGGGCTTCAGCACGGTGCCGGTTCTGGCGCACCACGCGTTTGCGGCGGAGTTCGACGTGAATAATCCCATTACGCTCGAGGGCACCGTCGTCGATCTGGAGCTCATCAACCCGCACTCGTGGATTCATCTGGATGTAACCAAGCCAGATGGCACTGTCGAGCGCTGGATGATCGAGGGTGGACCGCCGAATGCGCTATTCAGGCGTGGGTTCACGCGGGACGCTCTGCCCGTCGGATCCGAGATCGTCATCGAGGGTTTCCGCGCCAAGGACGGGTCGCTCAGGGCCAACGGTAGGGACATCGTGTTCTCCGACGGCCGCAAGCCGTTTACGGGTTCCTTCGGTGTCGGGCCTTCGGGTGACGGTCGCAATCCCCCCGGCCGATAGGCCAGCTTCGCGGCCGGAGTAGGCGATGCCTTTGTGGGATAGATGCAGGTCGCGCGCCGGCTTGCCGCTGGTCCTCGCATTGCTCGGTGCGACAGCGGCTCGGCTTGCCGCGGCGCAGGGCTTGCCCGAAGCCGAGCCAGAAGCGGTCGGCTTATCGTCCGCGCGACTTGAGCGCGTCGACCGGCGCATCGAACAGGCGATCGCCGATGACGAGATGGTCGGCGCGGTTGCCCTGATCGCGCGCCATGGCAAGGTCGCCTACCTAAAGCCTATCGGCATCGGCGAACTCAGCATCGGGCCCGGGCGAAAGTTCGGCTTGGGATTCGCGATCGTCGACGATCCGAGTCTGGCCGGTGATTCGAGCTCGCCAGGAACCTATTACTGAGGCGGATTCTTCAATACCAGGTTTTTCGTCGATCCTGCAGAGGAGTTGATCGGCATCTTTCTATCGCAGCGCTATCCGCGGGGTGCCGGACGCCTTCGGGGCCGGTTTATTAGCGTTGCCTATCAGGCAATCGTCGACTGATTTTCTTGGATATGCCTTGTGTCGCAGACGGCCGTAGTTGCGCCGCGGCGATCCGCGCCGGCGCGGATCGCTTAAGCCCGAGCGACGTCGAATCTCAGAGTATCTCGTCGATGAGCGCGCGTAGCTCCACGGCCGAGAGATCCCCGCGCGCCAAGGGCTGGCCGAGATCAAAGTGCCGCGCAACTTCAAGAGGGCCGACGACAACACCGTCGAAGCCCGCATCGTCGACGAGTCTTTGCGCGACCTCGAGCGCTTCCGCATCATCACCCGCGAGTGGAATCGCAATCCGGGCCGGTTGCCGGTCTGGCTGATTGGCGAGTGACTCCGCCGGAATACAGTTGAAAGCCCGCACGATACGGGCGCCGGCTAGAAACTCTGCCGATGCCACGCCACTGCCTTTCTCGAGTGCCGCGATCGCGATGGCGCCGTCGCGCTGCTCGATCGGATTGCTGGTGTCGAGCACGATTTTTCCGGCGAGCTCCGACGCATAATCGGCGCCGACCTGGGGCACGGCCGCGTAGGGTACCGAAACCAGAATCACCTCGCCGAAAGCGGCTGCTTCCCGCGGCGTTCCGACATGGGCGCGCGGGCCGAGCTCGTTGGCCAAGCTTTGCAGCGATTCCGGATGACGCGATGACATGAACACCTCATGTCCGGCGTTGACCCAATGCCGCGCGAGTGCGCCACCGATTTTCCCGGTGCCAATGATGCCAATCTTGAGTGATTCGGATTGCGCGTACGCTGGTGCGTGACTCGAGAGTGCCAGTATCAATAACGAGATTGCCGCGACAAAACCGCGTCTGTATGAATTCATGAGTTGCCCCCTAGGGCTGTTTGTTTGCGATGGTACGTTCGCGCGGGGTTCGTGCTGCGAAAGCTTCGGTCGAAGGTCTGGTAGGGCTAACGCCCGCGCTGTGCGCGGAATTCGGCAAGGGCACGATCCAAGATCTGCATGCGCTCGTCGACGCGGCCGTCGCCGCCGCCGATCTCCGTGCCGTCCGTGAACGTGATCGAATCCCAGCTCATGGTATTCGTGCCGTTACGCGACGGATTGCCGACGATATGAACCCGATCTCCGGGCTCGAGCTGATCGGGTGTCCAGCCGGACCGCCTGAGTGCGACGGACGCATCTCCCTCGGCCATCCACTGCTCGACTTCTCCGTCATCGTTGGTGACCTCGATGTAAACCCGTGCGTGGGGGTTTACGAAACGAAACTCAGTGACGACGCCCGCGTGCTCGATCATCGTGTCGCCGCGATAGTGCGCCGCAAAATTGTGGTGGGCCGAGACCGGGGCCGCGATCGAAAAGACTGCGCCGAGGCAGATTAGAAGTCGAGTATTCATGACGTGTCCCTCTCAGAATTGTCCGGCGATAGCTTCGCAGGGGCGTCGATCGAGTGCGAACTCCGGCGTCAGGACCCGTGGTCGCCTGATTGTAAGGGGCGCCTTGAGCATCACCGGGTCGTGCAAAGTGAACTCCATATTGAGCTGCCTGCCATCGGGGCTAACCGTGTAGCGCTCGACGCTTCGCGCCTGGTCGCTGTTGTGAACGGCAAGTTGATC
>JAHEEM010000031.1 GCA_024640695.1 Rhodospirillaceae bacterium | reverse complement strand
GTCATACAGCACACGTCGCCTTAAAGAAGCCGCGCTAAAGCGCGACCACCAGGTCAAAGTGCTCAACACGCTGAAGTTCGCTATTGACCTACAGCAGGGCGCGCCGGATTTGTATTATCGCCAGCGTCGGCTGACTCACTACGACGCCGTGCTGCCTCGGATCGGGGCGTCAATCACCTATTACGGCACAGCGGTCGTAAGACAATTTCAGGAGATGGACATCTTTTGCGCCAACCCCGCTCACGGCATTGTTAGCTCGCGTGACAAGTTGCGCAGCCTGCAAATCTTGAGTCGTCATCACATTGGCATTCCGCAGACCACATTTGTCAGGGACAAGAAAGATGTGCTGCCAGCCATCGAAAGAGTCGGCGGGGCTCCGGTTATTATCAAATTGATCGAGGGCACGCAGGGCATTGGCGTCTTGCTAGCAGAAAGCACCAAAGCGGCGGAGTCTATAATCGAACTACTGCAGAGCCAGAAACAGAACGTCTTGATACAGAAGTTCGTCGCAGAGAGTAAAGGTAAGGACATACGCGCCTTCGTCGTGGGCGATCGCGTCGTGGCGGCGATGAGGCGCGTAGCGCAGGGCCAAGAATTTCGGAGCAACGTGCACCGCGGTGGCATTGCCGAGGCCGTCGATCTCACGGCCGAGTACGCCGAAACCGCGGTCCGCGCCGCACAGATCACAGGCTTGCGTGTGGCAGGCGTCGACATGCTCGAAAGCAAGACGGGACCGCAGATCATGGAGGTCAACTCGTCTCCGGGCTTAGAGGGTATCGAAAAATGCACCGGATTGGATATCGCCGGTGCTGTCATTGACTATATCGCCGCCCAGGTGGATTTTCCGGAGATCGACGTTCGCCAGCGACTGACCGTCAGCAAAGGTTATGGAGTCAGCGAGATCTACCTACCTGAAGGATCCAAATTGGTCGGGCAGACGATTACTCAGACCAAATTGTCCGAGCAGGACATCAACGTACTTTCCCTGCACCGAGGCGCCAAGGTTATCCCTAACCCGCGTTCTGATCGCGTTTTGGAGGCCCGGGACCGATTGCTCTGCTTCGGCAAGCTGGAGTCCATGCGGGCCATGGTTCCGCGAAAGCTCAGACGCCGCCGACGGCCCCATATCAAGGGCCTTTAATATGAATTCGATTCTTTTGACGGATTGAAATAGACACTCCGAGAGTGTCAGACCGGATCACTTTGGGCCAACAGGCGAGCATGTCATCGTTACTTTATCCCCGAATTTGGCGGCAGTCTAAGAACGAGACTGAGGTGGCGTTTCGGAGCCCGATGGCCGCGGAGCACATGACCATCTAAGAATGCCGAGTCAGCGCCTTCATGTCGGCGACGACTTCCGGGTATTCCTTTCTCTTCTGCATGATCCAGAAGATATGCTTGCAGAATACGGTCGTCGGCGAAAGGTTCAGCTTTACGCTGCTCCAAAGGATCGCGTCGCGACGATCTTTCCCTACGTGTTTGTTCTTACGTCTGTAGGAAAAGTAGGCGAACAACGAGCTCACGGCGAGCAGTGGATACAGCAACACACCCAGAACGACCGATGTACCACTCCAAATCGTGTTGAGCCGGCTCGTCACTTCGAAGCCGGAGAGCGTCGCCATCGTCTGCAGACGATGAACGCCGACAAGAAACAAGTGGCCGAAGCCCAACCGGTCGGAATCTTCATCGGAGAACCAGACGCTATCCAATTCCGTTGGCGCCGACCGGCGCCAAAAATCGCTTTCTAATAGGAGCATCGAAAGCCTCGCGCGCGCGTGCGAGATGCTTGGCGTCGTGATGATGAGCGTGCCGCCCTTCTTCAGGACTCGGTTGAACTCTCGGAATACGCCCATCTGATCGGGCATGTGCTCGATCCCTTCCTGGCATATGAGGTAATCGGCGCTGCCGTCTTCCATCGGTATTCGATCGGTCAGATCGGCGTAGTGGGCCTCGATCTCGGCAGCCTTCATGAACTCCGGGTACAGATCGAAGGACTTGACCGTCGCGCCCTTGCGGCTGAACTCGGAGCTCGAGTGCCCATCTCCACAGGGAATATCCACGACGACCTTGCCCGTCAAATCGGGCAGGCTGTCGATGTACCGCGAGACATACTTACGAATGCCGCGGTCGTGAGCCTGGAATTGCTGATCCATTAGTTTTAGAACCGGCCGGAGATCAAGATAGGCCGCGGCTGTCGCTATGGCCGGGACCCGGATTATCCCAGCTCCGCTGGGCCGTTGCTACGTCCGCGGTCGGGATCGCCGACGCGACCACGGACCGTGGCAGCGGACGATCGCGACCTAGATATTCAGACAATTGCGGTCGCGGTAGAAAACAGATGTTCGGTAGGCCTTGATGCTGCCGGGCTTCAAGCCCTCGAATAACAGCTCGCGGAAACCATGGCTCTTGAGGAGCTCGATGCCCTGCCGATGCTCCGCCGGAGTGGAATCGTCGAGCACGATCACGCCTCGGTCGCTCACTGCGTTCGGCGCTTCCAGGAGGCATTCGGTCCGTTCATGCGCGTCGACGACGATAACGTCGAACTTCCGACCCTGCTTCGCGGCGAGCTCGGCGTATCGTTCCTCACCGCTCATATCGAACTGAACGAGCTCGACGTTATCCGGAATCACGGCTTTCACTTCCGCGTACCAGTCGGGCTCGGTCTCGACGGACACGACGTCTTTGACGAGAGCCGCATAGAAGGCCGTCGACGTGCCGCTACCGTACTCGAACAACGACAGGTCTTTAGTCAGTCTTTCCTCCAAGAACTGGATGACGTGATAGTTCATCCAGGGCAAGGGAGAGCCGTCTCTACGACATGCTCGCTTACTCTTCGACGACTCTGCATAGCCGCGCTGGCGAAGCATCGAACGCCTGGAGTACACCAAGCCGAGGGTCTTGACGAATAGGGCTACTGACGGAAACAGCGGCCGTAGCACAGACCGAATAGGCCGTTTCTTGTTCATCCCGCGTTTCCGCTCCTCTCGATCCACGAGTAGCCAGCAGGTATCCATCGACACACTGAGCGGCCATCCCCGCCAAACGAGCACGGCTAACTAATTCTACTGCAGACGAGCTGGGCTTGGGGGATAAACGGAGCAGCCCCCCGACAATGAATGCGGGCAGCAGAGCGATCCCTTGCGCATTGACCGCTGCATTCTTGAGCACGTCGCCGTTGTTCGACCACATGACACAGTTGATCGGGAAAGACCTCTTGCCCGCTGGACCGACCAACCGCCATTGGCTCCCGAATACCTGATAGCCATAGTGCAGGCAGCGGTGTCGCCTAAGCTCGTTCGATTCCGCGGGATCACCAAACGCGGCAAGGTTAAGTCGGCGATGCGCATAAGCCGTTGCCGGGTCACGTTGATGTGCCAAACACTGGGGGTGAGAGACGACAGGACGCTTCGCCGCCGGCGCAATTGGTCGAGATGGTCACTCGCGGCAAAGGCCGACTGAGAAATACCGGCGTATCCGACGAACCTGCGCTAAACTTTCCTCTCTAAAAACGAGAACAAACCAAGACGCCGCCCTGCCTGGCGCGAATCGATCGCCAACTCATTCCTCCAGCGACGATCCGCACCGCAGGCTCGGAACGGTTCCATATGGGGAGAGGTTTATGACAACCGGACGACCTGAAAGCAGCGCTAGCACAGATTGGATTCGCATTGCGTGTTGGGCCGGTATAGCCGCTTACGTCGTCATGGCCGCGATTCGTCTCTTCCAGGGCGAGGCGCTCGGCGACATCATCGACCTCGGAGACCTCTCGCTCTCGACGCTGTCCGCCGGTGCCTGCGTGATCGTCCTGCTGTTACGGTCGCCCAAGGTGCTGAAGTCCGCCACCATGATCGAGGCGAACGAAGCGCGCACCGTCGGCATGTCGTTCCTGATCGTATTCATCCTCATGGCGGCCTACTACATTCTGCGCCCCGTTCGAGATGCGATGGCCAGCGACTGGAGCAACACCGAGATCAGCGTGCTCTGGAATATCCAGCTCGTCGTAAGCACCGTCGTCGTCGCACTTTATGGCCTCGCATGCTCGCGCATCCAGTTCAGGATGCTCGTGCCTTCCGTATACGGTTTCTTCGCGCTGACCTTCATCGGCTTCTACTTCGGCGCCTCTTCAGTCACCGATCGGGTCCTGCTGGATAAATGTTTCTACGTCTGGGTCAGCCTGTTCAGCCTGTTTCATGTCTCCGTCTTTTGGAGTTTCATGGCCGATGTGTTCAACAAGGAACAATCACGCCGAGTGTTCGCATTCATCGCCGCAGGGATGAGCGCGGGCGCCGCCGCAGGCCCCTTGTTTGCGAGCCAGATCGTCACGGATGTCGGCACCGACAATCTCATGCTCATCGCATCGGTCATATTGCTGGTTCCGATACCCGTCATTTTCTATCTGCAGCGCCTGAAGATCGTCGATCTGCACAATGAGAACGTGCAGGCGGATCTCACTGCCGCGAAGATCGGCGGCAACCCGCTCGCCGGGTTCAGGACTTTCTTCACGAACCCCTACCTGCTCGCGATCGGCGCCTTCATCCTGCTGTACACATTCATCAGCTCGTTCGTCTATTTCGAGCAAACGAATCTGCTGCGAGAGTACAGTCGCGAAGAACGAACCGTGATTCTTTCCGGGCTCGCCGCAATCGTGAACATCCTGACCTTCGGACTCGGCATGTTCGCCACGAGCCGGCTCGTGACCAGGCTCGGCATGCCGGTGACGCTTGCGCTGGTGCCGGTATTCATCTGCGCCGGGCTGCTGATTCTCGCGTTCGCACCGATCCTGACCGTGCTGCTCGCCCTGCAGGTTGCCCGGCAAGGCGCCAACTATGGGATCACGCGGCCCGCGCGCGAGATGCTGTTCACCAATGTCGACCGCGAGACTCGTTTCAAATCGAAGCCCGTGATCGACGTGGCAGTCTATCGCGGCGGCGACGCCGTGAGCAGCATCGCGTTCGCGAGCCTGACCGACGGGCTCGGGCTCGGCCTGGGCGCGATGGCGGCCATCGGCGCCGGGATCGCGGCCATTTGGGCAACGGCCGGCGTGTATCTCGGTCGGGTGTTCAACGACAAGCACGGGGACACGCGAACCGGCACAGCGGGGCCCGCAGCGCCGGCGCAGTAGGAAGCCCCGACCTACGCCCATCTCGCACCGAACCGCACATCGGCGTCGACGCGCGCTATCATCGGTTCTTTGCCCGATTCGGGTCGAGACCAGAATGCACTTTGCTCGCGCCATGACGAGGACACGTTCTTACCGTTCGCCTCTCATGGCACTCTCGAGCCTCGGGCTTGCGGCAGCGCTGGCCGCGTGCGATCCAGACCCTAACGATGCGTTCGACACGACGCCTTTCAGCGAGGCTGTAGAAGACATGCACAGAGCCGACCCGATCTTTCCCCTGGCTGCCGACGCCATGGCGCCCGTCGCGCCGAAGCGACCCGTCGAGATCGAGCAGCACGGTCGGATGAGAGTCGATAACTACGGCTGGCTGCGTGACGACAACTGGCAAGAGGTGCTTCGCGACCCCAGTGTGCTGGGCGCGGACATACGGACATATCTCGAGCAGGAGAACGCCTTCTACGCGCAGGCGACCGCTGATCTAGCACCGCTTCGCAAGCGACTCTTCGACGAGATGCGGGGCCGCATCAAGGAAGACGATAGCAGCGTGCCGGCGCCGGACGGGCCGTTTGCCTACGCAATGCGCTTCCGGGAGGGTGGCGAATATCCGGTCTTCGTGCGCACACCGCGCGATGGAGGCGAGGAGACCGTCCTATTCGACGGCGACCTCGAAAGCGAAGGCGAGGACTTCTTCAACATCGCTGCGGTCGAGCACAGCCCCGACCACACCGTCATTGCCTATGCGGTGGACAAGACGGGCTCGGAATACTTCGACATCCGGGTCCGCTACATCGGCACGGGCGACCAACTCGGCGAGATCGTGACATCGACCGACGGCGACCCAGTCTGGGCGGCCGACTCACAATCGTTCTTCTACACCGAGCGAGACGACAACCAACGGCCCAAGCGCATCAAGCGCCACGTTCTCGGCACCGATCCCGTCGAGGACATTCTCGTCTACGAGGAAGCCGACGACAGCTACTTTCTGAGCGTCGAGAAGAGCCATAGCGGCGATTACATATTCATCATTTCCTCCAAGGTGACGACGAGCGAGGCGCGCTTTCTCGCCGCGAACGCGCCCGCGGACGCCGCGCCGATACTGATGGCGCCGCGCGTGGAGGGCGAGCTCTACTATCCCGAACATCACGGCGAGCACTTCTATATTCGAACCAACGCCGCGGAGGCCGTGGATTTCAAAATCGTGCGCGCGCCAATCGCCTCGGCTGGGCGTGAGAACTGGCAGGACTGGCTCGCGCATCGGCCGGGAACCTATCTACTAGATCTCGTTCCCTTTGCAGGTCGCATGGCGAGACTGGAGAGGAAGAACGCGCTGCCGCGAATCGTCGTCTCTGACTACGAGGGCAGCGGGTACTACGACATCGGTTTCCCCGAGGAAGCTTACGCGCTAGACCTCGACGCCGGCTACGAATTCGATACCGAAACGCTTCGCTTCACCTACCAGTCGCCGTCGACGCCTCGACAGACCTTCGACTACGACATGACGACTCGCGAGCGTACGCTCAGAAAAACGCAAGAGGTGCCGAGCGGCCACGATCCGGATTTGTATGCAGTGGAGCGGATTGCAGTCACGGCGGACGACGGCGCCGAAATTCCCGTTACGATACTGCGGCTCGAATCGACGCCCGTCGACGGCAGTGCGCCATTATTGCTGTACGGCTACGGCAGCTACGGAATCACGATTCCCGCGCGCTTCGACACCTCGAGCCTGTCGATCGTCGACCGCGGGGCCGTCTACGCGATCGCCCACATCCGCGGTGGCGCCGCTAAGGGCCGCCAGTGGTATCTGGACGGCAAGCTCAAGAAGAAGATGAACACGTTCACCGATTTCGCCCGCGTCGCTGAGGATCTCCAAGCCCGCGGCTATGGGCGGCCCGGCGAGACTGTAATCTACGGCGGCTCCGCGGGCGGCATGCTCGTCGGTGCGACCGTCAATCTCCGGCCCGAGCTCTTTGCCGGCGTGATTGCCGCGGTGCCGTTCGTCGACGTGCTCAACACGATGTCGGATGCCGAGCTACCGCTCACGCCGCCCGAGTGGGTCGAGTGGGGCGACCCGATCCGCGACGCACAAGCTTACGAGAGGATCGCGGGGTACTCCCCCTACGATAACATCCGCAACGATGTCCCCTACCCGCCGCTGCTTGCCACGGGCGGGCTCGCCGACTATCGCGTGACCTATTGGGAGCCGGCGAAGTGGGTCGCACGCCTGCGCGAGGTCGCACACGGCGGGCCGTTCTTCCTGAAGATGAACATGGACGCCGGCCACGCGGGCTCAGCCGCGCGGTTCGAGCGCTTAGAGGAGCGGGCGCACGACTACGCGTTTGCGCTGAAGATATTTGGCCTCGCCGAGCGCGGGCCGGTGCGACATCTGCGGCGCTGACGCTGCGAGTGCCTGAGTGACGCGATGCAAGAACTAGCGGACGCCGCCAATTGGGCTATCGTGCTGGCGACTTTCGGCATCATCGCACTCGTCATCGGTCTGCACTACGAGGTACTGCGCGGCTGCATTCGATTCTTGCCGACTGTGAGCCACCGGCGTCGCCGGCGTGTCCTGATCCTCATATTCGTGATTCTGTTCACCCACGCGATCGAAATCTGGTTCTTCGCCTTCGGTTACTTTGGCCTGCTGCGCTTTGAGATGTTCGGGTCGATCACCGGCAGCGTTGAGATCGTCTCGCTGGTCGACCATGCGTACTTCTCGGGCATGGTCTATACGACTGTCGGCTTTGGCGACCTGGTCCCAATCGGGCCCATACGCTTCATGGCCGGGATGGAGGCGCTGACCGGGCTGGTCATGATCACCTGGTCGGCATCGTTTACGTTTCTCGAGATGCAGCGCGACTGGCCGAGCAACCGCTGATCTGGCGGTCATCGCCAACCGGCTATATGATCGACGCAGTCATGCGAACAACATCCCTACTCTGCACGATCGGCGCGCTGCTCATCTGCTCGGCAAACGCATATGCGCAGACCGATTTTTCTGCGTGTCTGTCTAGGCTGGAACGCACCGCACTCGAGAGCGGTATTCAGGCGAGCACCCTCGAGACCGTGCTCCCCACGGTCGAGCCGGTCGAGGCCGTAATCAGGGCGGATCGCAATCAGCCGGAGTTCGTCGCCACCTTCGCTGACTATCTCGGCAGACGCGCCACCGAGGAGCGAGTCGCGCGCGGCCGCGAGCTGTATTCGGAAAACCGCGCGCTGCTCGATCGCCTCACGCGCCAGTACGGCGTGCCGGGCCAGTACGTCGTCGCCTTCTGGGGGCTGGAGACGAACTACGGCGCTTATCTCGGTAATGTGCCCGTGTTCAACTCGCTGTCGACCTTGGCCTGTGATGCACGACGCAGTGCCTACTTCACTGACCAGTTCATCGACGCGCTGCGTATCGTCGACCGCGGCGACGTCGAGCATGAGACGATGCTCGGCTCGTGGGCAGGCGCAATGGGGCAGACGCAGTTCATGCCGAGCGCCTATTTGCAGTATGCCGTGGACGGCGACGGTGACGGTCGTGTCGATCTTTGGGGCAGCACGACGGACGCGTTGACCTCTGCCGCCAACTTTCTGATGAATATCGGCTGGCAGACAGGCGAGCGCTGGGGCCGCGAGGTGCTGCTCCCTGACGGCATCGACTATGGAATCGCCGGCCGTGATCAGCGCCAACCGCTCGCGCGTTGGCGAGAGCTCAGCATCACCGATGTGGCCGGCCGGCGGATACCGCAGCTCGACATGGAAGCCGCGCTCCTCGTGCCCTCCGGCCAGGAAGGGCCGGCATTTCTGATCTACGACAACTTCGACGTGATCATGCGCTGGAACCGTTCCGAATTCTTCGCGCTCACGGTTGGACATCTGGCGGACCGAATCGCCGGCGGTGAGGCGCTCGCGAACCCGCCGCCGGCCCAGGCGCCGATCAGCCGCGAGTCGGTCGTGGAAGTGCAGGAGTATCTCGTGGCCAATGGCTACGACGGCGGGTCAGCCGACGGTATCCTCGGCCCGCAGTCCCGCGCGGCCTTGCGCGACCTGCAGCGTGACCTCGGACTCGTAGCTGACGGCTTTCTTAATGAAGAGTTAATGCGGGCGATCGGGATCGCAGTCGACTGATCGGAAGCTGTGCCGCGGTGGATAGCGCCCGGCTCATGGCTCTGCGGCCGCGCCGCAGCTGGCTATCTGGACAATGCCTCATCGGGGCCGATGTCCTCGTCGCGAATGGCCTGCCGAATACGGATGACTGAATCCGGAAAGGCCGCCAACTCGAGATGCTTCTCGTTCAGATCCGAAGCCAGTCGTTCGATGAACGATACGGTCCTGGCTTGTATGACAGTCACCCTGAAAGCTCCGGCTTAATCAAGGGCATAAGGTTAAATCGACCGCCGGCCGATAAGGTTTCGCGGAAACGGCCGCCGACTGGGGCCTAGCGAGCTACCGGAAGCCGCTGCGCATGCCAGCTGATCATGCCGCCGGCGAGGTTGGCAACGTTCGTGAAACCGGCCCTGCTCAGCAGCGTGACGGCTTGAGCGGATCGCCCGCCCGAGCGGCATACAGTAACGATCGGAGTCTCTTTGTCGAGCCGCTCTACTTCCTCACCGAGATGCTCGAGCGGGATCAGGCTCGAGCCAGGCACGTGACCAAGGTCCCCGGTGAACTCGTTTGAGTCCCGCACGTCGATAACCTGGATCTCATCGCGATGCTCGGCGACCCACTCGGGATCGATCTCGTTGATGCCGGCGTAGGTGTAGCGCAGTGGCGCCCATGTCGGTGCCTGTGCTTGATCCGCAAGCTCCGTATGGCCGCACTTCATGTTGGCCGGAACAGCAGCATCGATTTGCTTGGGGTGCGGCAGACCGAGGTTCTCCATGTAGCCTACGAAATCACGCTCGTCGCGCGCAGCGCCGATTCGTGGGTTGAACTGCTTTTCCTCGGCGAGGCTGCTGCACGGCAAGCCAACGTAATCGTGCGCCGGATAGACCAGACATTCGTCGGGCAGCGTGAATAGCTGCTGCTTGATCGATCGGTAAAGCGTATGCGCATTGCCCTGCTGGAAGTCGGTCCGGCCCGCGCCGCGGATTAGCAGCGCGTCACCCGTAAAAACCATGCTGCGGTCGTCCAGCACGAACGACATGCAGCCGTTGGTGTGGCCGGGCGTCGCCCGGGCTTCGAGATACCGGCTGCCGAACTGGATCCTGTCGCCATCCTGGAGTGGTCGATCGATACCCTCCGCGCCCGATTTTGCGGCGAGCGCGATCTGGCTGCCGGTCAGCTGCTTGAGCAGCCACGCGCCCGTGACGTGGTCGGCGTGAACATGCGTGTCGAGCGTGAACGCGAGCTCGAGCCCGAGCTCACGCAGCAGCGCCGAATCGCGTCTGAACTGCTCGAACACCGGATCGATCAGAACCGCCTGGCACGAAGCCGGATCGGCGAGCAGATAGGTGTAAGTCCCGGAGGTCAAATCGTGTAACTGACGAAGAATAAGCGAATTCATGTTGCCCTCTAGATAAAGCTGTCAACCAACATCGCCGCGCCTACCAAAACGATGAGGGCTGAGAACGTCTTCTGCAACGTCGGGCCTGCAATGCGTCTGGCGAGCCGGCGTCCGGAGAGCATGCCCGCGGCACCGCCGACGACGAACGGCACGAGTATAAGCCAGTCGATTCGCCCCTGGATCAATGCGCCGGCGGCACCGGAGAAACCGATCGCGCTGATGATCAGCAGAGACGTGCCGACCGCGCCGTGCAGACCCATACGGGTGACGAGCACCAGCGCCGGCACGATCAAGAAACCCCCGCCGACGCCGAGGAGCCCGCTTAAGAACCCCGTACACAGTCCGACCAGGCACAGCAGCAACGCACACGGCGTCGTAAAGCGCAGCTGCCCATCGGGCGAGAGCACACAGATAGGGCCGCTTCGCTCGCCCGCAGGTTCGGCGCGCACGGCCGCAGCCTGCTCCGGATGAGTGGCAGCACGGCGCCACATGATGATGCCGACCGCGAGGGCGAGCATGGCGAAGCCGCCGACGATCCACTCCGCAGCAACAAAACTTGCGACCGCGAGTCCTGCGGGCGCACCGAGCACACCGCCGAACGCGAATATGATCGCAGGCTGCCAGACGACGAGCCGTGCACGGATAGAATGGAGCCCACCAACTAGCGCCGTCATTGCAACCGCAACAAGGGAGATCGGCACGGCCTCGGCGGGCGCGAGGCCCAATCCATAAAGCAACATCGGCATCGCGAATATCGAGCCGCCGCCGCCCGTAAGCCCAAGCGCGAGACCCACGACCAGGCCGAATCCGGCGGTTAGCAGAAGCTGGATGGTCATATTAGTTCTAATAAAATAGAGCACTCAATGGGAGGCTAAATCATCTCCGAAGGCTCGTGTCTGGCCTAGCAGCGCCGATCAGGCGACAATCAGCCTAGGATTCTACCGGCTGTGGCTACCGATCCGTAGCGTCGCAGGCGCTGGCCTAATCCGGCGACTTCGGGAGAAGCAATAGCAATGACCCAACCTGCAAATAGCGAGTTCGCGTACCGAGTCGAAACGCAGCTAGTGGCTGCGCATGGTATTGCTGCGCTCACGACGCTGCTGATTGCCGTGACGTTCGGCATCGTCATATCGCTGCAGTTCTTTCTGCCCGATCTGACCGGCAACTGGTTACCGCTGGGCTGGGGGCGGCTGCGCTATGCCCACACGCAGGGCATCATGCTCGGCTGGCTCGGCAACGCTTTCCTCGCCTTCCTCTACCATGCCGTGCCGGTGCTGACCGGTCAGGCCGTCACGAGCAGGCGCCTCGGCTACTGGCTGTTCGGCATCTGGAATTTCGCCGTCATGGCGCCCGGCTGGGTGCTCGTGCTCAGCGGCATCAGCCAGCCGCTCGAGTGGGCGGAGTTTCCATTGCCGGTCGACGCGTTCGTCGTGCTCGGCCTCGGCATGGCCGCCGTGCAATTCCTGCCGGCCTTCTTCAGGCATGGCCTCGAGCGGCTGTATGTGTCGAGCTGGTACATCATCGGCGCGCTCGTGTTCACATTCCTCGCTTTCCCAATGGGCAACGTCATGCCCGAGCTCGTGCCGGGCGCGGCGGGCGCGGCGTTCAGCGGGCTATGGATACACGATGCCGTCGGCTTGTTCGTGACCCCGCTCGCGCTCGCGATTCTCTACTTCGTGATTCCCGCCGCGACGGGCCGGCCGATCTTCAGTCATTTTCTGTCGATGCTCGGCTTCTGGGGCCTGTTCTTCCTGTATCCCCTGAACGGCACGCATCACTATGTGTTTTCGGTGATTCCGATGGCGGCGCAGGTTGGTGCGATCGCAGCCTCTGCCCTGCTCGGTGTCATCGTCGTCATCGTCGTGACCAATCTGCTGCTGTCGCTCCGTGGCACTGGGGTTTTCCCACGCGACGTTGCGTTGCGCTTCGTCGCGATGTCCACGATCTTTTATCTGATCGTCAGCGTGCAAGGCGCGCTGCAGGCGCAGATGAGTCTCAACCAGGCCGTGCATTTCACCGACTGGGTCATCGGCCATTCGCATCTGGCCATGCTCGGCTTTGCGACCTTCGCCGGCATCGGCGGGCTCATTCACGCGTGGCAGCGCATTCCCGGCGCGCGCTACAACGCAGCGGCGCTCGACTGGGCGTATCGGCTGCTGTTCGCCGGCATCACGATCATGGTCGTCGATCTCACGATCGCCGGTCTCATCGAGGCGCGGCTGTGGATCGACGGCGCGCCATGGATCGACTCGCTGGTGGCGGCACGGCCCTACTGGATCGTTCGCACTTTGTCGGCCATTCCGATCGCCGCGGGCTTCGTTGCGCTGCTCGTCGGTCTCACGACCGGCCCGCGCGGCGCAGGCGCGTTCGCCATCGACGCAAACCGGGCGCCTGAGCCGACACCGATAGTCGCACCGCAGCTTGCGACGACGACGGCCGCACGCGCGCTCTATATGTCTTATGTCGTCGCCGGCATCGCCGGCATCGCGTTCTTCGCGATGTCCGTGTCCTTGCTCGGCGTCTGGCCGCAGCAGCTGCTCGCCAAACAGACCGCCGCGATGTCGCCGCCGAATCCCCTTGGATTGACCGCCGCCGAGGAACGCGGGCGTGCGATCTACGCGCGCGAAGGCTGCGCGTATTGTCACACGCAGCAGATTCGCTACACGGCCGCCGATATCGCACGCTTCGGGGCCCCGACGCTGGCGTGGGAGACACGCTTTGATTACCCGCACCTGTGGGGCACGCGCCGCATCGGCCCGGATCTTGCGCGCGCGGGCGCGACGCGCACGCAGAACTGGCATTTCGTGCACCTGTATTCGCCGCGCGCCTTGGTGCCGCTGTCGATCATGCCGTCGTATGCGGCGCTATTCGACGGCGCGCCTGACCAGCCGACTCAAGCGGCGCGGGATCTGGTTGCGTATCTGGAAACCCTGGGTCGCGCCCGCGAGATCGCCTGGCCCGAAGGCGACGCCACCGCACGCGCCGCGGCAGCGCAAGACCGCTGGACTGAGATGGCATTCGATGCGCCGCTGCTGAACGCCCATCCTGCGCGGGCGCGGCCGCGCGGCGACGCACCGACGCTGGCTGCCACAGCAGCTGCCGCGGACGGACAGGCGCTCTGGAGAACTCGCTGCGCCGGCTGCCACGGCGAGAAAGGCCGCGGCGACGGACCGGCATCGGCCTGGCTCTCGCCAAGGCCGACAAACCTGGCGGTGCACGAGTATACCGACGCGCGCCTCGCCGACGTTCTCTGGAACGGAGTTATCGGTACCGCGATGCCGGCATGGCGCGACGAAGCAACCGAGTCACGCGCAGAGCTCACCGAGGTCGTGCGCGGCTTCGCGGACGCCGAAATTGCTATCGCCGCATCACCCGAAGAGCTCGCCCTCGGCGCGTCCGTCTACGCGACACATTGCGCGGGGTGTCACGGCGGCGACGGTGCCGGTAACGGCTTCGCCGCGACCGAATTGGCCGTCGCACCAACTGACTTCCGCATCCAACGAGCGCACTTCGGCGAGACGGTGCGCGTCATTCGCAGCGGAGTCGACGGCACACCGATGGCGCCGTGGACCGATCGTCTGACGGACGAAGAGATCACTGCCGTCGCGCACTACGTGCGCAGCCTCTACCAAGGTAACCCGCCATGATCACGGCCATCATCATCGCTGCGTCATTGGGGCTTGCCGCGGCGTTCTCGCTGGCCTGGCTGCTGATGCCTGGCCTGCGCCGGCAGATCGAAAATCCGAAGCACTGGTTCCAGGAGCAAGCGCAGCGGTATGATCAAGCGTGTCATGACAGATGTGACGAGGCGAAGCTGAGCCTAGATGAGACCAGGTAAAACGCAGACAGGGCTGCTCGTAGCGCTGCTCGTGACCGGCGCGCTCGGCGCGGCTATTGTCGGCGGCACGCTCGTGATTGAGCGCCCCGCGACGACGGACATGGTTGCAGTGCCGGCCGAGGCGACCGTCGATTACGGCCGGCGGCTACTGCGTGAGACTGCGGCCCTCATGGGACCGGGCCACGAGAACCCCGAGATGCGCTACACCGGCTCGCACCTCGCGTGCGCTTCGTGCCATCTCGACACCGGCGCTAAACCTGGCACCTTGTCGTTAGTAAAAACGGCTTCAATCTATCCGCGCCCGTCCGGGCGCGACGGGGGCGTGCGCGATCTGCGCGACCGCATCAACGGCTGCATGGCGCGCAGCATGAACGGGAAGATTCTGCCACGCGACAGCGTCGAGATGAGCGCGATGGTGGCCTATATCAACCACCTTGGCGACCGCTTCGCCGCCATGAGCGAGAGCCGCCGCGCAGAATCCGAGCAGACCGCATTCGTCGAGCCGAACCGCGCCGCGAGCCCCGATGCGGGACGGCTGGTTTACACCGATCGCTGCGAGGTCTGTCACGGCATCGACGGTCAGGGCCTGCTCGCCACCGGGGAACCGAACGACGGCTACCTGTTCCCACCGCTCTGGGGGCAAGACAGCTACAACGACGGCGCCGGCATGCACCGCGTGCTCACGGCGGCGAAGTTCATCAAGGCGCGCATGCCGCTGGGCCAGGCCGATCTGACGGACGATCAGGCCTACGATGTCGCCGCATACATGAACTCCAAGCCGCGACCGCAGATGAGCGGTCTTGAAGCGGACTATCCGGACAAGCGCAAGAAGCCGATCGACAGCCCATACGGACCGTATGCGGATGACTTTCCGCCCGAACAACACAAATACGGGCCGTTCCAACCCATCCGCGATTGGTACGACGCGCAAGACACCGCTAATCAACCAGGCGGCGAGTAGTCTCGAATAGCACTCACTGTTCGCGTAGACACCCGAAGCTTTTAGAGGACACCCCGACACGAGTCATCTTGGTCGGGAGCCGTCAATACGAGCAGCACGCCGACGGCGCGCCAGCCGAGGCCAGGCCAGCCAGAAACCCCGGCGGCGCGCGCGGCCCAATACAGCCAGTCGCGCCGCCGCGCTACTCGAGCGAATAACTCAACGAGCTAGTTCGACAGCTCCGTGCCGTTGATCGGGATCATGAGATGCGCAGCCGGCGTGCCTTCGCGCATCATCCATGGCAAGCCACGACCCGCAAGCGAGTTGTCGCGCTGACTGCCGATCGGCATGGCGAGCTCCGCGGAGGTCGCATTCGGGAGGCGCAGAATCCACAGGTACTTGATGCGGTCGTCATCCTGGTAGAGCCGGTAGTCGATTGCGCCGAACGGGCGCTCTGCAATCGTGCCTGCGGCAACCGCCGCCGTGACCGCTGCCTGAATCTCCTCATCGGAATTGCCCTGCGCCGCGAGCTTCGCGCGCAGCTCGAGCTCGGCCGCGCGGCTGTTGTGGTAACAGCGGATGAACTGCGTCTCAGGATCGTAGGGCTGGCACTCGATCATGTTCGTGCCTTCGCGCAGCACATGGCGCTCCCCGGTCGCGGCATCATAGCGAACCACGGCCGCTCCGGCCTTGAGATCGTCAGGCAACGGCAGCACGGCCTGCTCAATCGGGTCACTGATCATCTTGGTGTTCGCACGACTCGACGCGCCGCCGGGATTGGAAAGATCGGTGCGGTTGATGGGGATCATGAGATGCGCCGCCGGGGTGCCTTCGCGCATCATCCACGGCAGACCTTGGCCTGCGATTGAGCCGTCGCGCTGACTGGCCGTCGGCATCGCGAGCTGCTCGGACGTCGCATTAGGTAAACGCACAACCCAGAGCAGCTGAATGCGATCGGCCTCGTCGTAGGCCCGGTACAGTATCGTGCCGAACGGGATCGGCTCGATCGTGCCGGCCGCCTCGGCTTTAGCCAGCGCGGCCTGCAGCTCCTCGCCCTCGACGCCCTGCGCCTCGAGCCTGGCGGCGAGATCGCGGCGTGCTCCCATGCGCACGGACTCGCAGCGCGTGAAACCGTCCTCGTCTCTGGGCGTGCACTCGACCTGGTTCGTGCCCTGTCGCAGCACGATGCGCGCGCCCGTCTCGGGGTCGTGCCTGAAAACGGTCGCGCCGGCCTGCAGATCGTCCGGCAGCGGGCGCACGGCCTGAGCGACGAGCTCATCGACCGATTGCGCGTTCGCGAAGGTCATACCGACCATAACTCCAAGAACAGCGGCCAACAAAGTGTGTGTGCGTGTCATCGTCTTCTCCAGCCGAGCAGGTCGGCATTATTCGTTAATACGGTGAGTCGGACAGGCGTCAGCCTGCGTACAAGAGGCTATAGCCATATTCCTGTGCGCGCGTCATCGCCATGACGCCCGCGGACACGAACCGGCCGGGAATTGCATTCGACTTGAACTCTGCATAGATCGCGCCGTGGTTGCCCCCGGTCGCGTTCGCCGTCTGCAGGGCGAAGAAATTCGTCGCCGCGTCGCAGATCGCGAACTGCACGCCCAGCGCCTGAATCTGGTCGATCGTGACCCCCGCGTTCGGCAGGCGCAAGCCGTAGCTTGCGGACCGCATAAGGTTGATCCTCGGCGCATTGCCCGTATCCGGATCGGGCATCTGCATGATCGAGTGGAACACTTCGCCGTATTTGGCCCACATCGCATCGTTGTAAGCAAAAGGCGTCGAGAAATGCCGCAGACATAGGACCATCGCAAAATCCGCTGGCTGGCCCGCGTAGGCACTCTGCCGCGCGTTATCGAGATTAAATGCGTAGACGAGCGCCTCGGCGCCCCCCCTGGGCGTGGACGTGTCGATGAAGACGCGATGATTCCCGGGTAACTCGTTAAGCCAGGCGTCGAGCTGATGGCGCGCCGGCTGAAAACCCGACGCCCTGGAGGGGGTCTGTGCACAGGCCGACGTCGCCCCGACGGCCAGGCCGGCGACCGCTATGCCAACCCCGGTCATCATTGATCGCCGTGCGTGGAGGTCTTCGTGTTTATCGTTCATCTTATTGCTCCCATAAGCTCTAGGCATAGCGCTCGGTTCAAGCGTCAATTTATTCAACTACAGGACTATCCGGCGGTCAATTCGAATCGCGGAGCTCCAGATATCGTTGAGTTTTGCAGCGGCAGAACCGCGCGCGGTAAGTCAACCGTTCTGCCCGGCTCACCGAGAAGCCTACCCGGTCACCCAGCGAGGAGCTCCAAAATATGCTCTGCGCGCGATAAAGCCGCGTCGCTGTCCGACTGCGACAGCAGCACAGCAGCACAGCAGCACAGCAGCACAGCAGCACAGCAGCACAGCAGCACAGCAAAACGATCGCCGAGCAAGTGCGTGATGAACTGGTCCCTACCGGCGTTCTGCTTGATTAGATTCGAGACAGCCCTGATCGCGTCATCGCCGATCTCATGGCCGAACGAATCGTTGATCAGATGGGTCTTGTCGACATCGACATAGAGCACGGTGTGTGGCGAGCCCGGCAAGCGGCTCAGTGTCTCATCGATGATCCCCAGAAACTCATCCCGCAGCAGAAAATCGGGACAGCTGCAATTGAACTGCTGATTCAGCAGGTCGACCTTGTTCGCGACAATACGCGCGACTTTGGCGTGCTCCTGAGAGAATCGGCCGCCGATCCATGAGGCTCACTGCATCGGACTGTGAAAGGCGTCACAGGCCTCCTTGCAGCGCGACGAGACACGCGCAGATCCCTGGATGCAGCGCGGGACCTGCGCATTGCTTGACTGACCTCTAGAATGCCGCAGTTCAGCCGATTCCGGGCAACTGACGGATCGTCTCAGCCTGCGACGGGTCCAGGTGAAAGTCTCTGAGTGCCATGAGCAACGCCAGGTTCGAGCTCAAGGTTTCACGGTTCACATTCAAAAGCGAGGAGATCTCCGTCTCGCGCAACCTACCCTCGCGGATGCTCGCATGGATCTCATGGTGCATCTGGTCGTGACGCCGGCGCACCTCTTGAATAGCCTCGACGAGATCGTCGACCTCGATCTTATCCTGGCCCGCACGCCTCAACCGGTGGAGGTCGTCGTAGAAGGAGGTCATGACGCTGCGAAAGTGATCCAGATAACGCCGCACCGGCGTGCTGATGGAGCTCGAGAACTCATCGAGGTTGTGGCGGATGTCCTTTAACAGCTTGCTCGAATGCACGGCTTCGCGAACCGCGCTGAGCAGCTGCGTCAGGCGACGCGAGCAATCCTCGCTAAGCGGCTGGCCCTGCACACGCGTTGCGAATCCAATGATCTCGCCTTCCAAACGCTTCGTGGCGGCGTACATGTCCTCGAACGCCCGCTCACGCGTATTCTCAGGCTCTTCCTCACCCGGCACAGGCGCCTGACCGGGAGGCAGCGGTATCGGCGGATGAAAAGCGCGCATGTTCTGATCGATCACACGTCGAATGAGCCGCGCGGTTTCGCGCTCGATGGCGGGCAGCGCTGCCTCGCTCAATGTGGGGCTTACGCCGCTTAGGAACCTTGCCATCGTCGTGAGCTCGGCCGTGAAGCGCCGCTCGAGGAAGTTCGCGAAGGGGGTGATCAAGGGCAGAAAAATCACGATGCCTATCACATTGAACAAACTGTGAAACGCAACGAGCGCATAGAGCGGGTCACTGATGCCGGCGGCCGCAACAATGGACAGCAGCGGCAGCCTCGCAGCGAACGCAATCGCGTCTGCGACCAGATTGAACAGCAAATGCGCCAGCGCGACGCGCTTCTTGCCGGGCGCTCCTTGGATCGCGCCGAGCAGCACGGTCGTGGTCGTGCCCAGATCGGCCCCGATCGCCACGGCCGCTGCGCTGGGCAGATCGATCGTGCCGGCGCTGAGTGCCGCCAGCGTGATCATCATCGTCGCCGAGCTAGAGCGAATCACCGCTGCGAACACGGTG
>JAHEEM010000222.1 GCA_024640695.1 Rhodospirillaceae bacterium | reverse complement strand
ATCGCAACCGATGCCGGCGCCGCGCTCGCAACGGAGAGCTCGCGCGGATTGAGGGGATTCTTGAGTTTTCTCTGGCGCCAGCCGCACAGCAGGCCCGCGATCCTGCTCGCCGGCCTGCTCCTCGCAAGCTTCGCGCTGACCATCGCGGGCTTCGTCATGCTCGAAGCGCTCAATGGGCCGTTACAGCTTGCGACAATCGCTGTCATCGGTCTGCCGATTGCTGCGCGCGGCCTGCGCTCGCTGCTCCTGGCGCGCCGGATATCGATTGATCTCCTGATCGCAATTGCCGCGCTCGGTGCCGTTGCAATCGGCGCGGTCGGCGAAGCCGCAACCGTCGTGCTGCTATTCACGCTGGGCGAGGCGCTCGAGGGCTATAGCGCGGAACGCTCGCGAGACTCTTTGCGCGGCTTGCTACGGCTGCGGCCGCAGCGCGCAAGCCTGCTGAGCAGAGCGGGCGCGGCGCCCAATGAGCACGCCGAAGCGGTTGCCGTGGAGACTCTGCAACCCGGCGATTGCGTGCTCGCCAGGGCCGGCGAGCGCATCCCCGCGGACGGGCGAATCCTCGAGGGCCACTCCTCGATCAACGAGGCGGCACTAACGGGCGAGGCGCTACCCGTGCCGCGCCGCCCTGGCGACGAGGTGTTCGCCGGCACGATCAACGGCGACGGCATGCTCAAGATCGAAGTCACCTGCCAAGCGTGCGATTTTACGATCGCGCAGATCGCGCGGCTCGTCGAGCAGGCACAGGCGCGCCAGTCGGCGGCGGAGCGCCACGTCGACCGCTTCGCAGCGTGGTACACGCCTTCCGTCGTGCTCGTAGCGATCGCCGTGGCGGCAATCCCCCCGCTGCTCTTCGGGCAACCTTTCCTCGGTGCTGCACCACTGGAGCCCGGCTGGGCCTATCGCGCCCTCGCTTTACTGATCGTGGCCTGCCCGTGCGCGCTCGTGATCAGCATACCGGTGACTGTCGTAAGCGCACTGACGCGGCTCGCAAACCTGGGCGTGCTCGTCAAAGGCGGCGCGCTGCTACAAGAGCTCGCGCATGTGACCGTTTTCGCCTTTGACAAAACCGGCACCTTAACGCTCGGCGAGCCCGTTGTAGCCGGCACGCAGTCGGCTGACTGCAGCCACGCGAACGACACCAGCGCCAGCTGCGAGCCATGCGATGATCTCGTCGCCGTCGCCGCCGCGGTGGAAAGCGGCTCGGAGCACCCGTATGCCAAAGCCGTCGTGGCGGAGGCGCGGGTGCGTTCGCTCGGTGGCCGCTACCCGTTGGCCGAGGCGATCACCTCGCTGCCCGGCCGCGGCGTCAGCGGCATACTCGGCGGACGAACAGTTACAGTCGGCAACACGGCGCTGCTCGACAACGACACCGCTGCCGCGCCGCTCGGCTCGTCGTCGCTTGCACCCGATGCTAAGGACGGCCGATCGGTCATGCTCGTCAGCGAGGACGGCCGCCTCAAAGGCTGCATCTATGTCGAGGACGAGATCCGGCCCGCTACACGCGAGACACTCGAGGCGCTGCGCGCCATCCAGCCCGGCTATCGCTTCGTGATGCTGACCGGAGACCGTCGCAGCGTCGCGGAGCGCGTGGCCAATTCGATCGGTGGCTTCGACGAGATTCGCGCCGAGCTCTTGCCTGCAGAGAAGCTCATCGCGATCAAGGAGCTAGAGCAGGATTACGGCAAGGCTGCGATGATCGGTGATGGTATCAATGATGCACCGGCTCTTGCGGCAGCACGGCTCGGCATCGCGATGGGCGGCGCCGGCTCCCATCAGGCGATGGAGATCGCCGACATCGTGCTCATGCGCGATGATCTCGCACAGCTACCGCGTGCCATCGCGATCAGTCGCAAGACACAGCGAGTCATCAAGGAGAATATCGCGCTGAGCTTAGGGCTCAAGCTTGCGTTTCTCGCACTCGCGATTCCGGGACTCGCGACGCTATGGATGGCCGTCGTCGCCGACGTTGGCGCGACCGTGCTCGTGACGCTCAACGCCATGCGCATGCTGCGCGCCTGACGGCGGGCACGCCAGACCACTGACCGGTCGGCTGGTAGCTCGCGCGCCACAAGGCTTCGGGGCGTGTAACTTCCAATAAAGTCGGCGGATATGTGAACCATTGCTCCGCGCCCCTGGGCGCGCTCGGCCTATGCTGCGCAGTACACGGCTGACAGCGCACTGCCATGACCATTGCCAAGCTCAAGGACCAACTCGCCGGCAAGCTGAAAGACCAGCTCGCCACCAAGCGCAAACGCGAGGACCCGCCGGGTCCCGACGAGCGTGACACGACAATCGAGAAGCTCGAAGGCATCATCGCCGAGGAGCGCGACCATTCAGCGACACTTCGCAGAACCATCGACGAGCTGCACTTTAAGGCGGAGACACTGGAGCGAGGCTACTCGACCCAGCTCGAAGCCGCCCGCCAGCTCCATCAGAAGGCTGAGCAAGCGCTCACAGAGCACAAAGCCCGGCTAGCCGAGTTCGAAGGGGCCGGCAAGGATGCGACCCAGCTACTGGACGAAGCGCGCGCCGAGCTCGCGCAGGTTACGGCCGAGCGAGACCGCCTCCGCAAGGCATTGTCCTCGCCTGGCAGCGTCGGGGCTGCGGCGACGGCCTCCGCTGATTCCCGGCCGCAAGACGACCAGATGTCGATCGACGAGCTTCTTGAAGACGCGATCTGGGCACACGAGCAGAAGAAGCTCAATCAGAAACGCCGGGGTATCGACACGCAACCCGAAGCAGAACTGGAATCGACCGCTGAGGTGCTGGTTCCGCCGGAGCTGGTGTTCACGAGCAAGGCCGACGCAAACTAATCAATCAAGTGCCTGCTCAGTGGGCGAGCACGCTTTTTTGTCCCCACACAGATGGGCACTAACGATCTTCCGACAAATCAAATGGTGCGAGAACCTTCCCAGGATTCATGATTCCGTTCGGATCCAGCGTCGTTTTTATTCTGCGCATTAGATCGAGTGCCACAGGCGACTTATAGCGCTGCAAGTCGTCGCGCCGAAAGATTCCGATGCCATGCTCGGCGCTAAAGCTCCCGCCGATTTCATCGACGTAGTCGTAGAGCGTCGCAGACAACTGCTTCGCGAGCTGCGCGTCGAATTCGGCACCCTCGATCGGTATCAGGTTGTAGTGCAGGTTGCCGTCGCCGAGATGACCGAACACAGACAGGCGATGGTCGACGACCTTGCCCAGACGCTGCCGCGCTGCATCGAGAAACGCCGGTATCGATGCGAGTGGAATAGAGATATCGTGCTTCACGCACTGACCCTCGCGGCGCTCGGCCTCGGGTATCGTCTCGCGGAGTTTCCACAGAGCGTCCCGTTGCGCAGTCGACTCGGCAAGCACGCCGTCGACGATCGTGCCATCCGCCAGACCCGAGGCGAGCAGCCGCTCGAGCATCTCGCGCAGCGCCTCCTCCTCGAGCGAACCTGCGAGCTCGAGTAACACATAGTGACCATGCGGCACAGCGAGCGGATTGCGGACACCCGGCACGTGCGCGAGCACGAGCTCCAGGGACATCCGGGACATGTACTCAGCGGAGACGACCTGGTCGCCCGTCTGCCGGCGTGCAGCACCGAGCAGTGCGCAGGCTGCTGCCGGACTCGTGACCGCGAGCCACGCTGTCTGGCGGCTCTTCGGCGCCGGGAACAGCTTCAGCACCGCTGCCGTGATCACGCCGAGCGTACCCTCCGCGCCGAGGAATAGGCTTTTGAGATCGTAGCCCGTGTTGTCCTTGCGCAGGCCCTTGAGCTCGGTGAGCACGTCACCGTTGGCGAGCACGACCTCGAGCCCGAGCACGAGTTCGCGTGCCGTGCCATAGCGCACGACGTTGAGGCCGCCGGCATTCGTGGAAAGGTTTCCGCCTATCCGGCACGAGCCCTCCGAACCCATGCTCAATGGAAACAGCAAGTCCTCAGCCGCGGCCGCAGCCTGCGCCTCGGCCAATATCACGCCCGCCTCGACCGTCATCGTGAAGCCGACCGGGTCGATCTGCCGGATCCGATTCATGCGCGCGAGGCTGAGCACGATCTGGCGCTCGCCGTCGAACGGCGTCGCGCCGCCGCAATAGCCGGTGTTACCAGCCTGCGGCACGACGCCGATGCCAGAATCATTACAGATACGCAGTATCGCCGCGCATTCGGCCGTCGAGGCCGGTTGCACGAAAGCCGCCGCCGCGCCCGAGTAAAGCCCACGTTGATCGTGCAGCATCGCTTGCGCGGCATCCGGAGCAACCCGGCCGCGCTCGCCAACGATTTCCGCGATTCGATCAAGAGCTGCCGCAATATCCAAAACCGTTATCCCTCTTCGTGCGCCGCTGCGCGTGCCCGGGCTCTGGTCAGAATCCCACGGCGCTGTGCGTGCTTCGTTGCTACTATACCGGACCATGAAACAACGCCCGGTATCGACTGTCCTGTGCTGACCTATCTCTGGATCGGATTAGGCAGCGCCATCGGCGGCATGGGACGCTATTGGTGCTCGGGCATGGTCGCGCGCAGTTTCGGGCAGGTCTTTCCGTGGGGCACGATCGCTGTCAATGTGGCCGGCTCGCTCGTGATTGGCTTTCTGGCGACGTGGCTGTCCGCCGATGGGCGTCTGCTGGTCGCACCAGACACGCGTGCCTTTCTGATGATCGGCGTCTGCGGCGGCTACACGACATTCTCGTCGTTCAGTCTCGAGACACTGAACCTCATACGCGACGGCCAATGGAGCTGGGCGGCCGCGAATATTCTGCTATCTGTGTTTCTGTGCCTGCTCGCGGTCTGGCTCGGCCATATCGGCGCCACCGCGCTTAACCGTTAGGAGCTGCTCATGGCTATCCCCGAGAATGCCACCCTGCTGCGCATGTTCGTCGGCGAGAAAGATCGGCTCGAGCATAGGCCGCTCTACGAAGCGATCGTGCTGCGTGCTCGCGAGCACGGCCTCGCCGGCGCGACGGTACTCAGAGGCCTGCTCGGCTTTGGCGCCTCGAGCATGCTGCACACGGCGAAGATTCTTCGGCTCTCCGACGATCTACCCATCGTCATCGAGATCGTCGATGCCGAGCAGCAGATCGAGAGCTTTTTGCCTGCCCTCGAGGAGATGCTGACGAGCGGCATGGTGACGATCGAGAAGATCCGCGTACTGCGATACGGCGCCGAAGCAGCCCGCTGAGAAAGCCGCGTTTGCCGACGGCCGGGCGAACTGCTAGATTCGCCCGCGGAGGGATGCCGGAGTGGTCGAACGGGCTTGACTCGAAATCAAGTGTACGGTTTACCGTACCGTGGGTTCGAATCCCACTCCCTCCGCCAACAAGTCGCGCGTTCGATGGGTCTCCGTTCGGAGACTGTCGAATGCTTTTTAGTTTCCGGGGCTTAGCTAGCGGATTCGGCTCCGAAACCGCACTGTCGGCCGGCGAAGTTACCGCGGTAG
>JAHEEM010000221.1 GCA_024640695.1 Rhodospirillaceae bacterium | reverse complement strand
CTCGACCTCAGGCAGCGGCTCGGGCTCTGGCTCGGGTTCCGGCTCGACCACCGGCGGCGGCGGCGGGGGTGTCGGCTCATCGAGCACGAACCGCGCGAAGCGCTGCGGAATCTCCTGCACAGCCATCGGATCGGGCTCGGCGACCGGGAGTATGGCGAGGATCAGGCTCAGCACGAGCACGGTCGCGATGCAGCGCATCACGAGCCGGCGGAACTTCAGCTCCTGCTCGGCACCGGCAGTCCACGGCAGCTCGTAGGCCCTATATGTCAATACAGTCTCGCTCACGGCTGTAACCTACGACCCCGCGCTCATAGCAGTAAGCTGCAGCTCGGACGATTTCTGCAAAACGGCAAGCGACAGGTGACCGTAATCGGCATCCGTGCAGGTCGCCATGACCCGTTTGAGCAAGCTGTAGGGGATTTCCTTATCACCCATGATCGTGACTTCTCGCTGTGCCGCCTCCTCTTCGGAAAGCTGGCGCAGCGCCCGCTCTGACTGATTGAGCAATGCGGCCTTAAGCTCGGGAATGACGAGCTCGTCACCAGCCATGACTTCAGAAACACTCGCGACCACACGGCCCTGTACGAGCAGATCCGTGTCGGTCACCATGATCACAACCGTCTCGTGCGCGCGCTGCTCGGCAATCGACTCCGGCAGCACGAGATCTTTGGCATTCGGCAGCGTCTGCACTTCGCTCGAATTAACGAGCAGGAAGAAAACGAGAATCGTAAAAATATCCATTAGGGACACAAGATTCAGCGCCCCGCTGCGCTTATGCCGCTTATGGTGGCGCTCCATGCGTGCCGCTCGTCCACTATATTTCATGCCCCCGATCCTCTAGTTGCGCAGCGGCGCGTCGCCGATCGAGATCTCTGGGAACAGCTCATAGCTGGCGACGCGATTCGAGGTCGAATCGAGGCGCTCGAGCACCCGGACTTTGTCCATGACGGCGACGAGGGTTTGATAAGAAATATCCGGCTCCAGGAGCAGCGTCGCGTCGGACTTGTCCGGAAATCGTTGCTTAACTTTCTCGAGATAGTCTCCGAGCTCAGCAAAGTTGTAGCCGTCTGGCGTGTTGCCGATGACCGTCAGCAGGCCGGTGCCGCGATCACCAACATCGATCTGATCCTCCCGCACCGTGATCTCGAGCCGGAGCTCTGGCTCCGCCGCGTCCGCTGGCGGCGCTCCATCCGTCGGGAGGTTCAGGTCTAGTATCGCCACCTGTGAAAACACGGCGGTGATCAGCAGGAACGGCACGAGGATGACCATGAGGTTCATGAATGCCGTGATATTGAGCTCCACGACCTCTTTGTGCCTATGACCGCGTGAACGGAGCAGACTCATGGATCTAACCTCGTCCTATTTCGACGCGGTGGCAGCTGTTCGATCAGTAATCGAGTTCAGGAACTTCACTGATGCCATCTCGAGGCTGTCAACGATCTCGGTGGTCTTGGTCTGCAGCAGTGTGTGCACGAGCAGCAGCGGAATCGCGACCATGAGGCCGAACGCGGTCGTATTCATTGCAACCGAGATACTCGCCGAGAGCAGGTCCGCTTTCTCCGCCGGGTTCGCATTCGACACGGCCGTGAACGCGCGAATGAGGCCGATGATAGTGCCGAGCAGACCGAGCAGAGTGGCGATATTGGCGAACGTCGCCAGATAGTGCGTGCGCTTCTCGAGCCGCGGCAGCACCTCCATGAGACTCTCTTCCATCGCCTTCTCGATATCCTCGCGATGTTGCGCCGAGCGCACGCGATTGAGGCCGTAAGACATGATCATCGCAATCGCAGCCTTCGAGCTACTGGCCATCTGAGCGGCGGCAGCGAAGTTGCCCGTCTTCAGGTGCGGTGTGATCTTGTTCCAAAGCGCCTTGTTCTTGACGGTGGTCGTTGTCAGGAACAGCCAGCGCTCCAGCGCAATGGCGAGCCCGAGGGCGAACACGATCACGATGGGGTACATGAACACGCCCCCCTCCTGGAAAAAACTGACGATCGTGGAATAGACTTCCATTGAATTTACTCCTCTCGAGATTCTTCGTGCAGGGCGTCGTAGTAGCCCAGCTGCCTTTCAAAAACATCGGGATCGACTGGCGCCAGCACCTCGTCAAGTAAGGTATTCACCGGGCGGCCAACCAGATCCCCTAGATCCGATCGCTTCCAAGGGACGATATAGAGCACCTTAGGCAATTCCTGGTTTCCAGTAATTGACGTGGTTCCCAGATCCAGCGAATCCAGGGCCCTCGGCGCCGCCGCGGCCGTTCGGGGCGGCGCAGGCTGCGAGGGCTGCGCCGGGGCTGGGGCCTGCGCGGGAGCGGCCGTCTGCGAGGCGGACCGCGCACCAACGTCAACGGCGGGCTCCAGCGCAGCGGCCTCATCGGCGCTCATAATGGGTGCGGGCGACCCACGACCACCTTCGGCCTGCTGAGCACGCGCCGTTAGGCCGCTGCCGGCAAGCGTCAGACCTGCCAGGACCAGTAAGCGGAGACCCTGCCTCATGCCCCATCCTCCTGCGCCAGCCGCGCGGCTTCCTCGTTACTTCCGACCTGCCGCTGCAGATCGATGATCCAGCGGCCGACCGCGGCATCGGGCTCCGCGAGGAGCTCCTGATAGCGCTGATAGTGCTGCAGCGCCTCGGCGGGTCGATGCAGATAAAGATCGAGCAGGACGCCGAGATTGTGGTGCGCTAAGGCATAGTCCGGCTCAGTCGCGATCGCTCGCAGATAGGCCTGCTCCGCTTCCGCAAACTGACCCTGCTTGCGCAGCACGATGCCGAGCTGATTGTTTGCCGCCGCATGCTCCGAATCAACTGCAAGCGCCTGGTCCAGAGCGATACGTGCCTCGTCATAGCGGTCGGTGCGCTCGTACAGAATTGCTAGATTTACATACGCACCCGGGAAGTCGGGATACTCGAGCACAAACTGCCCGAGTTGGAGCTCGGCTTCGACCGTGTCGAGGCCATCTATGGCCTCGAGCACGTCCTCATAGGCGGCCTGAGCGACAGGGCTGACTAGGACTTCTAGATCATCTCCGGCTGCCTGCTCACCCCGCTGAGTTTCGTCGGGCCTCGCTGGTCCAGAGGTGCCGCAACCGTGACACAGAAGCGCAATAGCAAGCATGAATCCCAGCGATCTCAAGGGCACGCGCGCGCTGACAGCGCGCGCCAGATTATCGCAGTGCAGCGACATAGGGCTCTCCCAACTCCGATTTCGCGTAGCGCACCGGCAGCAACTCGGCGAGCGCGGCGAGGCTCTTACGCACCGAGTCGTCATAGATACCATCGGCCGTCCGTGCGGCATTGACCTCATGCAGCTCAATGGCCTGTTCCTCGAACGGAAAGGCCTGCTCTTCCAGCAATATCTCGTATTGGTCGAGCTCTAGTGCGCTCAAGTCGGCCGGCCGCTCCGAGTCGAACAGATCCCGGCTCAGGCCGTTATAGAGCTCCGCGATTTCGTACGTCGCGGCGGTGGTTACGTCGGCAACGCCGTAGTCGGCGGCACGTCCGAATGCAGCAAGTGCTGCTTCCATACGTTCTTTCTTCAGCTTGAGGCTATCCTGCAATGGCGTTATGAGCCGCACAGCCGCAAACGCGTCGCGTGCCGGGGTAGCCAGCTGCAGCGCCGCGTGCGCCGCCAGGTAGCGGGTGCGGTCGTTGCGCTCTTCTCCTGCCCTTGCATCAGCAGTCACAATCGCGTCGAGCCAACCCAGGCGGGCCGGGTAGTCTCCGGTTTCCTCGGCGATCTCGACGAGCTGTTGCAGAGCCTCCACCGCAAAGGGCGCGGGCCGCGGGTAACGATCGACGTAGTGCGCAAGCGCGACAGTCGCACTGCCGAGTTGCCCGGTATCGCGGTACAGCGTAGCCGCCTGCCAGAGCGCCTGCTTCTTGACCTCCTCCGAATCGTTGCCATCGGCGATACGCTCGAACTCAGCGGCGGCGAGAGCGCCGTTACCGGAGCTGAGATACGCAACGGCGAGCTTCGCGGTGACATCGGCAGCATATTCGTGCTGCGGATAATCGCTGCGAAATGCCTCCAGGACTTCGACAGCGCGCGGCCAGTCCTCGATCACAAGCAGGTCCGCGGCAGCATCATAGCGTGCAGTTGCGACGATCGAAGACGTCGGCGTCATGGTCGCGACACGCAGGAAGTGCCCGACCGATTCAGCATAGTTCAACCCGAAGCGCGCGCGCTCACCTTGCTTGTAGATCGATGAGGCAATGCGCTCGATGATCTCCGGCCGCTCATCGGCGTCGGGCGAATAGAATGCCATGAGCTCGACATAGGCAAGCTCCGCGGCAGCGAAGTCACCGAGATCGAATTCGGAATGCGCAACGATCGTCCATGCGGTGCGGCGCAATTCAGGCTCGGCCGCCGGCTCGCGCGCGAGCAGCTGCCGGCCAACCTCCCGGGCGCGCGCGAGCTCATTGAGCGCGAACAGTTTCTCGGCAGCATCGATCATCGCCGCGTCGGCCTCCTCGTGTTCCGGATAGGCATTGGCGAAGCGCAAGGCGCTGTCGACTTGCTGACGACGCCAAGGCTCGCGCGCCGCCGCGTCCAGCGAGGCTTCGATCGCGTTGTAGGAGAGCAGCGCCGCATAGCCTGCTTCGGCGCCTGCCGCGTGAGCAGGAAAATCGTAAGCGGTGCGCTCGTACTCGATGACCGCGGCACGGTAGTCCTCGCTCTCGAACAGGACCTCTGCGAGCAGGAAATTCGTGTGCGCCGAGTCCGGATCATCGGGAAAAGCAGCAAGGTAGTTGCGGTACCAGCGCCCGGCCAGCCGATAGCTGTCTGCGCTGCCCGTCTCCTGCCCGTCAGCATGATAGTGCGCGGCGAGGTCCATGAGATTGGCCTTCAGAAGGCCGAGGACCTCGGGCTCCTGCTCGTAGCTGAAACGCTGCCAGTACAGGCTGCTCGGCCCATAGAGCTCGACGAAGGAGCGCTTGGCGTCCAGAACGAGGCCGGCGAAACCGCCATTCTCATAGGCCGCGATGACCTGCGCCTTTAGCAGCGGCGCCTTCTCATGGTAGGTATCCAGCTGCGCGAACGCCTGGAACGCAGCCGCTGCGTCCTGGTAGCGCTCCTTCTCCAGGTACAGGTCGCCGAGCTCGCTATAAACAACGTAGGCATAGGAGCGCAAGCCCTGAGCATTGAAGTATTCGGTGACCGACTCTGGGCCATTGATATAGGAGAAGTTGATGGACAGCACACGGAAGGTATCGTCGATGAGCTCCTGGTCCGCCCGGCCCATGCTCGAATACACCTGCCCCGGATCCCGGGCTGGCTCGCTGTCGGCGTTAGCGAGCTTACTGTCGAGCAGACCGAAGAACGGCACAAGACTGTCTTCATGCTGCAGCTGCTTGAAAAGAGCCCAGCCTTTTTTATAAAGCGACTGCTCGCGGAACTGCGGGTCGTTGCTTGCGAGCACTGCCTGGTAAGCCTCCTCGGCCTCCAGATAG
>JAHEEM010000220.1 GCA_024640695.1 Rhodospirillaceae bacterium | reverse complement strand
AATTCGGTCGGTGCTTGCGACCGTCGGTGCGTCCACGGGCTGCTTGCTCCAGATCACGAGCTGGCGGCCGACGCTGAGCACATCGCCGGGCGCCATCGCATTCCAGCTTGCAAGCTCCCGGGTGGAGACGCGGTAGCGCAGTGCGATGGCCCAAAGCGTCTCGCCCGGCTGTACGAGGTGCTCGTAGCGCTGTCCGGGGCGATTCTGGTCCTGGCGGCGTTGTGTGCGAGCCTCGATACTCTGCGTGTAGGCGCTGAGATCCTTGACCGCATGCGGCACCATGAGGTGCTGGCCGGCGCGAATCGTGCTGTTGCGCAGACTATTCACTTCGCGCAGCACAGCCGGGGTCGTGCCATAGCGCTGCGCAATCTGGCCGAGCGTCTGGCCTGGCCGAATTTGGTGACGGGTCCATTCGACGCGCTCGCGCTCGCCCAGTGCCGCAAGCTCGGCGGCGAAGGCGTCGCGCTGCTCTATGGGCACCAGCAGTCGATGTGGGCCGTCGGGGTCGGTCGCCCAGCGGTTCACGCCGGGATTGAGCACGTACAGGCTATCCGTGCTCAGGCTCGCAAGCTCTGCGGCGAGCGCCATATCGATTTGCCCGCCCGTTTCGACCACCGCAAAATAGGGCTCGTCGGCGATCTCCGGCAGGTCGATGCCGTAAGCGGCCGGATCGGCGACCAGCGCCGCGATCGCGAGCAGACGCGGCACGTAGGTGCGGGTCTCGCTGGGCAGACGGCTTTTGATCGTCCAGAAGTCCGTCGCGGTCTCGGCCTGCACGGCGCGCTTCACTGCGCGGGCAACGTTGCCCTGGCCGGAGTTGTAGCCGGCTATAGCGAGCAACCAGTCACCCTCGAACTGGCCGTGCATGGCCTCGAGGTAGTCCAATGCCGCGCGCGTGGACTCGAGCACGTCCCGGCGGCCGTCATACCACCAGTTCTGTTTGAGCCCGAGGTGCCGTCCGGTGCCGGGGATGATCTGCCAGAGCCCGGCCGCGCGGCCATGCGAGTAGGCGAACGGATCGAACGCACTTTCCACGACCGGCAGGAGCGCAAGCTCCATGGGCATGCCGCGTTCCTCGAGCTGTGCCGCGATATGAAACAGATACGGCTGGGCGCGCGCGAACACTCTGCCGAGGTACTCAGGGTGACTTGCATACCAGTTGAGCTCGCGCTGCACGGCCGGGTCGCCGCTGGTCTCGAGCGAGAAACCCGCTCGGATGCGACCCAGCAGGTCCACGGGTTCCGGTGGTGCGAGAGGCTCAGGTTCTACCTCGGCCGTCAGCGAGGCGAGCCAGGCCGGGTCCGCCTCGCACAAGCCCGGCAGCCGAGCAGTTGATGTGTCGATCACAGCCGCGGTCGACTCGGATGCCTCGGCTTGCGGTGGCTCGCGTGTCGAGAGCTGACTGCAGGCAGCCAGGTTGATGATCGCCAGGAGTGCGCCGACATGGCTGAGGCCGTATCGCAGCCGCGGGCGGGGCAGTGTCGGTTCCAGATTCTTGTTCTTGTTCATCGGGACCGTCTATTGGCGCCGGAGAGGCCGCTATCCTACGGATTCGGGGCGCCGGTGCCAAGCGACCCAGTTCGCATTTGCAGGGCCTAGCGTTGACTGCCGCCGAGCGCTGCGACACAGTGTCTGGCGTGGGCCCTGAGCAACAAGCATCGCTGAGCAGCTGGTTTGACACCCCGTTGGGCCGGCGGTGTCTTGCCGCTGAGCAACGTGCCGTGCGCCGGGCGCTCGATACCGTCTTCGGGGAGCAATTTCTGCAGATCGGCGTCTGGGGCCCGCCTGAGGCCTTTCTGCGGCACGCGCGCACCCAACGCCGGGCGCTCGTCGACTGGCGCGTGGACGTCGGCGCCGATTTCATCACCGAGCTCGGCCGCCTGGCCATCGCAAGCGACAGTGTCGATGCCGTGCTGCTGCCGCATACCTTGGAGCTGACCGATTCCCCGCACGCGCTGCTGCGCGAGGTCGACCGTATCCTCAGGGCCGACGGCCATCTCGTGACCCTGAGCTTCAAGCCCGGAGGGCTCTGGGGCTTGCGCCACGTGCTCTCGCCGCGCGGTTATCCGCCCGGCAAACGCCGCATGATTGGGGAGCGGCGCCTGCGCGACTGGCTCGAGCTTCTGAGCTATGACATCGGGCCGCGGCGGCGCTATTGCCACAGCCTGCCGCTGACGAAGCTACGCCGTTTCGGCCGCCTGGCGGAGGATAGCGGGCTGGCGCGCTGGTTGCCGGCCATGAGCGCGGGCTTCCTGCTCAAGGCGCGCAAGTGCGTCTATCCGCTGACGCCCGTCCGGCGCGTCCGGGCCCAGCCTCGCCTTCGAGCGGTTGGTGGGCTCGTCGAGCCGAGCACACGGACTTCGCAGACTCGGCTACGGCCTTGAAACCGGTCGAGGCGTTCACGGATGGGGCTTGCCGAGGCAACCCCGGCCCAGGCGGCTGGGGCGCGATCCTGCGCCATGCCGGCCGCGAGCGCGAGCTCAGCGGGGGCGAGGCCGATACGACCAACAACCGCATGGAGCTGACGGCTGCGATCCGCGCGCTCGAGGCGCTCAAGCAGTGCTGCTCGGTCGATCTGTATACCGACTCCGTGTACGTGCGCAGCGGCATCACCGAGTGGCTCCCGGTCTGGCAGGCACGCGGCTGGCGAACCGCGAACCGCAAGCCGGTGAAGAACCAGGACCTATGGCTCAGGCTCGCCGAGCTCGTCAAGACGCACGAGGTCCGCTGGCATTGGGTCAAAGGTCATTCCGGGCACCCGGAGAACGAGCGTGCCGATGCGCTGGCCAACCGCGGTCTCGAGGCCGCGCAGCGGCCTTGATCGCGCCCCGCGGCGTGGCAAGATAGCGGCTTGTAGGATTCGTGTACTCAGGGAGGCTGCGATGCGGCAGGTCGTGCTAGATACCGAAACGACTGGGCTAGAGCCCGCGGCCGGGCATCGGATCATCGAGATTGGCGGCATAGAGCTCGTGAATCGCCGCCCGACCCGCAAGACATTCCATCGCTACATCAATCCCGAGCGCGCGGTCGACCGCGGCGCACTCGAGGTGCACGGCATCGACAACGACTTTCTTGAGAATAAACCGTTGTTCGCCGATATAGCGAGCGAGTTTCTGGATTTCGTCGACGGCGCTGAGCTGGTTATCCACAACGCCGAGTTCGACGTCGCGTTTCTGAACCACGAGCTTGCTCGTCTCGCCGATGCGCCTGCCGGCATTCGCGAGCGCTGCGGCGTGCTCGATACGTTGGCGCTGGCGCGCCGCCTGCATCCGGGCCAACGCAACAGCCTCGATGCGCTCGCCAAGCGCTACGATATCGACAACTCCGGGCGCGAGCTTCACGGCGCGCTGCTTGATGCGCGCATACTCGCGGAGGTCTATCTTGCGATGACCGGCGGTCAGGCGAGCCTCTCGCTCGAGGGCCAGGCCGATGTTGCGCAGACGACTGAGCTCAGCGTCGAGCGTATCGATCGCTCGGGGCTGCGCTTGCGTGTGCGCTCGGCGGATGCCGCTGAGCTCAGTGCGCACGCTGCGATGCTTGCGCGGATCGCCGAGCAGGCGGGCGCGATGATGCAATGGGAGCAAGGCGAGAATAACGAAGAGCCGGCAACAGACACTTATTAGACCAGGCACGGCCGGTTTTGCAGTGGCCGCGCGGACGAGCTAAGCTCCGCCGGCTAGCCGTAGCATCTAATTCAAAAACGCATCGATACCTAAGGGGGGGACAGTCGCGATGGAGGAGTATGCGCTTACTAGCGAGATGATCGCATCGGGCATCGTCCTGGTCGTTACCTTTATTGCAATCTTTACCGAGCAAATCCATCACATGGAGCGCTCCAAAGTTGCCGCGGCCGGCGCCGTCGCCATGATCATCGTCGGCCAGATCTATGGCTTCTATTCCCCCGAGGATGCGCTCGAGGCGGTAGATTGGAACGTGATCTTCCTGCTCGCCGCCATGATGACGATCGTGTCGATCATGATCCCGACCGGCGGTTTCCAGTGGATCGCCTACAAAATTGCGGCGTTCAGCAAGGGCCGGTTGTATCTCATGCTGTGCCTGCTCGGCACGGCCGTGACTGTGATCTCACTGCTGCTCGACAACGTCACGACCGTCGTAATCTTCGGGCCGCTGATTATCTTGATCGCGAACGCGATGAAGGTGTCGCCGGTCCCGTATCTGCTCGCTGCGGCACTGCTATCCGACACGGGCGGTATCGCGACCCTCGTCGGCGATCCGCCCAACATCATGATCGGCTCGGCGGCGGGGATCAGCTTCAATCGCTTCCTGTTCACGATGGGACCGATCGTGCTCGTCGCCTGGATTGTGTGTCTGGTCATGCTCAAGTTTCTGTTCAAGAAGGAGCTTGCGCAAACGCCGGCGGAGACCTCGCAGGAGGTGCCGCCGATACCCGAAAAGCGCCTTTGGCAGGCCTCGGTCCTTATCCTCGGCATCATGGTTGTGTTCTTCATGCTGCATAACGCGTTGCATTGGGAGCCATGGTTCGTCGCCGTGCTCGGTATGTCGGCGCTCGTGCTCGTATCCAAGCGTATCGTCATGGATCATGCGATGGAGCATGTCGAGATTACGCTGCTGATGTTCTTCATCGGACTATTCATGGTCGTCGGTGGTGTGGAGCACAGCCAGTTTCTCGAGTATCTCGGTTCGCATATCACGCCGTTCGTTCAGGCGGATCTGTTGACCGCGACGCTCGTGCTGATGTGGGTCGGTGCCTTCCTGTCCGCGGCGATCGACAACATCCCGTTCACAGCCGCAATGATCCCGATCATCCTTGGTATGGAGCAGCAGGGTATCAACGTGGCCCCGCTCTGGTGGGGTCTGGCGATGGGGGTCGGTCTCGGCGGCAACGGCACGCATATCGGCTCCACGGCGAATGTGTTCATCGTGACGATTTCGGAACGATTGGCGCGCGAGCAGAACGATCGGAGCCTGGCGATTACGCCCGGCGTGTGGTTCCGTAAGGGTGCGCCGATCATGCTCGGTACGCTGGTGGCAGCGACGATATTGTTCGCGCTGTTCTTCGACTACTTCGCACGGCCCATCAGCTAGTAATTACTGGCCCGCGCGGCCGCTGAGCGGCGCGCGGGCTGCGGAGCTCGCGGGGGGGCAGCGGACGGCCGACGGCATATACGCAGTTGTCTCCATTGTTAGGCTGTCGTCCCCAATATAGAATCAGCCCTTAACTGAACTTGAAGGTCAAGCGCATGGCAGGCAAAACAATACTCGTCGTGGTGGACCCTACCGCCAACACGCATCCCGTCGTGGACCGGGCCGCTTGGCTCGCAGAGAGCTGCTCGGCCGGGCTCGAGCTTTTCATCTGCGACTACGATCCGGACATCGATGCCGGTAAGACCTCGGCAGTCTGGGTCAAGACGAGCGAGAGCGCGCGCGATCACCTGCTCAATATTCTCAAGCAGAAGCTCGAGGACTTGGCAGCGC
>JAHEEM010000219.1 GCA_024640695.1 Rhodospirillaceae bacterium | reverse complement strand
CGCGGCCGTCCAGACGATCCGATCGCAGCAACGATACGTTTCCGTCCACATTGACACCGGGGGCAGTCGCGATTAACTCGCTCAAGACCAACTCGCCTTCATCAATAGATACATGCCCGGAAAATGAGCCGTCGCCCGTTGGCAGGCTATCGATATGGAGCAAAGCGGCGGCTGCCGCCATGTTGTCGGTCACGAGCTTAATGTCGGCAACCGTGCCAGCCAGATTCGCGGTGGGCACAAGGGAACCGTCGATGCCTGCTTCGAGCGGTCCCCAGGCAGCGTTCAGCACGACGGGGGTTCGCGCCTTGGCCAGTAGCGCCGCAGTATCGGTGGTTCGCGCCGTTACGCTGAGCGGCTCACCGCGGTATGTGCCAGCCGCCGTCGCTTCGATGACCGGCCAGAGCCGCTGCGTGCTGACTAACTCCGCTAACGTTCCAGCTGTCAGGGACAGGCTGAACGCTTCATCGATCACCTGACCGGAAACTTCTGCGGCAAGGCGCCCGGCCGATTCGAGTCGCACGGCGCCTCCAGGCTCAACGAACAGGTCGAGGGCAGACAAGGTGACGTCGGAGGTGACGCTGTCATTGGCGAAGTCGATCTCCGCCGGGCGTGCGCTGACGTTGATTGCGCTCGTGTCCGCAGCCGCCTGGATGCTCGAGCCGCGAGCGCTCAAACGTAGCGCCACCGGCCCGGTCGACCAAGCCAGTCCAGGGACATCTGCCACACCCAATGCCGGGAGTAGCCTTGCCGAGTCGAGCGGCTGCGTTTCGACATCGAGCTCGACGTTTGCTTCGCCGGCAGATTGCCTTAAGGCGCCGCGGGCAAGCACTTCGATACCGGCGGCACGCGTCGTGAGTTCTCGCAGCCGGAGCGTGCCGTCGGTCAACGCCGCGCTCAATGCGGTATCGGTTAGCTTTATCGGGCGGCCGAGCAGTTCGCCCAGCTGGAGATTCACTGACCCGGTAAATTGGCCGAGCCAGTCGAGCGGCAGCGGCCGATCCAATAGGGGCGTCGCGGCAGGGCTGGGCGTAGACGAGGAGAACTCGGCTAGATCGATGGTCGTCGCTGTCAGGTTTGCGGTGACGTTTGGAATCGTCGCGAGACTGGTGAGCTCGAGATCGCCTTCTATGACGCTGCCGGCCAATGCCAGACGAAGGTCGTGCAGTAGGACTTTATTTGCATCGGTGGCTAGCCCTGTTTTGAACTCTATCGGACCGAGTTCCGGGAGTCCGAAAGGTTGCAGCCGGTTCAACGACTCGAGCAGAGGTCCGTTGATCGCCAGATCGATGCTCGCCCCAGTCCCGGAGACGCTGGCTGTAACCATACCGGACGCCGTGAGCGTCGCTTCTCCGAGACTTGCGTCGAGAGTCAGCGGCCATGGCGCGTTCGCTTGCAGAATCTCACGGAGCAGTCCGAGACGGCTCGATAGGGTGAACGGCAGCCCGGACGCTGTGCCCGCGAAGTCCGTTTCGATGGGTGCACCGCGTGTCAGGTTCACGCTACCGGCATCGATCCGCGTATCTCTGAAAAGATTGCTCTCCACCAAGCTGCCGCGCAGGTTGTCGACGCGCACGCTGTCCGCGTCGATCCGAAGCCTGCCGCGGAGGTCGTAAATCAAGCTGTCGCTTGCCGGCAGATTGACGAGAGCCTGAAGTTGCGCCGCGTTGCGGCCGGCGATGTGGATCTCTAGGTCTGAGCTCGTGTAGGCCATCGGCGCCCGCAACCGGCCTGCCATCGTGACCGTGGTATCGCCGAGCTTGACCGCAGCGGCCACGGGCCAGCGTAACTCGGGATTGGTCCCAGCGTCGTCCAAGGGCCCGGCCTGCCATTCGGCGACTATAGGCAGGCCCTGGGCGCTGCCGGCTGCCGTAATCGACAGCCGTCCGGCTGGTGATCGCTCGAGTATCACGCTTTCGACGTGAGTCGAGATATCGGCGCGACTTGTTTCGGTGTATCGGGCGGTGATGTCGCTTAGCTCGACGCGATCGACCTGCGTGCGCAGGCCTCCCGCCTGCTGCTCCGCTGCGCTCGAATTGGCTAAGAACGCGAATTCCCAGTTACCTTGACCGTTGGGATTCCGCTCCAGCAAGACGTCGACGTGCTCCAGAATGACATCGACGACTTCGATCTGACCGTCGAGCAGCGGCCGCAGAGCAACGCGAACGACCAGGCGGCCGGCCGTGGCCATCGTCGCGCGTGAAGCCCAAGGCGGGTTCGCGATCGTGACCCGATTGACGGCCAGCGTCGGGACCAGTGCCGGCACGAGCTCGAGGTCGCCGCTAATCAGTACCTCTCGATCAATTGCGCGGGATACTGTTTCTGCAATGATCGCGCGATAGCTGTTGGGCTCGAATGTGAGCCAGAACACGCAAAGGCTGCCGAGCACTAGCGCCGCGACCGTGGTGAGGGACGCCCCCAGGTACTTTATTATTCTTATCGACATGGGCGACTCAATCGCGTCTTTGGTATTGATCTGCCGGCGGGCCGACCAACTATCCCGATGATATTCTACGCTCAGCTTTCGATTTTCGCTTGCGGCCTCCCTGACGACGGTCGCGAGCGCAGCTTCGGCTGCGAGCCCGCATGGCCGTTATCGATTCGGGCAGACAACGATTTCACGGATTCTCGGTCGGCGCCGAGCGCGAGAATGTCAGGTTGACCGTGGACTCTTGGGTGCCCGTTCCGGTCAGCAAGAGTTTCCCCATGAAAAATCCGAAGCGATCGACGTCTTGCAGGCCTTCGAGGAACTGCGATTCAAGATTCATCGTGGGCGCCGCGCACTCACGGGCCGTCCCGGCAATGGGCCCGAGTGATATCTGGCCGGGCCCGCTGCTTTGAATACTTGCGAAATAGCGATTGCAGCCGGACGAGCCGCTGATCCGATCGGTTTCGATCACAGCGTCGAGCAGCGTTTCGCTGTCAGCGATCTCAATGCCCGTGAGGCTCGTCAAGCGCCATGCGGTGTCGGTGAGTATCTGCACGGAGATCGGCCCGACTTCGATGGGTTCGGCAGCTTCGAGCCTGCCGTTCGTCAATTCCCATTCCCGTTCGACTCGCTGCGTCGGACAGCACATCCCATCGTTCGGCCCGTGCTCGATAAGTTCGGCGTGAATACGCGCGCCCGAGGTCGATAGCTCTATGAGCTGCGCGCGATCGCCGAGGAGCACAGTAGCCAGATTCCGCGCATCGGTGCCCATGACCGCCAGGTAGGTCCAGGTCCCGCTGCCTCCAGCCTGTTTGACGAGTGGTACGATTGCCTCGTTTGCCCCATCGCCGTCGAGATCAGCGAACACGGCGATCTCATCGTGAATCGCGATCTGCAATCTCGAGGAGCCGCCTGGCACGAAAGGCTCGCCATCGAACCGGCCGTCGCGCAAGCGGATCGGTTGCGCCTCCAGGCCGCTATAAGTTGCGTTTCTGAGTTGCTCAATGCCGGGGCCTGCCGGATTGGGGTCCATCTGATCGCTAACGGGATGACTACAGCTTTGCACGAACGACATCGCTGCTAGAAGAACGAGCTTGAGTGTCCGCAGAACTGTCATGTCATTTGCTCGCCGTTTGGTGTCCGTGCGGCCAATCTACTACAAAGCGACGCCATTGACGCCGGCGCGACGGTAGCGGCGAAGCTACGTTCGTCAATGTCTGCCCGACCCAAGAGCTGACGCTGCGCCATCGTCGAGTTATAATTTCTGGGAAGTGGCTGTAGACTGCGCTGCCTGCAAGCCGAGTGCCCATGGTTTCGTCGTGCAATGCCAACGAGAGCCCTCCCGGCACATTGACCCCCGGTATCGAAGTTCAGCCTGTTGCTCATCTAATAGAGGCTTCTGTCAATGGATCCTAAGCACCTCGTCGTCATTGCGTTGAGTGCCTCCCCGTTTCTCGGTGGGGCAGTTCAAGCCCAAGACCAGGCAGAGCTTGCAAAACAGCTCGCCAACCCGATTGCGTCCCTGATCAGTGTGCCGATCCAGTTCAACTACGACGACGATTTCGGCATCAACGATCAGGGTTCGGTGTTCCGCATCAACGTGCAACCGGTGATCCCGTTCTCTCTGGCCGACGACTGGAACATGATCTCGCGGACGATTCTGCCGATCATCGACCAGAACGATGTGCCGTTCTCCGGTGTCAGTGAGTTCGGTCTCGGAGATACCGTCCAAAGCCTGTTCTTCTCGCCGGCCGCACCAACATCGAGTGGCTGGATCTGGGGCGCGGGGCCGGTGTTCCTGCTGCCGACGGCTACTGACGATGTGCTCGGTGCCGAGAAATGGGGGATGGGGCCGACCGGTGTGATGCTCAAGCAGAGCGGGCCCTGGACCTACGGTGCCCTCGCGAACCACATCGAGTCGTTCGCGGGTGATTCCAGCCGGGCGGATATCAGTACGACCTTCCTTCAGCCTTTCGTCTCCTATATTACGCCGACTCAGCTGACGCTTACCGTCAACACGGAATCTACATACGACTGGGAGAACAAGGACTGGTCCGTGCCGATAAATTTCAACGCGAACCAGTTGCTCAGATTCGGCAACCAACTCGTGCAGCTAGGCGGCGGTCTTCGCTACTGGGCCAGCACGCCAGATGCCGGGCCCGAAGGCTGGGGCATTCGGCTCAACGCCGTTTGGCTGTTTCCTCGATAGCCCAGGAGCAGTGGGGCTGCCGCGCGCGTGATAACAGCGAGTGGCGTATTACGACGCTTTCGAGTGCTCCGTTCGACCGTATTCGGGCTTGGTAATTTGTCAGTTACCCGCCATCGCCTCGATCTCTGCGATCAAGGCGCGGGCTCCAGGGTCGTTAGGCGTGAGTGCAACGAGTCTGCGTGCATACTCTAGCGCATCGTCGGTTTCTCCGGCGTCGCGCAAGATCGTCGTAAGACCCGCTAGCGTGTCGCGGTGCCCCGGAAAACGCTCATGGGTCGCGCGCAATACCGCCAGGGCGCGCTCGCGCTGGTCTGTCGAGTTCAAGGCGATGCCCTGCACGTATGCGTAGTAGGGTGAATCGGGTGCACGCGCGACCGCGTTCTCGAGCTGGGTCAAGGCCTCGTCACTGCGTCCGGATCGAACTAGGGAGAGCCCTAATGCGAAGTGCAGTCCCGCGTCGTCCGGATTGACTCTGAGCCCCTGCTCGAGAGTCAGTTGTGCCGCGTCCTCACGTCCTTGAGCGCGGTAAAGATCGGCTAGATTCACATACGCCGTCGAGACCGCGGGGTCGCGTTGAATCGCGGTCAGAAAATAGCTTTCAGCTTGGTCAAGATTCCCCAGGTCGGTGGCAAGTCCGCCGAGATTGATTAACCCTTCTCCACGGTCGCCGACGAACTCCTGCATTTGGATATATTCGGCCAAGGCGGTATTGAATTCCTGCGACCGCAGCTGACTGAGCTCGGTACGGGCCGTGACGAGCGCGCGCGCGGCGGTGATTCTGAGTGCGAGCAGAGGATCCGTCAGAGACCTTTGCGCCAAATCGATTCGTCGCGCCGCCGGCAAGCC
>JAHEEM010000030.1 GCA_024640695.1 Rhodospirillaceae bacterium | reverse complement strand
GTGAACAGCGAGATATAGCTGAAGAACCGCTGGTAGCCGGGATCTTCGTGCATGTATCCAATCGTGTAGACGTGGACGCAAAGCGACACAAACGTCACGATTGTCATCATCAGCGCCGATAGGTTGTCGACCAGAAAGCCGACCTCCATGTTAAGTCCGCCGACAGCCGCCCAGCGGTATACGCTGGCGTTGTAGTCGGGCACGCCATCCCAGGCAATCGATTTAAGCACATAGACCGACAGCAGGAAGGAAATCGCCACGGCAGCGATCGTAATCGTATGTGCGCCCGCGCGGCCGATCTGCCGGCCAAAGAGCCCAGCGACCACCGCCGCGACCAGCGGGCACAACACTATGGTGAGATAGATACCTTCCACCGTCAGCCTTTCAAGCTATCAAGCTCTTCGACGTTGACGCTCTGCCGGGTCCTAAACAGCACCACCAGGATCGCCAAACCAATTGCCGCCTCAGCGGCCGCAACCGTGAGAATGAAAAACACAAATACCTGACCGAGCGTATCGTCGAGCATTCGTGAGAACGCGATGAAATTGAAATTCACCGCAAGCAGCATGAGCTCGATGCACATCAATAGCAGAATGACGTTCTTGCGATTAATAAAGATGCCAGCCACGCTCAGGCTAAATAGCACCGCTGCAAGAACGAGATAATGCGATACCGTAATCATTGCCAACCTTAGTCTTTCGCTTCCTTGACGGGATTCACCTTCATCACTTTAAGGCGATCCTCGCTGCGGACGGCTACCTGCTTGGCGATGTTCTGCCTCTTGAGGCCCGGTCGGCGCCGCATCGTCAACGAGATGGCGGCGACAATGGCCAGCAGCAGAACAACTGCAGCGAGCTCGAATGCGTAAACATGCTCTGTATACAGGACCGCGCCCAGTTCCTTTGTATTGCTGTACTCAGGACCGTGGTTGGCCGGGACCTCGAGCACTGCGACGCCCTGCGACCGATACCAAATCACGTGCACGATCTCGAGCACCAGGACCGAGGCGACGACAAGCCCGAGCGGCAGATAGCGGGTATAACCCTGCCGGAGCTCCTCGACGTTGATGTCTAGCATCATGACGACGAACAAGAACAGCACCATGACGGCACCGACGTAGACGAGAACAAGCACCACGGCCAAGAACTCGGCCTCGAGCAATAGCCACAGCAAAGAGCTTTGAAAGAAGGCCAGCACGAGGAACAGCGCCGAATGCACAGGGTTGCGACTCGTCACGACGCCAAGCGCCGCGACAACGAGCACCGCAGCAAAAGCGTAAAAGAGTAGCGTCGTGATCAACAATTTCGGATTTCCTGGCCTACCGGTACTGCGCGTCTGCCGCCTTGTCCGCCGCGATCATCGCTTCGTACTTGTCCCCGACTGCGAGCAGCTTGTCCTTGTTCATAATGTTCTCGCCGCGCAGTTCCATGTGATACTCGTGGATGCGCGTTTCCACAATGGCATCCACCGGACAAGCTTCCTCACAGAAACCGCAATAAATACATTTAAACAAGTCGATGTCGTAGCGCGTCGTTCGGCGCGTGCCATCGTCGGCGACATCGGACTCGATCGTAATTGCAAGCGCCGGACACACAGCCTCGCAGAGCTTGCAGGCGATGCAGCGTTCCTCGCCGTTGGGGTAGCGTCGCAGTGCGTGTAGACCACGGAAACGCGGCGACTGCGGCGCCTTCTCTTCCGGATACTGCACCGTGAATTTCTTGACGAACAGATTCTTGAGGGTCAGGCGCAGACCTTTCCCTAACTCCGTCATCAGAAAAGTCTTGACGATATCCGCTACCACTCGCACTTCCCCTTGCCTACGCCGCCCACGGGCCTACTTCGAGCGCGACGAGCACGCCTTCGAAGAATATCCATACGATCGTAATCGGCAGAAAAACTTTCCAACCCAGACGCATGATCTGATCGTACCGATATCTCGGGAACGTCGCGCGCACCCACAGGAAACAGAACATGAAGAACACCATCTTCGCGGCAAGCCAGTGGAATCCGGGCTGAGCGAGCACGGTACCCTCGAGCAGGGGAATTCCGGCAAACGGAGACAGCCAGCCGCCTACGAAAAAGACCACCGTCAGCGCCGTGATCAAGATCATGTTCGCGTATTCGGCGAGGAAAAACAGACCGAAAGCAATACCGCCGTACTCGACGTGGAACCCGGCTACAATCTCCGACTCTCCTTCAGCCACGTCGAATGGCGCCCGATTCGTTTCCGCCAGGCCCGAAATGAAATAGACGATAAACAGCGGAAACAGCGGAATGAAGAACCAGCTCAAGAAACTAGTGCCCTGCTGTGCAAGCACGATATCACCCAGCTTCAGGCTCCCGCCGGCCATCAGCACGCCGACTAGCGCAAATCCCATCGCGATCTCATACGCAACGATCTGCGCCGCACAACGCATTGCCCCGAGGAAAGCGTACTTCGAGTTCGAGGCCCAGCCCGCGATGATGACGCCATAAACACCCAGCGAGGTCAGCGCCAGGACGTACAGCAAGCCCGCGTCGATCTCGGCGATTACGAAGGTATCGCTGAGCGGCACAACGGCCCAGACGGAAAAGGCCGTGACGAGAGATACGAGCGGCGCCAGCAGGAATAAGAAGCGGTTCGCGTTGCTGGGGACAACGATCTCCTTGAACAGCATCTTGATGACATCGGCAAAAGGCTGCAGCAGGCCTTTCCAACCCACCCGGTTCGGCCCGAGGCGGTTCTGGATCCAGCCGATAATCTTGCGCTCCCAGTAGGTGAAGTACGCAACCGACAGGATCAGCGGCACGAGCACGATCACGATCTTGATTGCCGTCACGACGATATACGGTATCGGCGCGGGCAAGCCGAGCATCACCAGCATGCCGTCGATCCAGGTAAAAAGCGCGTTCAGCATCCCGCCCTACGCTCCCGCCGCCTGTTCACGTGGCTCGGACGCGCCTTCGCCAGCTGCAAGGCTCGTCTTCTGCAGCGATGTGGCGCGGCGCACGACAGCGTCGACTGAGTAAATTGGCACGTCGAGCTGCTCATCGAGTCGATCCATGGGCTCGGTCGTGACGTCCCAGCTTCCGGCATAGCTGTTGTCAGGCGCGACCTCGCCGATCGCCGACCGCAACGCGTCGCGGACCTCCTCGGCGCTCTGGTAGTCACAGGCCGGCAGCTCCAGCGTGTTTCCGAGCACGCGCAGAACTCGCCAGCCCTCACGCGCTTCACCGACCAGCTGGGCGGCCGCCCCGAAGCTCTGCCAGCGTCCCTCGGCGTTAATAAATGTGCCAGGGGTCTCCGCAAACGTGCCAATCGGCAGCAGGATATCGGCGCACTCGAGCAGCGTCTCGGTGACATATGGTGTAAAGCACACGACCGTATCGGCTGACTTGAGCGCCTGCACGGCGAGCCCGCCGTCGGCCAGGTCCTGATCGGGCTCAATGCCGAACAGCACGTAGATGCGGCGTGGCGCGGTCAGCATGGCATGCGCATGACGTCCCGCTGCTTCGCGGGCTTTGCCGCCGGCGCTGCGGTGCGGTAACGCCCCAGCGAGCGCCGCACCGGCTGCGTTCGCGCCTTCGGACAGGTAACCCAGCTGAGCGCCCGTGACGCGGCAGAGCTCTGCAGCCAATGCGCGGATGTCAGCGGCCTGCGGGTGACGCTGCGCGATCTGGCCAAGCAATACCAGCGAGCGCTCTTTGCCGCCCAGAGTTGCCGCGGCCGCTTGCTGGGCTGGATCGCTGCTACTCGAGGAGACCGCTCCGCCCGCAGCCGCGACGACGCCGGCCAAGACGCCTGCAAAATCCGCCAGAGGCGCTTCTACAAATGCTGCCCGCGGAAAATGGTACTCATAGGCCTGCGGATTCACGAACCCGACCGCCGCGCCTTTGAGGGCCGCTTTGCGGACCCGATGCGCGAGAATCGGCACCTCCATCCGCAGGTTCGAGCCGATGACCAGAATCCCTTGGAGATCCTCCAGCCCGGCGATATCAGCGCCGAGCCAGGGCCACGCAGGGTCAGCCTGCTCGTCACGAAAATCTCTGACGCGCAAGCGGTGGTCGATATTCTTGCTACCGATGTGCTCGGAAAGGCGGCTCAGCAGATACAGCTCCTCGACAGTCGCGCTCGGCGAAACAAGGACGCCCAATGCGTCCCCCTCGTCGTCCATACCATGCTGGAAGGCCTCGGCGGCAGCCGTGACCGCTTCCGGCCATGAGGTCGTCGTCCATTCCTGATCCTGCTTAATCATCGGCGTCATGAGACGATCGTCCGAGTACACGCCCTCGTAGCCGAATCGGTCCCGATCCGAGATCCAGGTCTCGTTGATCGACTCCTGCTCGCGAGGCACGACCCGCTTGAGCGTACCTCGCAGCACGTGCCCATCGAGGTTCGAGCCCGCGCAGTCATGCGGCGACACGAGCGGCTTGGCGATCATCTCCCATGCACGCGCACCGAAGCGGTAAGGCTTGCTATTCAGCGCACCTACGGGACACAGATCGATAATGTTTCCGGACAGCTCGTGATCGATGCTGCGCTCTATGTACGTGCCGATTTCCATGTGCTCGCTGCGACCCGTGGTGCCGAGCTCCTGAATGCCGGCAATCTCCTGACCAAAGCGCACACAGCGCGTGCAATGAATGCAGCGCGTCATGTCGGTGGAAACGAGCGGCCCCAGATTCTTGTCTTTTACGACACGCTTGCGCTCCGTGTATCGCGACACATCGCGGCCGAAGCCCATGGCCAAATCCTGTAGCTCGCACTCACCACCCTGATCGCAGATTGGGCAATCCAGCGGATGGTTGATCAGCAAGAACTCCATCGTCGCCTTCTGCGCAGCAATCGCTGCATACGAGCGCGTGAAGATCTTCATCCCCTCGGCGACGGGCGTGGCGCAGGCCGGAAGTGGCTTGGGCGCCTTCTCCACCTCAACGAGGCACATCCGGCAATTGGCTGCGACGGAGAGCTTGTCGTGGTAGCAGAACCGCGGCACATAAACGTCCTCGCGGTCGGTCACCTGAATAATCATCTGCCCGCGTCGCGCCTGCATCGGCACGCCGTTGACTTCTATGTTGACTGCGTCATCACTCATGCTGTTGCTCAGGCGGCTGCTGTCTGGGGGCTGTCCACGATGCTACGGCCGCCGTTCTCTACCATGTACTCGAACTCGTGCCGGAAACGCTTAAGGAAGCTCTGCACGGGCCATGCGGCCGCGTCACCGAGGGCGCAAATCGTGTGACCCTCGATCTTATTGGCAACGCTGAGCAGCATGTCGAGATCACTGGGCTTACCCTCGCCCTCGACGATGCGCGTCAGCATGCGATACAACCAACCGGTGCCTTCGCGGCACGGCGTGCACTGACCGCAAGATTCGGCGTAATAGAACCGGGAGATTCGGCGCAACATTTTGACCATACATGTCGTTTCATCCATGACGACCATCGCACCCGTGCCAAGCCCCGAGCCGGCCTTCTTGAGCGTATCGAAGTCCATCGTCAAATCCATGATGTCCTCAGCGCGCAGCACCGGCACTGATGATCCACCGGGAATCACCGCCTTGAGCTTGCGGCCGCCGCGGACGCCGCCGGCGATATCGAGTAGCTCTTTGAAAGGTATACCGAGCGGCAGCTCGTAATTGCCGGGCTTCTCGACATGGCCGGACACGGAGAAGATTGCCGTGCCTCCCGAACCCTGCACGCCCAGATCCGCGAACCACTTTGCACCGTTGCGGATGATCACCGGCACGGACGCGAGGCTCTGTGTGTTGTTGATTGTCGTGGGCGCGCCGTAAAGGCCATAGTTGGCTGGAAACGGCGGCTTGAAGCGTGGCTTACCCTGCTTGCCTTCGAGCGACTCGAGCAAGGCCGTTTCCTCACCGCAGATATAGGCACCAGCACCTACAAAGCTGTAAAGATCGAAGTCGATTCCCGAGCCTTTGATGTTCTTGCCCAGCCAACCTGCGGCATAGGCTTCTTTGAGTGCTGCCTCGAAGCGTGGCACGGGCTCACCGAGAAACTCGCCGCGAATATAGTTGTATCCGACCGTCGCACCCATCGCAAAGCCCGCGATCGCCATGCCTTCGATCAACGCATGCGGGTTGTAACGCAAGATCTCGCGGTCGTGACACGTGCCCGGCTCACTTTCGTCCGAGTTACAGACGAGGTATTTCTGTATGCCCGCGTCCTTGGGCATGAAGCTCCACTTCAAACCCGTCGGAAAGCCCGCGCCGCCGCGGCCGCGCAGACCCGAAGCCTTGACCTCCTCGATGACGGCAGCGCGATCGAGCTGCCCGTCGAGCACTTTCTGCCACGCCTTGTAGCCGTCGAGCTTCAGATAGCTATCGAGCGTCCAGCGGTCCTTCTCGATTCCGAAGGTCGTGAAGCAGACTTGGTTGTGGGCCGGCATACGCGCTTCCCTACTTCAGCTTCTCGATTACCTCATCAACCTTTTCCGGCGTGAGATTCTCGTAGTAGTGGTGATCGATCATCATCATCGGCGCTCCGCAGCAGGAGGCCAGACATTCCTCTTCGCGCTTGAGGTAGAACTTGCCGTCCGGCGTGCTTTCGCCCGTCCGAATACCAAGCCTGCTCTCCAGATGCGCGACGATCTCGTCCGAGCCGCGCAGCATGCAGGAGATGTTGGTGCAGACGGAGATACTGTGCCGACCGACCGGCTTGGTCTCAAACATCGAATAGAAAGTGGCGACTTCATAGACCTGAATTGCCGGCAGCCCCAGATAAGCGGCGACCCCATCCATGATCTCAGGCGTAAGGAAACCCTCGTTCTCGTGCTGCGCCGCCTGCAGCGCCGCGATGATCGCAGAGCGCTGCCTGCCTTTGGGAAACTTCGCAACCCAATGATCGATCTCCTCGCGCACATGCGCCGACAGCACTTGTCCGGCCCCGTCGCTCATCGATCGATCTCCCCGAACACAATGTCCTGCGTGCCGATCACGGCGACGACGTCGGCAAGCATATGTCCGACGACCATCTCATTCATCGCCGACAGGTGGGCAAACCCGGGCGCCCGAATCTTCACGCGATAAGGCTTATTAGCGCCATCCGAGATCAGATAGACGCCGAACTCGCCTTTCGGGTGCTCAATTGCCGCATAGGTCTCGCCTTCCGGAACACAATAGCCTTCCGTAAAAAGCTTGAAGTGATGAATCAGCGACTCCATGTCGTCCTTCATCTCGATTCGAGCCGGCGGCGCGATCTTGTGGTCGTCAAGCATCACTGGACCAGGATTCTCTCGCAGCCAATCGACGCACTGCTTGATGATGCGGTTGGACTGCCGAAACTCTTCCATACGCACGAGGTAACGGTCGTAACAATCGCCGTTCGTGCCGATCGGGATATCGAAATCGAGCCGATCGTAGACCTCGTAAGGCTGCATCTTGCGCAGATCCCATAGCACCCCCGAACCACGCAGCATCGGACCCGTGAAGCCGAGTTGCATGGCGCGCTCCGGATCGACCACCCCAATGTTGACGGTGCGTTGCTTCCAGATGCGATTGTCAGTGAGAAGCGTCTCGTAATCGTCAACGCAGGCAGGAAAGCGGTTCGTGAAATCCTCGATGAAGTCGAGCAGCGAGCCCTCGCGCGCTGAGTTCAGTCGCTTAAGGTCCTTCTCATTACGGTAACGCGAAGATTGGAACTTCGGCATGCGCTGGGGAAGATCGCGGAATACGCCGCCCGGACGGTAGTACGTCGCGTGCATGCGTGTACCCGATACCGCCTCGTAGCAGTCCATCAGGTCTTCGCGCTCTCTGAAGCAGTAAAGGAACACAGTCATCGCGCCAATGTCGAGCCCATGCGATCCGAGCCACATCAGGTGATTCAGAATTCGAGTAATTTCATCGAACATGACTCGGATATACTGGGCACGCTCCGGCGGCGTTACGCCGAGCAGCTGCTCTATAGCGAGCACGTAACCGTGCTCGTTGCACATCATAGAAACGTAGTCGAGCCGATCCATGTAGCCAATCGATTGATTGAACGGCTTGCTCTCGGCAAGCTTTTCGGTCGCGCGGTGCAGCAGACCGATGTGCGGGTCAGCGCGCTGGATGACCTCGCCGTCCATCTCGAGCACGAGGCGCAGCACGCCATGCGCCGCCGGATGCTGCGGTCCGAAGTTGACCGTGAAGTTCTGGATCTCAGGCATTGCCGCCGTCCTTGAGATCTGGCGAGTAACGGTTATCGTCACGAATGCTCTTCGGAATCTGCGTCCTGGGCTCGATGCTGACCGGCTCATAGACGACACGCCCCTTAGTCGGGTCGTAGCGCATCTCGACGTTTCCGACGAGCGGAAAGTCCTTGCGGAACGGATGGCCGATAAAACCGTAGTCGGTCAGGATGCGGCGCAGATCCGGATGGCCCACGAACACAATCCCGTACAGATCGAACGCCTCGCGCTCGAACCAGTTTGCCGAGGCCCATACGCCGACAACCGACTCGAGCATAGGCCGATCGTCGTTCTCACAGTATGCCTTCACGCGAATTCGTTGGTTCAGGCTCACGGACAAGAGTTGATAGACGGCAGCAAACCGGCCTTTCGTAGCAAGGTCGGTGTCCGCAAGCTTTTCTCGTGTAAAACTGTCACCGCGATGGGCGCCCCGGCTGAAGCCGGCGCTGGTCGCATGGCGCGTCTCCCATTCAGCGTGGCCATAGCCCAGATAATCGACCCCGCAGACGTCGAGTAACATCTCAAATTTGAGTAGCTCATCGTCGCGCAGCGTGCGGCAGACCTCAACGAGATCGCCCGGCGCGACGTCATAGACGAGGTCACCCGGGCCGATATCGACCCGCGACACCTTAGCGCTGAGCCGCGCTTCAATGGCCTTCGCGAGGGCTAGATTTTTCTTCGTCAGGTTGATTTTGTTATTCCTAAAATAGATCTCTCGGGCGCCGGATCCCTCGACGCCTCTAAAGCCTGGCTCTCTATCCGCGCGCTATCGTGTTGGTTCTACGTATCTTCTGCTGAAGTTGGACGATGCCGTACAGCAAGGCCTCCGCGGTCGGCGGACAACCGGGCACGTATATGTCAACCGGCACGATACGGTCGCAACCGCGCACCACGGAATAGGAGTAATGGTAATAACCGCCACCGTTTGCGCACGATCCCATTGATATGACCCAGCGGGGCTCGGGCATTTGGTCGTATACTTTGCGCAAGGCCGGCGCCATCTTGTTGACCAAGGTACCCGCAACGATCATCACGTCCGACTGCCGCGGGCTCGGCCTGAACACAATGCCGAAACGATCCAAGTCGTAGCGCGAGGCTCCGGCGTGCATCATCTCCACCGCACAGCAAGCCAAGCCGAAGGTCATTGGCCACAGGGAACCCGTGCGGGCCCAGTTGATCAGACTATCGAGCTTCGCCACGACGAAGCCTTTATGCATGACCTCGGGGATATCGATCGGCGCTTCCTGGCTCAATCCCATTCCAACGCTCCTTTTCGCCACTCATAGATGAAGCCGACGATCAGCACCGCCAGGAAAATACCCATTGCAGCCAGACCAAACAGACCGATGCGGTCCAGCGACACGGCCCACGGGAACAGAAAAGCAATCTCGAGATCAAAAATGATGAACAGTATGGCGACGAGGTAATAGCGGACGTCGAAGCGCATTCGGGTATCCTCGAATGCCTCGAATCCGCATTCATACGGCGAGAGCTTCGCCGCATCCTTCTGGCCGCCGCCCAGCGCGAAGCCGAGCGCCAACAGCACCATCCCCAGGGCCGTGGAGATCACCAGAAAAATCAGGATCGGGGCGTAATTTGCGAGCATGAGTTTGCTGACAGCCTCAGGAACGGCACGGATTGTAACAGCCGCGGCCCGTATTGTGTGTTGTCCGATGCCTCTTAAATAATTGGTGCGGATGGTCGGACTCGAACCGACACGGCTTGCGCCACTGCCCCCTCAAGACAGCGTGTCTACCAGTTCCACCACATCCGCGTGGCTCGTTTCGATTTACTCTGGGGCTTCACCCTCGATCGGCAACTCAGGCTCTACTCCGATCGTCGGAAGTTGCGGCAGTTCAGTCTCGCCGAACGCTGACGGCGCCAATTCAGCTCCGGGGGCCGGCATCTCCATGCCCTGCTCCATGAGACTCGTAGGTGCTTGCTGTTCCCCAGCCAGATAAGCCAGCGCGAGACTCGTGGCGAAAAACGCGGTTGCCAGTACCCCGGTTGCGCGCGACAAGAAATTCGAGGCGCCGCGCGCACCGAAGACCGTACCCGACGCACCGGCACCGAAGCCTGCACCGGCATCGGCTCCCTTGCCGCGCTGCAGCAAGACGAGGCCAATGATCAGCAGGCCGACCCCTATGTGGAAGATGAGGACAATGGATTGCAGCAACATATCGTTTTGTCTCAGCCTAGATCGATGCGGCGCCGCAGATCGCAAGAAACTCGTCAGCCTTAAGCGACGCTCCGCCGATCAGTCCGCCGTCAATATCATCCATAGCAAGCAGCTCGCCGGCGTTGCCGCCTTTGACGCTGCCACCGTAAAGCACCGTTAACCCGCTCGCGATTGTATCATTTAGCGCCGCAACCATGGCTCGGATCATCGCGTGCACCTCCTGCGCCTGGACAGGGCTCGCCGTGAGTCCTGTGCCGATTGCCCAGACCGGCTCATAAGCGATCACAGCTTGCTCGAGCGCGTCCACGCCTGCCGCATCGAGCACGGCCTGAACCTGCCCCGAGACCACCGCCTGCGTGCGCCCCTGCTCACGCTGCTCGAGCGTCTCCCCAACGCATAGTATAGGCACGAGGCCCGCGAACTGGGCGGCAAGAAACTTCGCGGCGACGCGCGCGTCGGTGTCCCCGAACAGCGCTCGGCGCTCGGAATGACCGACGATCACATATTCGCAGCCGGCATCCTTGAGCATCCGTCCCGATATCTCGCCGGTGAATGCGCCGCTGCCCGTCTGCTCTGACAGATCCTGCGCCCCGAGCGCGATCCGGGAGCCCTGGAGCCAACCGGCAACGCTCGTGAGGTAGACCGACGGCGGGCACAGCAGCACCCGAGCGCTCATGCTTGCGGCACCGTCACGGACTGCTTCCACGAGCGCGTGGCTCTCGGCCAAGGCACCGTGCATCTTCCAGTTTCCGGCAATCAATGGGGCTCTTAGGCCTGTCTTCATCGGTCCAGGTCTCCTCGGGATCGCTGCCCTATGGAATGGTGAGATCGGGTCGGCTCGCGGGCCGAGAGCTTACGGATCGCTCATGCCGATGGCAACGCCCAAAAGCTCGAGCGCCGGCGTTAGTGCCTGCAGGACTACCCCCCGAGCTGCCGGGACGACGCTATCCGGCCGCCGCCGCGCCCCGCTAGCTCGCCAGAGCCGCGCGGACCGACTCGGCCAATCGAGCCGCAAGCGCATCGACGGACGCCTGGCTCTCGCCTTCGACCATGACACGAATGAGCGGCTCGGTTCCCGACGCCCGCAGCACGACTCGGCCACGGTCGCCGAGCTCGGCCTCCGCCGCCCGCACGGCCTCGCGGATTGCCGGCTGCTCACCAAGATCCACAGACTCGGTGATGCGCACGTTGATCATGCGCTGCGGTAGCTGCGGCATTCCTGCGACCAGCGCCTTCAGGCTGCTGCCGGTCCGCCGCATGACTGCCAAGATCTGCAGTGCAGTCACCAGCCCATCTCCCGTCGTCGTCTTGTCCAGGCAGATCAAGTGACCCGATGTTTCTCCGCCGAGAATCCCGCCACGCTCTTTGAGCATCGCCAGCACATGCCGGTCCCCGACGCTGGCGCGCAGAAACTCGACGCCGAGATCCCTCAGGGCGAGCTCCAGACCGAGGTTCGTCATCACTGTGCCGACTACCGGGCCGCCTAATCCCGCGTTGTTCAGCCGGTCGCGAACCAGCACGTAAAGCAGCTGATCGCCATCGATGAGCCGGCCGTCTTCGTCGACCATGACGAGGCGATCGCCGTCTCCATCGAGCGCTATCCCGACTTGTGCGCGCACACCCGTGACCGTCAGCTGTAACAGATCCGGTCGAGTCGATCCGCAACCGTCGTTGATGTTGCGGCCGTTCGGCGAGCACCCGACCGGCACGACGTCGGCGCCGAGATTGGCGATCAGACGCGGCGCGACTTTGTAAGCCGCGCCGTGCGAGGCGTCAACGACAATCTTCATTCCTTCGAGACTAAGCTCATCGGGTATCGTGGACCGACAGAACTCCATGTAGTCGTCGCGGGCGGAAATCAGCGTCACCGCGCGCCCGAGCGTGCCCGAGTCACGCGTGATCGGGGTAGCATCCAGGTGCGCCTCGATGGCAGCTTCGACATCGTCGGAGAGCTTTTCACCCTCGCGATCGAAGAACTTAATCCCGTTGTCGTAATAAGGATTGTGCGAAGCACTGATCACGATACCGAAGTCGGCATTCAGGCGTTTGGTCAGATACGCGATCGCCGGGGTGGGCAGCGGACCGGTCAGCATCACGTCGACGCCGGCGGCGACAAACCCTGCCTCAAGCGCCGCTTCGAACATATACCCGGAGACGCGCGTATCCTTGCCGATCAGCACCGAGCCTCGCTCCGGCACCAGCACCCGCGCGGCGGCGCTGGCCAATCTTAGAGCAAAGTCCACCGTCATCGGCGTCTGCCCTACCGGACCGCGAATGCCGTCTGTCCCGAAGTATCGCCTGGCCAACAAAGTCTCCCGCGCTTTTTAAGAGCCCCGATTCAGGCTCGGTCGAGGCATCGATCGACTGCCCGCCCAGCGGGTAGGCTGCTGGCCGATTTCATCAATCAATTATGATCAATGGCCTTTGTGCGAGCCACTCCTAGCGCGCATGCGAATCGTCGAGGTCCACATCCCAGCGGGGCGCCCGCTCTCGGCCAGCTAGTGCTGCCCGGCCGGCCCACCTAGCGGCGGCGCAGGCTTGGTCTCGGCGGCAGCAGGCTCCGCTTCGTCCGGTGCGCCCGGGTCGGAGTCGTCCCAGTGCTCCGGGGTCCTTGGCTCGCGGCCTTCCATGATGTCTTTGATCTGATGCTCGTCGATCGTCTCGTACTTCATCAACGCGTCGGCCATCACATGGAGCTTTTCAATATTCTCCTCGAGAAGATTCTTCGCTTGCGTGTAGCAGGTGTCGATGAGCGTGCGGACTTCCTCGTCGATAGCATGTGCGGTCACATCAGAGACCTGTTTGTGCCGGGTTACGCTGCGACCGAGGAAGATCTCACCATCGTCCTCGGTATAGGTCAGCGGGCCGAGTCGCTCAGATAGCCCCCACTTGGTCACCATGTTGCGTGCGATGTCGGTCGCACGCTCGATGTCGTTAGAGGCGCCTGTCGTCACGTAAGCGGGGCCGAAGATGATCTCTTCAGCTAGGCGGCCACCGAACAGGCTCTTCATCTGGGACATGAGCCGCTGCTTCGAATAGCTGTAGCGGTCTTCCTCCGGCAGGAACATGGTCACGCCCAGAGCCCGGCCGCGCGGAATAATCGAAACTTTATAGACGGGGTCGTGATCCGGCACCAGGAGACCGACGATCGCATGGCCGGACTCATGGTAAGCGGTGAGCTTCTTCTCCTTCTCACTCATGACCATCGAGCGCCGCTCGCTGCCCATCATGATCTTGTCTTTCGCCTTCTCGAATTCCTCCATCGACACGGTGCGCTTGTTGGCGCGTGCCGCGAGCAATGCTGCTTCGTTCACAAGGTTCGCAAGATCAGCGCCCGAAAACCCCGGCGTGCCGCGTGCGAGCACCGACGGCTTGACGTCACCGCCAACCGGCACCTTGCGCATATGCACCTTGATAATCTGCTCGCGACCGCGAACGTCGGGCAGAGGGACCACGACCTGCCGGTCGAAACGGCCCGGTCGCAGCAGTGCCGGATCGAGCACGTCGGGACGGTTTGTAGCCGCAATGACAATAACGCCTTCGTTACCCTCGAAACCATCCATCTCGACGAGGAGTTGGTTCAAGGTCTGCTCGCGCTCATCATGGCCGCCGCCTAGGCCTGCGCCACGGTGCCGACCGACAGCGTCGATCTCGTCGATAAAGATGATGCACGGCGCATGCTTCTTGGCCTGTTCGAACATGTCGCGCACGCGCGAGGCGCCCACACCGACGAACATCTCGACGAAATCGGAGCCAGAGATAGTGAAGAACGGCACTTTGGCTTCGCCGGCGATCGCGCGCGCGAGCAATGTCTTGCCCGTGCCCGGTGAGCCAACCATGAGAACGCCCTTCGGGATCTTGCCTCCGAGCCGCTGAAACTTCGCCGGATCCTTGAGGTACTCGACGATCTCTACGACCTCTTCCTTGGCCTCCTCCACGCCGGCCACATCGGCGAACGTCACATGCACTTGATCTTCGCCGAGCAGGCGCGCGCGGCTCTTGCCGAACGACATGGCTCCGCGGCCACCTCCGCCACCCTGCATCTGCCGCATGAAATAGACCCACACTGCGATCAGCAGCAAGATCGGGAATGACGATAGAAATAGCTGTAGCAGGAACGACTGCTGCTTCGGCGGACTCGCCTGGATGCGCACGTCGTTGTCATCGAGCGTGCCGATGAGCAGCGTGTTGTCGGTCTCGGGATTGTAGGTGACAAAATCCTCGCCGTTGCGCCGATACTGAATGGCGTCGCCGTCGAAGGTCACTTCCTCGACCGACCCATCCCGAACAAAGTCGAGGAAGCTCGAGTACGGTACAGTTTCGGTGCGCTGCCGAGTGGGTCCGAAGCTCTGGAACACGGATAACAGCACCACCGCGATGACTATCCAGAGAATGACGTTCTTTGCCAGGTCGTTCAACAGCTTACCCTCGTTCCTTGGCCCAGTCCCAGGCCCAACCGAATCAGACCCTACTATACCGCATAGTTTCTCGCCAGCAGGTAGATCTCACGGCTTTCCGGCCGTGAGGCTTTCGGTTTGATTAGCCGTACCGTCGCAAATTTCGATCTGACTTCCCGCACAAAAGCCTCGAAACCCTCGCCCTGAAAGAGCTTGACGAGAAAAGCCCCGCCAGGCCGCAATGCCGTCTCACAGAACTCGAGCGCCACCACCGCAAGCTCTATGGCACGCGGCTGATCCACTGCACGATTGCCACTGATATTGGGGGCCATATCGGACATTACAATATCTGCCCGGGTCGACTGCAGTGCCTGAGTCAGGCGCCCGAGCGTCTCCGCAGCCGTAAAGTCGCCTTCGACGAACTGCACACCTTCGATCGGCGCCATCGGTAGCAGGTCAACGGCCAACACCCGACCGGCCGGACTGACCAATTTCGCGGCGAACTGGCTCCAGCCGCCGGGACTCGCGCCGAGATCGATGCAGCAGAAGCCGGGCTTGAGCACCCGCTCCTTGACCTGGATCTGCTCAAGCTTGAACACGGCACGCGAACGCCAACGCTCGCGAGCCGCGCGCTGCACGTACGGATCCGTATGCTGCCGTTCGCGCCAGTGGCCCGACGAGCCGGTTTTGCGCGTCATCTACACCTCAGGTCCGTCACGCTATACTTTCGCCGATGAAGCTTACCGAGTCACAATCCAGGCACCTGCGCCGGCTGGGGCATCCGCTAAAACCAGTCGTCTTGATTGGCGCTGCGGGCGCCAGCCCTACCGTGCTCGCCGAACTCAACAGCGCGCTCGATCACCACGAGCTCATCAAAATCCGCATTCGCGCCGGCGATCGCGCTGCGCGCGACGCCGTGATCGACAAGCTTGTCGCCGAATCCGATGCGATGCTCATCCAACGCGTCGGCCATGTCGCGCTCATATACCGCCGAGCAGAGCAGCCAAAAATCATTCTGCCCGCCGCTGGCGCCTAGAAGATCGCCAGCGGGGAAAGATGCGCGGGACCTGCGGGCTCAGATGTATTCGACCGCGGTGATCTCGTAGGATTGCGTTCCGCTCGGCGTGACGACCTCCACGACATCCCCCGCCTGCTTACCGACAAGGGCACGCGCGATGGGCGAGGCGATCGACAATAGTCCGCTCTTGATATCCGACTCGTCCTCACCGACGAGCTGATAGCGAACCTCCTTGTCGTCGTCGAGGTTCGCCAGATGCACGGTAGAACCGAATACGACTCGTCCGCTAGCGTTGAGCTTGTCGATTTCGATGATCTGCGCGTTGCCGAGCTTGGCTTCGATGTCACGTATGCGTGCTTCGGCTAGCCCCTGCTGATCCTTCGCGGCGTGGTATTCGGCGTTTTCACGCAGATCGCCGTGCGCCCTGGCCGTGGCGATAGCGGCGCTGATCTCAGGCCGCTGCGTTTTGAGACGTTTGAGCTCCTGGCGCAGCGCCTCGGCTCCACGCGCTGTTAGAGGTACCTTGCTCATGTAATCGGGGCCTCCGCGTGCAGGTCCTGAAGTCGATTCACCGTTACATTGTCCTGATGCTCCAGCGCATCGCAAGTCGCCTTCGCCGCCGCCAGGGTCGTGTAGTAAGTGACCTTCCGATGCACGGCCTCGGCGCGTATCGACTGCGACTCGCGAATTGCCTGCTTGCCCTCGGTCGTGTTCACGATCAGGCTAATCTCGTGGTTCTTTATCATATCGACGATGTGGGGCCGGCCTTCCCTGACTTTGTTCACCCGCCGGCAGGCGACACCGCTGGAAGCCAGCGCCGCAGCCGTGCCGCCGGTCGCGACGATTTCGAAACCTCTCGCGATCAAGGTATTGGCCAGATCCACGGCCGCGGCCTTATCCCGATCTCGAACACTCAGCAGCGCCGTGCCGCGCATCGGCAGCGCTACGCCGGATGCCAACTGCGCCTTTGCGTAAGCTTCGCCGAACGTGCGGCCTGTGCCCATGACCTCGCCCGTCGATTTCATCTCCGGACCGAGAATCGGGTCAGCGTCGGGGAACTTGATGAACGGAAACACCGATTCCTTGACCGCGAAATACGGCCGCCGAGTCGGCGCCACGACGCCTTGCTCGGCAAGCGACTGGCCCGCCATGACCTTAGCAGCGATCTTGGCGAGTGGCTGGCCAATCGCCTTGGACACGAAAGGGACCGTGCGCGACGCGCGCGGATTGACTTCGAGAACAAAGATCGTGCCGTTCTGAATGGCGAACTGGATGTTCATCAGACCGATAACCTTGAGATGGGTCGCCATGAGGCGGACCTGCTCACCGAGCGCATCGATCGTCTCCTGGCTCAGAGAGTACGGCGGCAGCGAGCAGCCGGAGTCACCGGAGTGCACGCCTGCCTGCTCGACGTGCTCCATGATCCCGCCGATGATGACTTGCTCGCCATCTGCAATCGCATCGACGTCAACCTCGACCGCAAGATCCAGAAATCGGTCGAGCAACACAGGGCTCTCGTTGGATACGCTTACCGCAACATCCATGTACTCGAGCAACTCCGCTTCGGAGAACACGATCTCCATTGCGCGCCCCCCCAGAACGTATGAGGGACGCACGACCAGCGGATAGCCAACTTCCTCGGCGAGCTTGACTGCCTGCTGCTTGTCTCGAGCTGTGCGGTTGGGCGGCTGCCTCAGACCGAGCTTCTCGATAAGCTGCTGAAAGCGCTCGCGATCCTCAGCGAGGTCGATCGAGTCGGGCGAGGTGCCGATGATCGGCACACCTTCCGCCTCGAGCAAGCGGGCGAGCTTCAATGGCGTCTGCCCGCCGTACTGAACAATCACGCCCTTAGGCTTCTCTTTGGCGACGATTTCGAGCACGTCCTCGAGCGTCAGCGACTCGAAATAGAGCCGATCGGAGGTGTCGTAGTCCGTCGAGACGGTCTCGGGGTTGCAGTTGACCATGATGGTCTCGTAGCCCGCCTCTTTGAGGGCGAACGACGCGTGCACGCAGCAGTAATCGAACTCGATACCTTGGCCGATCCGGTTCGGACCCCCGCCGAGAATCATGATCTTTTCCGCGTTCGTCGGCTCCGACTCGCACTCCTCTTCATAGGTCGAGTAGAGGTAGGCCGTGTCGCTGGCGAACTCGGCCGCACACGTGTCGACTCTTTTGAACACTGGCCTTATGTTCTGCTTGTAACGTATTGTTCTTATTTGTTTTTCATCTTTGGAAAGCACGGTCGCGATGCGGCTGTCACTGAAGCCCTTGCGCTTGAGGCGGCGCATGTTCGCGTAATCGAGCCCCTCGACACCCGCCTCGACGAGGTGACTCTCCTCACGAATGAGGTCCTCTATCTGGGCCAGGAACCACGGGTCGATGCGCGTGAACGTGCCGACGTCCTCGAGCGAGAGCCCCGCGCGGAAGGCATCCGCGACGTACAGGATCCGCTCGCCGCCGGCCATACGCAGCTCGCGCTCGAGCGCGGCGCGCTCCTCGTCGGTCTCGGGCGGGCTGATTTTCGGCGTCAGGCCATCAATGCCGGTCTCCAGCCCCCGCAAGGCTTTCTGCAGCGATTCTTGGAACGTCCGGCCGATCGCCATGACTTCCCCGACTGACTTCATCTGGGTCGTCAGGCGATCGTTGGCGCGCGGGAACTTCTCGAAGGTGAAGCGCGGTATCTTAGTGACAACGTAGTCGATCGAGGGCTCGAATGACGCAGGCGTCTGGCCGCCCGTGATGTCGTTGGCGAGTTCATCGAGCGTATAGCCGACGGCAAGCTTTGCCGCAACCTTCGCAATCGGGAAGCCCGTCGCTTTCGAGGCCAGCGCCGAGGAGCGCGAGACGCGCGGATTCATCTCGATGACAATCAGATGTCCGTCCTTTGGGTTGACCGCGAACTGGACGTTGGAACCACCCGTCTCGACGCCTATCTTGCGGAGCACGGCAATCGAGGCATCGCGCATGCGCTGGTATTCCTTGTCCGTCAGCGTCTGCGCCGGAGCAACCGTAATTGAATCACCGGTGTGAATCCCCATCGGGTCGAAGTTCTCGATTGCGCAGATAATGATGCAGTTATCATTACGATCCCGCACAACCTCCATTTCGAACTCTTTCCAGCCGAGCACGGATTCCTCTAGCAGCACCTCGTCGGTCGGCGACTGATCGATACCGCGGAGGACGATCTCCTCGAACTCTTCGCGGTTGTAAGCGATCCCGCCGCCGCTGCCGCCGAGCGTAAACGACGGGCGAATAATCGTCGGGAAACCGACTTCTTCCTGGATCCGCCAGGCATCCTCGAGGGTCTTGGCGACCGCCGACTTCGGCACCGCCAGCCCAATCTCCTTCATGGCATCGCGGAAGCGCTCCCGATCTTCAGCCATGTCGATGGCCTCACGCGAGGCCGCGATCAGCTCGACGCCGTACTTCTCAAGAACACCTTCACGATCCAGATCGAGCGCGCAGTTCAGTGCGGTCTGACCGCCCATCGTCGGCAGCAACGCATCGGGTCGCTCCTTCTCGATGATCCGCTCAAGTGTCCGCCACTGGATTGGCTCGATATAGGTGGCGTCCGCACTCGCTGGATCGGTCATGATCGTCGCAGGATTGGAGTTGACGAGAATGACGCGATACCCCTCCTCCTTGAGCGCCTTGCACGCCTGTGTTCCGGAGTAATCAAACTCGCACGCCTGGCCGATGACGATTGGCCCGGCGCCTATGATCATGATGCTCTTGATGTCGGTTCGGCGTGGCATTTATATGAAGTACTTTCTATAAAAACGTTCTATTTCTTTGTTTTTTTTGGTTTTTTATTCTTCCGACTCCCGTTCTGCTGGTACTCGCGCATGAGCCCGATAAAACGGTCGAAGATGGGCGCGAGATCGTGCGGACCCGGGCTCGCCTCAGGGTGCCCCTGGAATGAGAACGCCGGCCGGTCAATGCGCTCGATGCCTTGCAGCGACCCGTCAAAAAGCGACCGGTGCGTTGCTCTGAGGTTGCTCGGCAGCGAGGCTTCGTCCACCGCGAAGCCGTGGTTTTGGCTCGTGATCATGACCCGCTTGGAG
>JAHEEM010000029.1:18160-19976 GCA_024640695.1 Rhodospirillaceae bacterium | reverse complement strand
TCAATCGGCGCGAGGCTCGAGCGCGCGGCTAGGCCTGGCGAGGCGTCCTGCGCACTGTCCTCGTTGAGCTCGAGGTAACGCGCAGCAAGCTCGCGCCGGCGCAGTTTCCCGAGCCGCGTCCGAGGCAGCGGGGATAACTCAATAACCAAATCGGTAAGGCGCTGATAGCTAGGCAGCTCCCGCGACAGCTGGCCGACTTCGGCACGAATCTGCTGCTCCAGCTCCTCTGAGCTGCTCTCACGCAGCAGCTCCGGGCTGGGCACGATCACACCGGCCAGCTGCCCCTGTTGCTCGAGGACTCCGATTTCCCGGATCGCAGCTGAGCGCTCGAGCTGGCGCTCGACCTTCTCCGGATCGACATTCTCGCCACCGGGCATGACGATCATCGATGTTGCCCGGCCGGTCAGATGAACGTAGCCCGCCTCGTCCACGTATCCCAGGTCTCCGGTACGGAACCAGCCATCGTCGGTAAATGCCTCGGTGGTTTTCTCCGGCAGGTCTAGATAACCGGAGAACACGTTCGGCCCCTTGGCCTGCACTTCGCCGAACTCGAACTGGACCTCGGGCTCGGCGAGACGCAGATCAACGCCCGGCAAGGGTCGCCCAACGTGGTTAGTGCCGGGCATCTCTGCGGAACGGAAAGTCAGGATCGGCGAGGTCTCGGTGAGACCATAACCCCAGGCCAAGTGGAAACCGAGCCCTTCGAGCTGCGCCGCAACGTCTGCATCGAGGGCCGACCCGCCGGATATGATGAGGCGCAAGCGCGGACCGACGCCCCGGCGGACAATCCAGAACAGACCACGACCAAGGTTCAGGCCCAGAGTGCTGCGCAATCTGATCACTGACGACAACGCAAAACGAAAGATGCCTGCAACCACGCGCCCCTTTGAATTGAAGCGTTGCTCGATGGCCGCACATAGCGCCTCATGGAGCCGCGGGACGCCGAGCAGAATACTCGGCTCCCCCTTGCCAAGCGCCGCGAAGAAATTTTGGCCCACGAGCGAGCTCGGCACGACCACCGTCATGCTCATGAGCAGCGGCGTCAGCAGCCCGACCACAAGCGGATACACATGGTGCAGCGGCAAAGGCAGCAGCACGCGATCGTCTGCTCGCACAATCCCCAGGCTCAACAGCGCCTTCACGTTGCTAACGATATTGGCGTGCGTCAGCGGGACACCTTTGGGTGGCCCCGACGTCCCGGAGGTATAAAAGATCACCGCCATATCGGCAGGGCCGACCGTTGGCGCCGGGACAAGCGCATCGGCGCACAGATCACGCCAGAAGGTCCCGAGCTCGCTGGGCTCGTCCAGCAGCGCAAAGTGTACTCGAGCGACAACTTCGAGAGTCACCAGGCGCTGCGCGCCAGACGCATTCGTAAATACCCAGGAAGCGTCGCAGTCACGAATAACGTGCTCGAGATCCTCACTAGCCATCTGGCTATCAACTGGCACTGGCACGAGCCCAGCTCTGAGCAATGCGACGCAGGCTATCAACCACTCGGGGGAGTTAGGCGCAAGCAACAGCACCCTGTCGCCGATCTCTAGCCCTCGCGTCTGTAATCCCGCCGCGAGTTTCGCAGACGTCTCACCGAGCTCTCGGTAGCTCAGCTCCCGGTGCGTAGCCTGGCCGATCTGGACCAAGGCTGTCTTGTCACCGTGTTGGCCCAGCGCATTGAGCAGACTTTGCAGTGTGTCGTCGGAACTCAGCGTCATGTATTTCTCTCATCGAGCTTAGCCTCGTCGCGCCCTTGCCTGTCGGATATCCAAGATGATCGAGCGCCGTTCGAGATTCAGAGAGGAGGACTTGCTCTCAATAA
>JAHEEM010000029.1:0-18150 GCA_024640695.1 Rhodospirillaceae bacterium | reverse complement strand
TCGGAACCCCGGTCCGGCGCGATCGGGTGTTGGCAGCGCTAGAATTAAAACATAAGCACAGATCACCGCGCGATATCGGTCGCCAGATGGAACTCGATCTGCCAGCCAGTCCTCGCGGGCCCAATGGCAGCTGCCGGACGACACGCCCGGCAGCGCGCCGACCTTGGAAGTCCCGCCGGGACCGACGGAGCAGCCGGTGCCGAGCTCGACGAAATTGCCACCAGGGCCAAGCGAAGTTCCGCCCGAGCCGCCAGCGGAATCCGGACCTTCGTAATCTGACTGGCAGCGCGGTAGGCCGCGGAGGGGTGCTTCCCGATCAGGGATGTAAGACTTGGATTTCGTTGACGACGTCGTCAACCGCAAACAGCGCCCACGCATCCGACTCGGCGAGCGATTTCTCGGCCGCGGTCCTGACTACACCGCCCAGCCTGATTTTCGAATCTTTGCAGCTCGCGCCGAGGCGCGTGGCATTCAATAGCGGGTCCTTCTCGAGAACCATGCGCAGCGCATCCAAAATCTCATCGTCAGTATCCTGCTCCGGCGGCTCGACCCCAAGCCCATTAATGACGTCGCGGCTGCCAGGGACCCACCAGGCCAACACGCCGGCAAGGCGTTTGTGCGTCAGGCTGGGAACCTCCCCTTCGAGGGTAACGACACCGTCCGCTACTCTAAACACGATATACGGCTGTCCCGACCGCGGCTGATTCACGGGTCCCACATCAGCTGGACCGCCGACCGATCTGTGGACCTCAAAAAATCCGAAGACAGAATCGCTCATCAGTGCGCGCTGCAGATGGTCCGCAATCGCGCCGTCTCCCATCGCCTCCGATGGCGTCACGTGCAGGCGGTCAATAATGCCGACGACTCCCGGGAGCGCGGCAACGGCCTCCAGCGCAAGGCGCTTAGCAGCGATACTCGACACCTCACCAGCCAGGACCACGGCATCACCCTCGTACTGGGCCTCGATGCGGTCCAGATGATGGTTCACACGCAGGTCGTGCTCCAGAGCTGCATGCAAGCGCGCCCTAAGCTCACTAAGCTTCATCATCAGTTTCAGTCCTCGCGACTCAAGGTTTCTCCGGATCGCTCGATGCTACCGGAAACCAGATTACGTAGCTGCAGCGCAAAAACGCAGTGCCGCGCTCGACTACCGTGCCGCCATCGTACGCAATTTCGTTGACCTAGCACACTGCTGCGCCTGGCTGCTGCTCGCGAAGCGCGCCCGTCTGTTCCTCATTCTCCCACGCGACGGGCGAGTTCCTGAGCTCCGGGCCCTGCGCGCCTAGGTCTAGGATGTGTTGATCCGGCATTTTTTCTGATTCTCGTTTAGCCATGCTCAGAGAATCCGTCCAGAGCATGCTAATAGCCCGCCCGCCTACCCGCGATTTCAGGTTCAGCGTACAAGCCAGCCCAGCGGATCATCCGCCGTCTCAAATCAGGGTTCTGGCGGGGTCAGCCAGTCCACGATGAGCTCGGTTAGCCTGCCTGCCTGCTCGGTTCGGAAGATATGTTGGGCATGGGCGTCGCCCGGCAGCAATGCCAGAAACTTTGGCCCCCGAGCGCGCTCGAATTGCTCCGTCACCGATGGACGCATAGAGTCGCCCTCGCTGACAATAAATAGCTTCCGGCCCGACATTCTCTCGGCTGCGCCGGAGCGCACCGCGGCCAACAATATGAGATTATCGATCTCACCATCAGCGACGACTGCGGCGGCTTCAGCTACTGCCCCCCCTCCCATGCTCGCGCCGAGCATCGATACTCGCGTCGCACCGCGCCCGGTCAGATAACGGATACCCGCCAGCACGTCCTCTTGCTGCCCGCCTCGAAGGGTGCCGGGTCGCGACTTGCCGTAACCGCGGAAATCGATCGCAAGGACTGTGAGTCCTTCTCGATCGAGACGTTCGGCAAGCATGTGCCAGCTTTCCTTGTTAAAGATTGCACCATGCGCAAGCAACACTGCATGCGTCCCGTCACCATAGAGATTGGCATTAACGCTTCCGCCGTCCGCGGTGTCGAACGTTACTTCAGTAAACTCCGCGCTGGCCGCCGTCGCCAGCGCTAGCATCATGACGCCCCAACCATAAGAGCGCCCACGCAACCTCCAGGCGCGGCCGTCGGGCCCGCCACGTTGCCGGCCCCAACCCGCTTTATCAGCTAGTCTCTGCTGCATGACCCAATGCGCTTCTGATTGCCTCGATTCGTTGATCAAAACGCTGCTCGGTCGGAATCCGGCTCAAGACACCAAGCCCCTCTAGTGCGCGTGCTGCATGTCCCTGTAACCCCGAGATCAGAACCCGCTGCCCATTCCGTTGCGCCAGGTCGACGATCTCATCGATAGCCAATGCGGCGCTCGTATCGAGGTAGCCTACATGTGCGAAATCATATACGACAACTCGATAGCCGACATTCGACGGCAATGCACGGCGTGCGAGTTCACGAGCAGACGCGTAGGAGAACGAACCTTGCAGCATCGTCACCAGTATCTTGCCTTCGGCTGCTCTTAGAAGCCCTCGCTCCTCATCGCTGAACTGTTCCAGCTCATCCCCATCTACCGAACGCCTCAGCCCCTTGAGCTGCTCTTCGGCCAGCCATCGGGAATTCACGAAGCTCGCGAGTATGATTCCAACGGCAACCGCCGTGATCAGATCGACAAATACCGTCAGCGCAAACGTGACCAGCATGATGACGAATTTCTCGCGCGGCGCACTCTTGATGCGCCGCAGATAACCCCAGTCGATGATGTCCCAGCCGACTTTCATCAGGATCGCCGCGAGCGCGGCGTGAGGGACATGAGCCACGACCGGCCCCAGTCCCAGAGCGATAGCAAGCAAGATCAGGGCGTGCGCGGCGCCGGACACGGGTGTGCGCCCGCCGGCACGCACGTTAACGACTGTTCGCATCGTTGCGCCTGCACCCGGAAGCGCCCCGAGCAGTCCCGCGATGCAGTTTCCAATTCCCTGACCGACAAGCTCCTTATCCGACTCGTGCTGCGTACGGGTGATCGAATCGGCTACAAGCGATGTCAGCAGCGTATCGATCGAGCCCAGCAGCGCCAGAACGAACGCGGCCTGCAGCATGCCCGGCAGAGCCGTCCACGAGATTATGGGGATCTCAATCGACGGCAGACCTGTCGGCACTTCGCCGATCACCGGGATTCCCCGCAGCACAGTGCTTGCGAGGACAGTGCCCAGAATCAGTGCTCCCAAAGGAGCCGGCAACCAGCGCTGGAGCCGCTGCGGCCAAGCGATCACGAGTAACAGACAAACGCCCGCGGCCGCAACCGCTCGCCAGTCGAGGGACGTCACGTCGAACTCGGCCAGCGCGAGAAGAGAGCCCACTACGCCCGGTGACGGCTCGAGCAGCCCAAGCAACGGCGGAATTTCAATGACGATGATGATCACGCCGATCCCGGTCATGAAACCCGATACGACCGAATACGGCGTATAGACGACGTATTTTCCGAGTCGCAGTAGCCCGAAGCATATTTGCAGCAGGCCGCCGAGAATCACAATCGCAAACGCTTCACCAAGGCTGTCCGCGTGGGTGGCGATGACCGCACCCATGACCACCGTCATCGGCCCTGTCGGGCCGGACACCTGCGCGGGCGTTCCGCCGAATACGGAAGCAAAAAAACCGACCGCAATCGCCCCATACAGGCCCGCGATGGGTCCCGCGCCCGAGGCCACGCCGAAAGCAAGCGCCAGAGGCAAGGCGATTACCGCAGCCGTCAGCGCACCGAATAGATCGCTGCGAGCCCGGGCAAGCGTGTAACCGGACCGCAGCGTCGCGACAATTGTCGGCGCAAACAGCCCCCACCACGACGCTCTCGGCGCCTGACTTCTCACCGGCACGGGCGCCAAGATTCGTTCATTTGCCTACTTTGCATACGGCATCTCTGCTGCACTCACGATATTCGCCGAGTTCATGTACTTCCAGCATGCGGCTCGCGACACGGGGCCTTGTGCGCCCGCCGTTACCCGTCGTCGGCACGTGACGATGAGTCCGCATCAATGCCTCTGTCAATAGTTTCGAAATCACGCAAAGACAGTTGCCGATGCGGCCATGGCGAGGCATCCTTGGCGGCTATATTCAGCCAAGAAGAGTCTTCAACGATGAAGATTACACGCCGCGACATGATGCATTTCGGTATCGGCGCCGCACTGATCTCACCATGGGCCGATATCAACGCACAGAATTCCGGCCTCATCAAGAAGACCATTCCGTCAACCGGCGAACAGCTGACCGCGGTTGGCATCGGCACGAACCGCTATGGTGTCGGCGGCTCGGCAAGTGCCCGAGCACCATTGCAGGACACCTTGGCGCGTTTCCATGCGCTCGGCGGACAATTGATCGACACGGCCGAGGAATACGGCAGCTCCGAGAGCGTCATCGGTGACCTGACCCAGGCCCTCGACATCAATCGCGAGCTCTTTTTCGCCAGCAAGGTGCGAATGTTCGGTCGAGAGGCCGGCATTCGCAGCATCGAGCAGTCGTTCGTTCGACTGCGTCGGGAGCAGATCGACCTCATGCAGGTCCACGACCTGATCGACTTTGCTACGCAGATTCAGACGCTGCGCACGCTCAAGGCGGAGGGGCGCATTCGGTATATCGGGATCACGACTTCGGGAGACGAGGACGCAACCGAGACCGAGCGGCTCATGAGCACCGAGGAGTTCGACTTCGTCCAACTCAGCTATTCGCTCGACAACCGCCGGGCCGCGCAACGCCTGCTGCCGCTAGCCGCGGAGCGAGGTATCGCCGTGCTCGTCAACCGCCCGTTCGGTCGCGGCAATATTTTCCGCAGGATCGGAGATCGGCCGCTTCCGGGCTGGGCCGCCGAATTCGAGTGCACGAGCTGGGCGCAGTTCTTGTTGAAGTACATCGTCGGGCACCCGGCCGTGACCTGCGCGATCCCAGGAACGCGCAGCTTGGCCCACGCCGTCGATAACTTCGGTGCCGCGCGCGGGCGCCTGCCGGACGCCGAACTCAGGAACCGAATGGAGAATCTCGTCGACGACCTCGCCTAAGGCGATTCCATCCCGCCAAGTTCCACCGCAGGTGGGGTCTCTCACCGGGCAGAGAATTCTCTTTGACTTTGGTCAAGAATCCCTATAATTCGCCGCCACCCGGCCTGTGGCCGGGCGTCAGGGGAGGCACGACCGCCGGGAAAACTAAACTCCACCCGAGTACTCGATCAGCTAGGGCCCGCAAATAGCGGCTTGCCCGCCTAATGATTCTTGCCGAGCACCGTTGCCAAACTCGCCGGTCGCGACGCAGAGCAACCTGAGCGAGGTTTGCGGACGAAGCGATTCGGTCAGAGACAGGTGCCTTTAACCACTTCCAGAGAGGTTTAATTGAATCGATGGACGTCGAAGTAGTTCCGGAATCAGTCACATTTGGCAGCGTCCTAGGTTTTGCCCCCGGCAACGTACCAAGCTATTCATGCGACTACGACACGGCGGACGACACGAAGCTACCGAATCGGCAGGCTTATCGTAGCTACCTTGACGGAGTCTACATGGGCTACAAATGGCAGTGCGTCGAGTTCGCGCGGCGGTGGCTTTATGTCAACCGCGGCTACGTTTTTGACGACATAGCAATGGCCTATGACATCTTTCAACTGCGTTCCGTGCTCGTCATCAGTGACGGCTCGCGTCTACCGCTACGATCCTTTCGTAACGGCGCCAAACGCCCCCCGGAGCCCGGTGCGCTGCTGATCTGGGATGAGGGCGGAGACTTCGAGACGACCGGTCACGTAGCCGTGATCACGGAAGCTACCCCGACCTACGTCAGAGTTGCCGAGCAGAACTTCCGCAACTCGCTATGGCCCCAGGGACAATCCTACTCGCGGCAGCTCAATGCGAAAGTTGCCGAATCGGGCGAGTACTGGATCGAATGCGCGAGCAACGATTCGACGATCCTCGGCTGGGTCAGCCAGACTTCCAATGACATACATGCGGAACCACAGATCGACGTCGATCCGCGCCTGTTCAACATCCAGGCTCGCGAAGTCAGTCGACGCCACAATCAGCCCCTTACGTGGCTTAATATCGCTAATCCGGACGAGGCAGCGTATGTGCATATGATGGGCGGCCCCAAGCTCTCGAGCAAGCCGGAGGACGAGTTCAAGTACTACTGCATATCGAAGACAGCCCACGCCGAGCTCAAGCGTGCCACGAATGAGCTGCATGCGTTGTTCATGCATGCAACCGATTACGTTCTACGCGACGATGCACGCCTGGCGCGATTCAACATCCCGCGCTGCCTGTGGGAAAAAATTCATCGGTCCTGGGATAACCGCCGCAATCAGATGATTACGGGTAGATTCGATTTCTCGCTTTCAGAACGCGGGTTAAAGGTCTACGAGTACAACTGCGACTCGGCCTCCACGCATATGGAGTGCGGCAAAGTTCAGGGTAAGTGGGCCAAGTATTACGGCTGCGATGACGACGGTGTCGACGCGGGCGCCAAGCTTCACGAGCGCCTACGCGCGGCGTGGAAGGAGAGTGATGTCGATGGGATCTTGCATATCATGCAGGATCGCGACCTCGAAGAAAGCTACCATGCATTGTTTATGCAAGAAGCGCTCGAAGCGGCTGGCATTGCAACCAAAATCATTCACGGCGTCGACGGCTTGAGTTGGAGCAAGCAGCACGACATCCTCGATAGCGATGGCGTCCCAATCAAATGGGTCTGGAAGACTTGGGCATGGGAAACCGCGCTCGATCAAATCCGCGCGGAATGCGAGGACGACGAGGAACGGCTCGCACGCTATCGCCCCGGACAGGAGCATACGGGACCACCGCGACTTGTTGATGTGCTGCTGCGCCAGGACGTCATGGTCTATGAGCCGCTATGGACACTGATACCCAGCAACAAAGCCATTCTGCCGATCCTCTCGTCACTTTTTCCGACGCATCCATACCTGCTACGGACGACCTATGCGTTGACTGACGATCTCGTAGCCAAAGGCTATGTCGCCAAGCCGATTGTCGGACGTGGCGGGTCGAACATCAGTATCTACGATCGCGGCGAGCGACTCCTCAAGGAGACGCAGGGCAAATTCGAGAACCGCGACCAGATATACCAGGAACTTTTCAAGCTGCCGTTTGCCGGTGGATACAACGCACAGATCAGCACGTTCTCGGCCGGTGGCAAGTATGCTGGCGCAGGCATTCGCGTAGACCGCTCGCTCGTTATCAACATGGACAGCGACAATCTCGCGCTCAGAATCTTAGACGACGATGAGATTGTAGAGACTCCCTGATCGGTAGCCCGTAGCATCGCCTTTAGATAACGCCAAGGCATTGCGGGATACGCGGCGATTAACTGAGCTCAGCACCGCCGTTTCGGAATGCCCTGATTGCCGTTTCAAGCAGCAACGCCCAAGATTGCGCTCTATCGATTTATCGCCGGAAACGCCAACAAGGTGACAGCCATATGAATAGCAACGAAGGTACTATCGACCGCGCGGCACGTATCGTTGCCGGCCTGGTCCTTATCGGCCTGGTCTTCGTCGGCCCGCAGACACCGTGGGGGTGGGTCGGACTGGTCCTGGTCGGTACCGGACTCGTCGGGTGGTGCCCAATCTACGCCGTGCTGGGTCTCAAGACCTGCGCGGTCAAGAAGGCCTGAGGCACCGTCGGGCGGAGCGGCCCGGACCCGCTGTCAACGTTCCCGGGACTGTCAATTCTGGGTGGCTCGGTGTACCGTTTGGCGCAACACCGGGCAGCCATAGGAGACGTCCCGATGAGCCCTATAAGAACGATAACAGCCCTTGCAACAGCTCTGCTTGCCGCCACCGCGCTGGTCGCTACCAGCTTCGCACAGCAGGCACCGCGCCGGACCATCACGCACGTCAGCGGCGGGGTCTATCGGGCGACCAACAACTTTCACGGCACGGTCTTCCTCGTCACGTCCGATGGCATTGTCCTTGCCGATCCGCTGACCACTGACTTCGCAATCTGGCTCAGAAACGAGCTCGACGCACGTTTTGACGTTCCTGTTCGCTACGTCATCTACAGTCATCACCACTGGGACCACGCCACAGGCGGAAACATTTTCTCAGATACTGCGCGGTTCATCGGCCATGCCAACATGCTCGACCATCTGGCGATGCCGCCGCCTGCAACGACGTTATCCGAGGTCGTCGGCCAGTATGCGCCGATCGCCGCTCTCGACCTCGACGGCAACGACATCGTCGACCGAGATGAGGCCAATGCGGGTGATGTGGAGAGCGTGCGCTTCACCGCGTTCGATGCGAACGAGGACGGCCTGCTCAGCGGTGCCGAGATCATGCGAGGTCCAGTGAGCCAGGTTCGTCCACCCGATATCACCTTCACCGATCAGCTCGATATCACGCTCGGCGGCAAGCGCGTCCATATGCAGTGGGTTGGTGAAATGAACCATTCGCTGGACTCGAGTTTGATCACTTTCCCCGACGATGACGTCATGTTCGTGGTCGATTACGTGACGTTTGGCCGTCTGCCTTACCGGGAGATGGACTACGAGCTCGGCTTCTTCGATCAATGGATGACAAAGATATCGGAAGCTGAGGAATTATCTAAGAATTTTTCCCACGTTGCGACCGGCCACGGGCCGATGGGAACCTGGGAGAACGTCGTGGAGTGGCGGGAGTATTTTGAGAAGCTCGAGGCCGCCGTCGCCACAGGGATTGCCGAGGGCAAGTCGCTCGAGGAGCTCCAGCAGACGATCCGACTGGACGAATACCGCGAATGGGTCGGCTACGACTGGCTGCACGAGAACGTGCTAGGGATGTACCACTTTCTCACGGACTGAACGCTCACCCGAACGTCAACCCCCGCACGCGCGGCCAGAGACCGTTCCAGCGAACGGCGCCAGCCCCGCGTGAAAACGCGTCAGTAGCCTTCTTCCCGCTCCGTCTCGCTGCGCCTGCGCGGATAGAATTCCATACCGTCAGACCGGATGGCCTTCGTCCACGCGGCGGCTGGGCGCCCATCCCGCATTGGATGACCGGTAATGGTCAGCTGGGTTCCAGGAGCCAGATCACCAGGCCGAATGCCCCGACGCATCATGATCGACGGCCCCTCGGCCTCGAATCCCCAGGTCGTGACCGAGCCGTCGTCGTTGGTGACGTCGACGAGCAGCCACGAGTGCGGATTGGTAAACTGAAACTCTTTGACGACACCCGACATAGTCACTTCCGATTCGCTGTCGAACATGACACCGGCGTGATGAGCCGTTGCGACTCCTGACAGTTGCGCGAGAAGCGCGCCGAGCAAGGCCAAATGGAGCTTGATATTCATATTGATCTCCCTAGCGATTGTCTTCACTAGTGAACGTGAAATCGGAGTACTGCGTGCTTCCCTCGGGCGTTTCGAACACGTCGTTGTTCGGGTTCTCAGTGCAATTCCAGTAACGCATTCTCAGACTGTGATCAGGATTCGAAACGAGGTCATAGCGAAACTGCACGTACCAGGGCTCGACGAGATTCATAGGGTCGTATACCCACACGTCGGCAAGTATCCGGTCGTCTGCGGCCTTGCGCCAGATCTCGACGGTCTCGGTCTGCTCGGAGTGCTCTGGATGCGCACGGCCATAGCTGCTCGCACGGAGCTGGTTGGTATGGATAATCAACCGGCCGTCATCCCAGAACCCGATCGAGTCGCCATAGTAAAGTGGGTAGCGCTCCAACTCCGGCGGATGGTCACGGCCATCGGTGTAGATTCGCCGCACGTTGTTCACCGTCTCGGAGGAAAGCCAGGCCTGCTCTGGTCTAACAATGAACTCGCGCAGAAATGGAACGGCCAGCCAACGCGGATAGCCCGGCGGGCCGCACTCGCTCAGGGCATCGTCGTAGAGTCGGCCCTCGCGGGCCATGCGCACGGTCTCGTCGTGACGGGCTTTAGCTGCGGGCGTAAGTTTCGCCGAGGTCGACGCCCCCGGCGGACGATCGAGGTCGAAGCCGTTACCGCCCGACGTATACCGCGTCCACAAGCCCGACCAATCCGGCATGGTGCGCCATGTCAGCGTTTGACCGCCGTCGGCCTCGTCCTCGAGGTACTGGTAAAGCGCCCAGGCCGACTCGTGCGCCAGGCCGAGCTCGACATTACGCTGCTTCTCCTCCGCCGTCTGCGCCTCGGCGAGTCCGAGCCAAGCGCTGCCGGCAGCAAGCGTGATGGCTGCGGCGACGGGCCCTGCAATTTTTCTGAATATTTTCATTATGCTGCGTCTCTCAGCCTCGTTGTATTAGCCCACGTCTGTCGAAAAACCTGCTCTGTATATCTCCGTGGTGGTCGACCTAGATCAATGGCAGCACTGGGTATGTCACCCTCGCTCCGTACAGTTATAGGGCAAGACGCGGTCGCCGGGAAGCCATCGCCACGACTTGCTCAGCGTCACGGGCTCCGTGAAGAGCCACGGGTCGGTCACGGTAAGCTCGTAGTCGAGCCGGCTACCCGCATCGTCAAGGGTGAAACGCTCGACGGTGGCGACATCAGGGCTCTGCAGGAGGCCCCATTGATCGAAGTAACGCCAGCTAATCCCGGTCGTGCTCACGACGAGGGTATTACCTTCCCAATGGCCATAGGAATGTCCTAGTAGCGTGGGGTCCTCAGCCGCCGCGAGCGGCGCTGAGAGCACAATTCGACGGACCGTATCGAACTCCTCGATACGCAGCGTGATCTCGTTGCCGTTGTCCACGAACTCGATCGGGTTGGGCTGCTGCATGATCAGCGGCATGCCTTTGGGCGCGCAGGTCAGAAACGGGTTACCAGGATCCAGCGGATCCCATTCGGCTTGCGCTGCGCGCGCGTCGTCCGTCAACGGATAGCTCAGCGTGCCGCCTTCGCTCAGGAAACGCGTCTCGGTCGCCAGAAAGCTGCCGTCATTGCTCCAGACCCTGAATATTCCCAGAGACGGATCCGCGCCCGCCTCGCCTGGAGTCGTATCGAGGCCAGTGCCGATCGTGTCCCGGCTCCATCGAGCGGTCGGCGTGTCGAGCAGCACCTCACGATTATCGGGTAGCAGCAGATTCAATGCATACATCTCAGGGGCACCCAATCTTGCTGGATAACCGGCCACCTTTATGGTCGCGCCGATCGTGAGCAGGTCACGAGTGACACCGATGCGCGACAAGCGCGTGATCGGGATGCTCTCGACGGACCAGTCCTCGCGTCGGCCCTCGGCAGTTGCGACGCTGAGCGTGAAACGCACGTGTGGGTTGCGCCATACAAGCGCCGTGATTTCGCCTTCGACCTCTGCAACTTGCTCCATGTCGTACTGCAACCGAGCCGAATGATGTGCGTGTGCCACACCCAGGGAACCAGTACACAGCACCAGCAGCACGGGCACGCGAAAAATGAGCCTCATGTTCGATCCTGTCTCAAAAACGATACTGCCTCGGCTAATGTGCCCCGCGTGGGATTCCTGCACGCCCCGAGACGGCCGAATCTGGTCGATAACTAGCTTACCAAACATACCGGCGGTCGTGCATCCCAAACCTCTCGGCAATCGCCTCCAGAACAGGCTCAAGGAACGACTCTGGGCAGCGCACCGGTTGAAAAAGCGACCTCTGTAGCTCGCCCAGAGCGCATGGACATCGCGCGTGTGCGAGGGTATAAACCTCATTAACAGTGTGTCTGACCTGAACAGTGACGAAGGAGTTCGCTATGAGAGGATTTGTCTTATTCGCAGCGGGGCTGCTGGTTGGCGGCATCGTGCAGACGGCTATCGGTCAGGGTCAGAACCGCGACATCGTGGGCGTAAACCACGTCGGCATGACCGTACCCGACATCGATACAGCTGTGGAGTACTACAGCGGTACCTTGGGTTTCAAAGAAGCATTCAGGGCCTCAGACGACGCCGGAGTTACGCGCCTCGTGTACATGCAAGTCAGCCAGAACACATTCATTGAGCTGAATCGGGCGGACGGGCGGCCGGCAGGTATTAATCATGTCGGTATCCACGTCGACGATGTCGAAGCCGTCGCCAAGATGTTTCAGCAGGCGGGTGCCGACGTCGCCGAGGTTCGCAACAGTTCTACGGGAGCGATTCTGTCCAACGTCATGGACCTCAATGGTGTTCGAATCGAGCTTGCTGAGCTTCCGGCGGAGTCGGATCACCGCAAGGCCATGAACCGCTGGCGTTGAGCGACGACACCTGTGCACGATGCACTCCCAGCATCCCAGGAAACAGCCGGACCGGGCTGTGGGTAGCCGCTGGTCATGGATACTTCTCGGCCGCTCGAGCATAGTTGGATATAATTTAGCGTGCGCGTAATCGAACGGAACTCGGGTTAGCCATATGGAGATTGCGGTCATTGGTGGCGGTGTTGTCGGGCTGACCCTGGCGCTGCACTTGAAGCGACGCGGTATCGAGTGCCGCGTCTACGAGACCGCGCCCCAGATCGAGCCCCTCGGCGTCGGTATCACACTGTTGCCCCACGCGATGCGCGAATTCTCCGCGTTGGGCTTGCAGGATGCCCTGCGCCGGGTCGCTATCGAGAATCGCGAGAGCGCGTTTTTCAATCGGTATGGCCAACTGATCTACAAGGAGCCCAGAGGGCTCTATGCCGGCTATGACGTGCCGGAGCTCGGCATCCATCGGGGTAACTTGCATAGAGTGCTCTATGAGGCCGCGCTTGCGGAGATCGGAGCCGAGCGCGTAATGACGAATCGTCACTGCACGGGGGTCGATCAGGACGAGCATGGCGTGACGATCGGGTTCCGCGAAACGTCCAGCGGTCAGGCGCTACCGTCAGTGAAGGCGGACATCGCTATCGCCTGCGACGGCGTTAACTCGGCGATACGCCGCCAGTTCTATCCCGATGAGAAGATGCAGTTTGCTGGCATCAATACCTGGCGAGGCGTCACGCGGCGTAAGCCTATCTTCGACGGGCGAACCTATATGCGCATCGGCTCCATTGAGACCGGCAAGATGGTCGTCTACCCGATTGTCGACGACGTCGACGGTGAGGGCAACCAACTGATCAACTGGATGGCGGAGATACGCCGAGCCGACGTCAAGATGAACGACTGGAACCAGTCCGGCGACCTCGAGGACTTCCTGCCAATCTACCGTGACTGGCAATTCGACTGGCTCGATGTGCCGGAGATGATATCCGCGGCCGACGTCATTCTTGAGTACCCCATGGTCGACAAGGACCCGGTCGAGCAGTGGACTTTCGGGCGAATTACCTTAATGGGCGACGCCGCGCACCCAATGTACCCGCGAGGATCTAACGGCGCTGCGCAGGGCGCGATCGATGCGCGAACGTTTGCCGAGCAACTGGCGCGGCTCGGCGAGCCGGTTGCGGCACTGCGAGCCTATGAGCAAGCACGCCTGGAACCGACTGCCAAGGTCGTGCGCATGAATCGCGAGTTCCCGCCGGACTACATGATTATCAAGGTCGAGGAGCTCACAGGCGGACGACCGTTCGATAATATCGACGATGTCATCAGTCAGGATGAGCTCAGAGCCATTTCGGAGCGTTATAAACAGATCGCCGGATTTTCATTGCGGGCATAGACGACGACCGCCGCGGCAGGACACAAATAGCAACAGCAGCTTGGAGCGCACGGATAAATTCGCGACGCCAACCGAGCCGGAACGAGCCAACAAGGGACGCTCAATGGCCAGAAAAAAACTGAACGACGCAGACAATGGGGCCGGAAGCCAAGACGAGGCGCCGCTAGAACATCTCACGGAGCTATTGAGCTACCGGATCAGCGTCCTCAACAGGGCTTTCGAGCAGGAGGCGGGACGTAATCTCGCTAAGAAACACGAGCTTTCGCTGACTGAGGCGCGAGTGCTGGGCGTGCTCGAGGACCTTTCCACGGCGACCGTGAAGCGCCTGGCCCATGTCATGCGGCTTAAGCGCCCTCAGGTCAGCCGCGCACTGGCTTTGTTGCGCGAGCAGAGCTTCGTGGAGGCGTGGCAAAATCCGGCTGATGGGCGAAGCACCAACTATGCAATCACGAAAACGGGCCGGCAGCGGGCCCGCCGCATCTTACGCATCGCCTCGCAATACAACCATCAGCGGGTCGTTATCCTGACCCCCGAGGAGCGCAAGGCGCTCGACAGCGCACTTGGCAAGTTGCTGCGGCGCGCGGCAGAGATCAGCGAGCTTTAGCTTAGCTGGACACGCCGCACCGCAGCCAAAGCCACGACGGACCTAATGCTATCGGGCTAGATTAGATTCCAGCCTCAGCCGGCATCGGCGTCATAGACGATATGGCCCCCGACGATGGTCATCAGCGGAGTGACGTCCTTGATCTCATCGGCCGGAATCGTCAGATAATCACGATCGATGACCACCATGTCGGCGAGCTTACCCGGCGCGATCGAGCCGAGGTCACTCTCGCGGAAGAACAGATAGGCGTTGCTGCGCGTGTGCGCGATCAATGCGTCCTCGCGACTGATCGGCTCGTGATTAACCACCTTGCCACCGACCATCTTGCCCGTGACCGCCCACCATAGCGTGGTGAACGGCCGATACTGGTTGACCTCGAACGCATCGGTGCCGAGCCCCCAGACGATACCGCTGTCCTGAATCGTCTTGAGTGCAGGCATGTGGTAGGCGCGATCACCATGTATGCGGAGGTAGATTCCGCCCATGACGGTCGCCCGTGGCTGCACGCCGACATACATGCCGAGCCGCTTCATGCGCTCGAGCTGATTCGCGGTGACCTGCTCCATGTGCATGAAAGTCCAGCGCATCGTCTTGATTGGGTAATCGCGCGCAATGGCCTCGACCTGCCGCAGCTGGCCCTCCACGGTCGGCTCCAGAGTCGTGTGGATCATCAGCGGAATATGATGCGCAGCGGCCGCGCGCGCGACGCGGCCCCAGTTCTCGAACTGGCCCGGCACCTGCGTGGGCACCAAATCGGTCATGTTGTCGTTGAGGTTGTAGACGCGCTCACCCCAGTTGACGTAGTCAATCCACTCGTCGCCCTGGAAGTACTTCAGGCCACCCATGCCGGCGATGACACGATCGACATCTTCCGGCGAACGTGCGCCGCCGTTCACGGTCAAGAAACAGAAAAAGCGCATGCCCAGCCGCCCCTCCTCCTGCCAGCGACGATACATCTCGGGAAAATCGCACGAACCTCCGGAGGCCGTCAGGCCCGCCATGTTGAGATCCCGGATCATCGCCATACCGCCGGCCTCGAGTTCGTCTTCGGGCGGCACCTGCACGAGATGACGCGTGAGCCGATTGGCACCGGCAGCATCGATGACTCCGGTTGCCCGCCCGCGCTGATCGCGTTCTATCCACGGCTCGTCCATGGCCTCCAAGCCCAGCTCCTCGATGGCTCTGGAGTTGACAAACGTGCAGCACCGGGTGAACTGCAGCAGAACCGGATTATTTGGCGCAACGCGATCGAGCTCCTCTCGCGTGAAGGGACTGTCATCGTCAGCGAACTGATCCGGCGACCAGCCGCCAAGCGTGAAGACCCAGCCGCCCGGGCCGAGCGCCTCGGCACGAGCGCTCATCATCTCCAGGGCCTGTGCGCGCGAGTCGACGCCGTCAAGGCGATGCTCATGTAGCCAATACGCGCCCTCCTCCATGAAGTGCGCATGGTTATCGATCATGCCCGGCACGACGGCCTTGCCGCCGAGGTTGATCTGCTGCGTGTTCGGGCCGATCAAACCTGCTACATCTTGATTTCTTCCGACCGCAACAATTCGCTCGTCACGGACAGCGACAGCCTCGGCAATCGAGAATGTGTTGTCGACCGTGATGATCTTGCCACTCGTCAAAACAAGATCGGCCGGCTGTGCGCAGAGGCTGCCAGCTACCGCGCTGCCCGCGAATACCAAGCTCGCAATCGTTCGCCGTAATCTCGATCTGGTCTCACGCATCGTCGTTACCCTTTACGAAGAAATACAGACCGACCATGAACAACAGCACTTGAAATTCCGCACCGCCCGTACGGCTATCCCAGCCCATAGGTCCGTGCACGAGCACAATTGCGCCGACCATAAAGAACAGAACGCCGGCCGCGCCCAGCCGCGTCACGATAGGCTTGGTGAATCCGCCTGCGAGCAGTGCGACACCCGAGGCCATCTCGAGTATCGCCATCGCGTAACCACCCGGCATGCCGAAGCGCCGCTCGAAACCGCCCGGAGGCAGATTGTGATAGCCGTGCCAGAGGTACGTTGCCGTAACCGACAGGCGCATGCCCCAGTGCACGTAGGGTGAAAGTGGCTTGAGTAAGTTTTCCATGGCGATTCACCATTTGTTCTTGTTGAGGAAGACCCAGAAAGACCTGAGGCGCCCGGACGCCTTCAAGCCATAATCCCCTCTTAGGGGAAGCTGCGCGGCCGCTGGCCAACCCGCAAATTGAGCCGCTCCGGGTGCTTGGTGTCCTGCCCCGGCCATGCGACATATCCGCTTAAGTTATTTTCTTTGGTCGCAGCGGCCGCTAGCGTGAGCTGCAGCGATATGCGGTCGTGCGGCGCGATTCTTTCGAGCTGCCAGACGACCGCATCGTTACCGGATTCAGGATCGGGCTTGATCCCCCGGTAACCCGCGCCGCTGGCGCCAACGACCTCGGCGCCCTCCGGCAGCACGAGCCTGACCGTCGCGTCCTCGGCGACCAAGCCCTTGTCCCGCAAACCTTGATTGATCAGTGTCAGCGTATAAACCGCGCCGTCATCGGTCAGCTCGGGCTGCGGCAGAGAAGCCGTCACCGGCGTCAACAAGCCCTCCTCGGTCATCCATTCCCAGATCTGGGCGAGAACGGTTTCCGGAAGCCTGTCAGGCGAGTAAGTGCCCATGCGCACATAGGGAGCCATATTCGCAAGCTCGAGCTCTTCCCAGTAGTCCCATACGACCGCGTTGTGCTGGTAGACATGCTTCTTGAACCACTCGAAATCGGCATCGGCAAACACGGCACCGGCGTTATGGCGCGGCGTCTCGAGCTCCGGCCCATGGCACTGCGCGCAGCCAATAGCAAACGCAACCATGAGCCCCTGTCCCGCATCGGGAGGCATCGGGTAACGCCAGGACCCAGGGGTGGTCACGGGCGGCATGCGCGCAAAGTGTGCGGCAAAGTCCGCCATGTGCTGCGCGGTGTATTGCGGAAACGTCGGCATAATAGCCGGTTGCGTGATCGCTCGAATGAAGTCCTCCGTGGTCAGCCCTCGGCCAGCGAGCGGCGGTGCAAATCCGCCCTGACCCTGGATGCCGTGGCAGTTCTTGCACGACGAGGTTGCGAGCGTCTCCCAGAATACCTTGCCGGCTTCCGGATCGCCGACGAGCCCGGCGCCATCGCCCGGCGCCAATTCGTATTGAGCCCTAACCGCGCCAGGGACGGCCGCGAACGCCAGGCCTACAACAGCGGTCAGTGCGCACAGCGCCTGCCGTAAGCCATTGATATCTGTTTCGACGCTGCGGTCCTGCGATCGAGTCTCGGCCATATTTATTCTTATGCCAAACACCGACAGAAGGATAACTCAGATACCGTTTCTATTGAAAGCAATATCAGGCAGGCAGATACCACACTGCCAGGGGCCGGCGCCAAGCCAAGCTACCAGAGTACCGGCCGCGCCGGTTCGCAAGGGGCAGCGAGTAGGGCTTTGAATCCCGCTCCGCCCGAGTGTCATCGAGCCAGCCTGCCCGTATCAGGACGCGGCTGCCGATAGGTGTCTGCAGCGATTCGGGGCAGCGCAGACCCGTCTTCGATAGCTGCGATGGTCGAAAGCCGCGTTTGCTCGATAAGCGTAACTGAGGTACGTTTGCTGCATCGAATTTTTATTACACTTGGATCTACCGAGGGTCTCCAGATGAAAGCGATGCTTGCGGTTATTGTGACGGCAACCGGTGCTCTGTGCGCGGCGGGCGTGTCGGCACATCATTCATTTGCGTCGGAGTACACGGCCGATAAGCCGGTTGCCATGAAGGGCGTGGTCACGCGGGTCGAGTGGACGAATCCGCACGCGCGCTTTTACATCGACGTCGTCGGTGAGAATGACAGCGTGGAGACCTGGAACCTCGAGCTCGCCAGCCCCAGCGCGCTATCGCGCAACGGCTGGACGAGTCGGTCACTGCAGGTCGGTGATGAGATCTCGATCACGGGCTTCGGCGCTCGGGAAGATAACACCCACCGCGTCAACGTCAGGTCGGTCACGCTGGCCGACGGCCGTACCGTGTTTAACGGGCGTGCA
>JAHEEM010000218.1 GCA_024640695.1 Rhodospirillaceae bacterium | reverse complement strand
GCCGCGCAAGAGAATCTCTCCGACGCTACCGCGGCCGCCGGGCATGCTGCTGTGGAGCCCGGCGACATCGGCGAGTAGCTCCGGCACGGTCGATTTGTTGTGCGACTGGATCGTCGCGGCGTCGATAACGGTTGTGGAAGGGCTCGGAGCAGCGGTGGCCTCGAGACGCGTGCCGGTCACCGTGACGGTGCCGAGTCGTGCGACAGGCCTCTCCTGGCTGAACGTGGCTGGCGCTACAATGAGCCCGGCGAGCAGGATTGCGCGTGTCCAGACCCTACAGGGCCCGTTGCAGGGTACGTTCATTTTGACAGTCGTGGGGTCGTCTAAGTTAAGATGCAGCGCGCGAATGCTTGGGGGGCGTGCCCGCGCGGAGCATGCAAGTTTACCCAAGAACTCGTGGTCTAGTCTGGTGGTTCGGCGAATTTCCATGTGACAGGGTACTGACCTCGAGCGAGTGGGGCGTTAGATCTATGGCCGACGGCGAGCAAACGAAAAAACCATCAGGCTGGTATCAGCACGCTAAGTTCTTTTTCGGGTGGCTGCGCAACCCGCGCGCGGTCGGTGCGGTATTTCCGAGCGGTCCGTCCGTGGGTAAGCTGCTCGTAACTGGCGTGCGGCCGGGGGCACGCGTCATTGAGCTTGGCGGCGGCACGGGCACGGTGACCCAAGCAATTCTGGATGCCGGTGTCAGCCGTGAGGACCTGCTGGTTCTGGAAAAAGACGCCACCTTCGCAAAATTCCTGAAACGGCGCTTCCCGGGTGTGAAGATCATCAACGCCGACGCCGTGACGCTCGATCGCTACGCTGGTGAGTTGTCCGGGCCTGCCGACTTCGTCATCAGTGGTCTGCCGCTGCTGCTGTTCTCCAGCGCAGAGAAGGCGCAGCTGCTCGAGCATGTCTTCGCAGCACTGGCACCGACGGGCCGGTTTCATCAGTTCTCCTATGTGGCGCGCTGTGCCGTCCCAGCCGAGAATCTGCGCGCGCTCGGTGCATGTGCATCCCTTATCGGTGTTGCGCTCTTCAATGTTCCGCCGGCCTTCGTCTATCGTCTGCGCAAGAGCGTGGCTGGGGCGCAGCCGGAACAATCACTCCTGCGCACGTCGCTGCGCAAGTTCGGGATCGGTCGCCGCGCGAGCTGAATCGTGTCGGTCGGGCGCCTCAGTCTCGGTACAGCCCAGCTGGGCATGCCTTATGGCATTGCAGGCGGTCGCGACGGCCTTGCGCGACGTCCTTGCCGATCTCAGCTTGTCGTTACCCGAGGCGGCGGTTGCGTTCGCGGTTGCGCTCGAGGCCGATCGCATCATCCTTCCGGCGCAGTCCGCTGCACAGCTCGAGCAGTTGCTCGCTGCGGTCGAGCTCGGACTTCCCGACGGCCTTACCGACGCGCTCGAAGCCAGGTTTGCCGGCTTGCCGCGGGCGGTCTACGATCCGCGCGCGTGGCTGACATCGAGTTAACGGCGGCAGCGGGCAGTGCGGGGCAGGGGCCATGCAGCGAGATTCATCGCTGTCGCCACTGACTACCGTAGCCGAGACCCTGGCTTGGGCGTGACATCGATTAGGCTGCCCGACCGTGATTAGATGGCTTGACGATACGCGGAAAGTTCAGCTAAATGCTTGCGTTCGCAGAAGATCTGGCGTGTCAGCGTGGGTCACGCGTTCGGAGGAACTTCGCATGGATGCAAGGGATTGGGAGCAGCAGTTCGAGGAAAGCGTGTCGCGTGAACGGGTCCTGGCGATCGACTTATTGGATGCCTCTCGAGCATTGACGGGAGCCTTCCGGCCCGTCGGCTCGGGCCCGGCCGACGCAACCGAGCTTTTTGCGGCGAAGTTTGCCGAATGGCGCGAGGTCGCCGAGGCGATCACGCGCCTCGCCGAGAACAGGTTGGCCAGGCGCTGACGCCGGTAAGCCTAGTTCTGCAGAAGGCGCCGTCGGCACAACCCCGCTGCTGAGGCGGTTGCGCTCGGAACCGCCTGGTCGGCGGTCGGCAGGAACGAGATCCGTGTTGTGGCAGCCGGAGCCTCGCGATCGTTCGCCAAGGGCAACGCGAGTTGATCAGTCGGCGTTTACTGTAAGCGGCAGACCCTCATTGCTGCAGCGGTGCACCTCTACCGCGACATGCATTACGCCCAGACCTGCTGGAATCAGGGCTTTGTAGTGCTCGAGTGGTTTCGGATCGTGCGTCACAATCGACACGATCACTGAATAGATGTTGGGACCGACGGCCCAGACATGCAGGTCCACGACGCGGTTGTCGGCATCGGCCTCAATTCTCTCTTTGATGATTCCGCGCATTGCTTTCGGCCCTTCACGATCCAGCAGGACCGTCGAGGTGCTGTGCAGAAGTCCAAGGGACCACTTGCCGACCAGGATCGCGCCGACAATGCCCATGAGCGGATCTGCCCAAATGAATCCGAAGTACTTCGCGCCGAGCAATGCAAAGATTGCGAGTAATGACGTGAGCGCATCCGCCAGCACGTGCAGATAGGCAGCAATCAAGTTGTGATCATGATGGTAATGGTGATGGTGTTCGTGCGCATGCGGACTTGTGTGCTCATGATCGTGCGCACGCGCAGCAATCGGCTCGGGCAGGTCCTGGGATTGCTCCGGATGATGGTGGTGTCCGAGGATCAGCACGGAGGCGCCGTTAACGATGAGACCTAGCGCTGCGACGACTATCGCTTGATTGAACGCGATCTCGACGGGTGAGACGAGCCGAACGCTGCTTTCCCAGGCCATCAACAAAGCGAAGCCCGCTAGCAGCACGGCCCCGGTATACCCCCCGAGCGTATTCACCTTGCCGGTGCCGAAGCTGAACTCTTCGTTATGCGCATTCCGGCGGGCATACATGTATGCGAAAGCGTTGATAGAGAGCGCTGCGGTATGCGACGCCATATGGAGGCCGTCCGCGAGCAGCGCCATAGAGCCGAAGGAGATCCCCGCAGCGATCTCTACGACCATCATGATCGCAGTGATCGCAATTACGATGAGTGTGCGCGTCTCTCCAGGCCTTCGGATATCTTGACCAAAGCTGTGAGAGTGCTGCCAAAGATGCAGGTTGTTTTCGTGCATGGCTGCTCGCCTCTAGGGTTCCCGCGCGTACTAGCGCTATGCTGAATGCGCCGCCTCAGTGGCCGAGGATGCTGCGTTGCATGCGCTCGTGAAGCTCGGTAGTAACCTCTGGCTCGATCCCGAACCACATTTTCCAGGCCGGGCGGCCCTGATGGAGCAACATGCCAAGCCCATTGATCGTGGGGTTGCCGCGCGCGCGTGCTGCGGCGAGATAGGGCGTCTCCAGCGGAATGTAGATGATATCGGCGGCGAGAGCCGTATTCGGCAGCCTGTCGAGCCGAAGGTCGAGCGCGGCCTGTCCGACCATGCCCTGGCTCGTCGTATTGACGGCCATGGCGACGCCGTCGAGCGCGTCGTGGCGAGCTTCCCAGGGTAGCACTGCGATCGGGCCGCCGACCTCGTTGGCAATGGCCTCGGCGCGCTCCCGCGTGCGGTTGACGAGCCGAATCTCCGTGGCGCCCTCGCGCATGAGACCGTAGCAGACTGCTCGCGATCCGCCGCCTGCGCCGATCACCGCGATCGGTCCTGCGTCCGCGCGCCAACCGGGCTGTTCCTGCTTTAGGTTGTTGATGAAACCGAACCAGTCGTTGTTCGTTCCAAACAGCGACCCATCGCTGCGCACGACGACGCAGCTGATCGCGCCGATCGCCTTCGCGACCTCGTCGACCTCGTCGACAATCGCCATGGCGTCTTCTTTGTGCGGAATGGTCAGATTGCATCCGGAAAAACCCAGCGGATGCAGTGCGCGCAAGGCGGGCCCGAGCTTGCCGGGCTCGATGGCAAGCGGTACGTAGGCGCCTGCAAGCTCGAGCTTGTCGAACCAGTAATTGTGCATGAGCGGTGAGCGGGAGTGCATCACCGGCCAGCCCATGACCGCGGCTAGCAGAAAGCGTTTTGGATCTGACATCGTGAGCTTTAAGTTAACAGTTGGAGATACCCGTAACGACACACGTGCGGCAATGCCTTAGCGTGCGTCATCGAGCTTCGCGCTGAAATGGTCCCAGGTGCGATTGAACAGGCTCTCCGTCCACAGCTTGCCCTGTGCGGCGGTGACTTCCTCGTCGGTCAACGCGTAGGGTGTGCCGATCTGCAGCGCCATGTACTGACGGTAGGCGTTCTCTTCGAGGTAGTTCGCAAGCACGAAGGCCTCGATGATGTTCTTGCCGCATGTCACAGCACCATGCGCCTTCATCATGGCGGCAGGCCGGTCGCCGAGCGCGTCCGCAAGCCGTTTGGCCATCTCGGGATTGTTGATTGATCTCGGTGAGTCGAGCACCGGCATCGGGTACACCAGGGAGCCCTGCGCATAGACCGGCAGGTAGCTGTGACCAGTCAGGCTAAGAAACGTCGACCATTTTGGGTGCGCGTGCACAATTGCCTGCACATCGGGCCGCGATTTGTAAATGCCGGCGTGCAGATGGAACTCGAGTGGGGGTTTGCCGTTCCCCTCGAGCACGTTGCCGTCAAAATCGATCGTGCAGATGTCGGCGGTCGTGAGCCGGCTGCGCTGGCAAGAGCCGATATTGATGTACATTCGGCTCTCGCCGGCACGAGCGCTGACATGACCGTTGTAGTCGATGATGTCGGACCGCTCGAGCATGCGGATACAGTCGACGAGTTGCTGCTTGAGTTGCTCCGTATCGCTCAAAGGACAGTCCTCCGTAGGGGTTAAGCTACCAATTCACTTGCGCACGCACCTGCGCTCGCCAGAGGTCCCAGGCGCGCATGCCGGCTGTGCGGTTAGGCACATCAGCCAGCACGCCTTCTTCCTCGCTGAGCGCCGCGATCGGCCCGTCTCCGGCGAGCGCCGCGGCCCAGTGCTGGATGCGTGCGCTGACTTCTGTGTACGTAGCCCGAAACACCGCAATCGGTAGTGACGGCCCGCAAGCGACGGATCCGTGCGCGCGCATGAGGCCAACGTGCTTGTCGCCGAGGCAGCCGGCCAGCGCGATGCCTTTGGCGCCGTCGCTGACGAGCATGTCGGTTGCGCCGAACTGCTCACTGATATCGAACACCGGAACGCCGGCAGCCAGGAATGCCGCGTTGTGAAACATTGCCCGCATCTTCGCGTCAACGAGGCCAAACGGAATGACCGAGGGCGAGTGACTATGCACGACGGACATGACATCGGGGCGTGCCTTGTAGATCTCGCCGTGAATAAAGCGCTCGAGGAAGCTGCTGCGTCCCGCTGCATTGCATGGATTGCTGTCGAGGTCGTACTCGATGATGTCGTCCGGTGTCACGAGTGCTGGTGCGGTCGAGCGTGACATCAGATAGCGATCGGGCGCATCCGGGTGACGCATCGACACGTGGCCGAAGCCGTCGACGACGCCCTGAGCGGCGAGGATGCGGCTTGCCGCCGCAAGGTCGGCGATCACGTCGGAGGGCAGACGCCCGCCGGATGTCGGTGTTTCACTCATCGTGCTCGATCCTTGGTCGGCGTCAGAT
>JAHEEM010000028.1 GCA_024640695.1 Rhodospirillaceae bacterium | reverse complement strand
ACGTCAGCAGAAAGCGACTCTGCTCAATGAGAACAAGCCTCAGTTCGATGCGCTGGAGGAAAACGGCGACGAGCCGGCCTTCGTGCTGCACGTCATGGACAGCGACGGCGCCAATCTCCATCAGGTTTCATTCAACCAGAGCCACGATCTCGACCCGACCGTGCTCAACGACGGCCGCATTTTGTTCAGCCGCTGGGACAACGCCGGCAATGTCGATGGTGTGCATCTGTATCGTATGAATCCCGACGGCAGTGAGCTCGAGCTGCTCTATGGTGCCGAGAGCCATCGGACCGGGACTGATCAGACTGAAGTGCAATTCGTGGGCGCACGCGAATTGCCGGACGGACAGATCATGGCAATAGCGCGGCCCGCCGTGCATCCGGAGCTGGGTGGCGACATCGTTATCATCGACACGGCGAACTTCGTCGAGAACGACCAGCCGATCGCGATCAGCGTAGGCCTCCAGGGCCCGGCACAGGTCTCGGCAACTCCGCTGGAGGTCCGCACAGACTTGCTGCCGTCACCGGGCGGCCGCTTCTCCTCGGCATTTCCGCTTTGGGATGGCACGGGGCGTGTGCTGGTCAGCTGGAATATCTGTCGCGTGACGGACGTGAATAACATCATTTTACCATGTAGCGCCGAGCGGCTCGTCGATCCGAGTTTCTCTCTCGCACCACCTTTTTACGGGATCTGGATGTACGACCCCACCGATCAAACACAGCTTCCAATTGTCATCGGCGAGGAGGGCATGCTCATCGGCGAGATCGTCGCTGCGCAGCCGCGCACGAATCCTCAGGTCATTCTCGACAAAACGCCGGGCCTCGACGTCGATGCAGATCTCGCAGCCGAAGACGTAGGCATTCTCAATATACGTAGCGTCTACGATATCGACGGTGTCAGCGTTGCGCCGCCTGACATCGAGACTTTGGCCGATCCTGAGCAGACGCTTGCGACGCAGCGACCGGCGCGCTTCCTGAGGATCGAGAAGGCCGTGCCGCTGCCTGACGACGACGTGGTCGATTTCGCCAACACTGCGTTCGGGCCGAACCGTCAGCAGGGCATGCGTGAGATTCTCGGCTACGCCCCGATCGAGCCGGACGGCTCCGTACGCACAAAGGTCCCTGCTAGGGTGCCTTTTGCCGTAAGTGTTCTCGATGCGAACGGCCGGCGTATCTCCCGGCGGCATCAGAATTGGTTACAGGTCGTGCCTGGCGAGGAGCTCGAGTGCAACGGTTGCCATAATCCGACCTCGGTCGTGTCGCACGGCCGCAGCGAGAGTTTCGATTCCGTCTATGCCGGCGCCCTGTCCACGGGTGTGCCGTTCCCGAACACCGATCCAGCCTTGTTCACCGACTTTGGAGAGACGATGGCCGAGACGCGCTCGCGGATCAGCTGCATCACCGATTGCGCCGCACTGAATCCTAGCGTCGACATCGTCTATGACGATGTGTGGACGGACGAGGTTGCTGCCGGGCGCTTGCGCGATGCGAGCTTCGCTTATAGATACCTGGATCTGGACACACCGGCGCCGACGACGCCCGAATGCATGCAGGAATGGACCAGTCTCTGCCGGATCGTCATCAACTACGAGCAGCACATCCACCCGCTGTGGAACGTCCCGCGGCTGGTGACCGACCCGAACGACCCGATGATCGTCTTGCAGGACCTGACCTGCGCGCAGGCAGGCTGCCATTCACCCGTCGATGCCATGAACGCAGCGCAGGTGCCTGCAGCTCAGCTTGATCTGACGGACGGGCCCTCGCCCGATGAGGCCGACCAGCTCAAGTCCTACCGAGAACTGCTCTTCGACGACAACGCGGTGGATGCCGCAGGCGCGGATGTGCTCGTTCCCGGTCTGGACGTGGATGGCAACCCGATCCAGGTTCCCATCAACGTGAGCTCGACAATGAGCGCCGCTGGCGCGAACGCGTCAGCGGCCTTCTTCTCGAGGTTTCGTGCCCGCCGCACTCATGCAGCCTATCTGACGCCGGCCGAGCTACGACTCATCGCCGAGTGGCTCGATATCGGCGCGCAGTACTTCAACAATCCGCATGATCCAGCCGTGCCGCTGAACTGACCCATGTCGCGCCAGCTCCTCATCGTATTGTCGTTTCTGTTCCTGGCCGCCGGTGGCGCCCACGCGCAGGATGAGGCGCAGTCCGTCGTAATCGATGATCCGTTCATCGAGCTGCACACGGGGCCCGCCCAAGCCTACCCCGTCTTCTACGTGGCCGACCGCGGCGAGCGTATCGAGGTGCTGTCGCGGCGTACCGACTGGTTCAAGGTGCGGGCGCCTCATGGGCAGGAGGGCTGGGTGAGCATCGCTCAGCTGCAGCAGACCCTGCAGCTCTCCGGAGCGCCGGTCGAGGTTCCGACCTATACGCTCGCGGACTATTTCGAGCGACGCTGGGAAGTCGGAGGACTGTATGGCGATTTCGGCGGCGCCAACATCGTGTCGATGTTCGGCGGCTTTAGTTTTACCGAGAATCTGTCTGCCGAATTCCGGTATTCGGACATCCTCGGTCGGTTCTCGAACAGTCAGATGGTGAACATCAATATCGTGCATTTGCTGTTTCCGGAATGGCGCGTGTCACCCTACTTCACGCTGGGTGCTGGAATCATCAGCACCGAGCCGAAGGGCACGATAGTGGCAACTGCAGACCGCACAGACAATTTAGCCCATGTCGGGGTTGGTATTAGGACTTATATGACTCGACGGTTCGTATTTCGAGCCGAATATAAAACTTACGTCGTATTTACGAGTCGCGACGACAACGAGGAGCCGAATGAATGGACAGCAGGGTTCTCTTTCTTTTTCTAGCGAGCACGACGCTCGTCATGAGTCTCTCCGGTTGCGCCCGCTTTCGAGCGGCGACCGGAGGCGGAGCTGAGGATCAGGCGCAGGCCCCGATTATCGAGCCCGAGCTCGACAGGCGTGACATCGAGATCGCGGCGATCGATACCGAGGACTTCGAGGTGGGGTTCACCGCTGGGGTCATGAGCATCGAGGACTTTGGGGTCAACACCTCTCTCGGCGCGCGATTCGCCTATCACATAACGGAGGGGCTGTTTGTAGAGCTCGCTGCCGGCAGGACGGAGGCCGAGGAGACCAGCTTCGAGCGTTTGAGCGGAGCTGCGCAACTGCTCACAGAAGACCAGAGGTCGCTCAGCTACTATGACCTGTCGCTAGGTTACAACTTGTTTCCAGGAGAAATTTATATGAGCCCCGGGCGGGCATTCAACTCTGCTATCTATTTGATCGGCGGTGTTGGCAAGACCGAGTTCGCGGGCGACGGCCGTTTCACGGTGAGTCTCGGGCTCGGCATCCGCGTGATTCCCCGCGACTGGTTTGCGATACATGCCGACGTACGGGACCGCATATTCGATATCGATCTGCTCGGGCAGGAAAAGACCAGCCATAACATCGAGGCCAACTTCGGGATGACCTTTTTCTTCTGAGCATGACTACTAAATGGAGAAAAAAATGATCAGGAAGCTGTGGATTTTATTGAGTGTGACTCTAGCGACTGCCGTGGCCGCAGCGGCACCCGTATCGGGCATCGCGCCGGATTTCGGGCTGCAAGCGCGCGACGGAACGCAGGTGTCGCTTACCGATCTCAAGGGGCAGGTCGTCATGATCAATTTCTGGGCAACCTGGTGTGGTCCGTGCCGCCAGGAAATGCCGCATCTGGAAGCCCTCTATCAGCGCTACAGCCCGCTCGGGTTTACTCTGCTCGGCGTGAACGTCGAAGATGATCCGAAGGGCGCCGAAGCTTGGCTTGCGCAGACGCCGGTCAGTTTTCCCGTGTTGTTCGATTCCGACAATCGCGTGACGAAGATTTACGACGTCGTCGCCATGCCGAGCACCGTCCTCGTAGACCGCAGCGGTAACGTCCGCTACCTGCACCACGGCTATAAGCCTGGCTATGAGAACGAGTATCAGAATCAAATTCGAGAATTGATCAGGGAGTAGCTTGCGATGTTCCGAACGGTGCTGTGTCTGCTGCCTCTTCTGCTCATGTCGGCTTGCAGCATCGAGCCATGGGTCAAACCCTACGAGCGCGATCACCTGGCTGACCCGATCATGTCTTTCGATAGGGACCCGGTATCGAGCGCCTATATGCATCACGTGTACGAAGCGCGCGAGGGTGCCCGCGGTGCTACCGGTAGCAGCGGGGGCGGCTGTGGCTGTAACTAGCCTCTGGCGGTCTGGCATGAACCGAGTCCGACGCACCTATCGGCGCAGCGCGGGTGGTCTGTGGTCGCGGCTGCCGGTCTTGCTTGGAATCTATCTTGTCAGCGTCTCGATGCTTCAGGGGGCAGTGCTGCCGGAGGATCGGGCGGACTTGCTGTTTCATTCCTATGATGGGGGTGGAGTCTCGATCAGCGGACCCTCAATGCTCGTGCGAAAAAGCTTTGCGGGCAACTTCTCGGCATCGGCGAACTATTACGTCGATAAGATCAGCAGTGCGTCTGTTGATGTCGTGACGACTGCAAGCCCATATACCGAGGAGCGCACGCAGTACTCAGTCGGAATGGACTATCTGCATGATCGCTGGATACTGAGCCTCGGTCTTACCAAGAGCGAGGAGAACGATTACCTCGCAAATAGTTTCAACATCGGAATCAGCCAAGATGTGTTCGGCGATTTAACCACAATCTCGCTCGGTTACTCATTAGGCGACGACGAGGTGGGGCGTCGTGGTGATGCGGTGTTTTCCGAAGAGGTTCGACGCCAGCAATATCGTCTCGGTCTCTCGCAGATTCTGAGTCAGAATCTGCTGCTCGGCTTATCATTCGAGACTATCACTGATGAAGGTTTCTTGAATAACCCCTATCGTGCCGTAAGGTTCGTCGACACCGATAGCGCTATCGGCTATAGCTTCGAGCCCGAAATCTATCCGCGAACGCGGACCAGCGACGCTGCAGCAATCCGACTACGCTATTATTTGCCTTACCGCGCTGCGATACACGGCGAGTATCGGACCTATAGTGACACCTGGGATATCTCGGCGAATTCCTTTGAGGTCGGTTACACGCATCCCATTGCCGGCGGCTGGATTTTCGAGGGCAAGTTAAGGGCCTACTCGCAGGATCGCGCTGACTTCTTCGCCGATCTGTTTCCGAGCTCGCAGTACCAGAACTTTATGGCACGCGACAAAGAGCTCAGCACGTTCTCCAGCAACACGCTGCATTTCGGCGCTAGCTACGACATCATGCGCAGCGGTTGGCGGTTTTTGGAGCGCGGCTCGGTCAGCTTCTCGTATGACTTGATCCAGTTCGACTACGAGGATTTCCGTGACCTAACACAGTCCAATGGGCTTGCAGGCGAAGAGCCGCTCTTCGGCTTCGATGCGAATGTGATCCAGCTGTTCGTTTCATTCTGGTTCTAGGCCGCATCTGCAGCACGGCGAAATGGGAAGGGTATTCAGAGTTTTCGTTTCGGCAGCAGCAGGCTGATGCGCCGTTTCCGAACAGAAGAAAAGGGAGTTATGCAGATGCAAAGAAAAGCATTAATTGTCGGGATTGCATGCGCGATCGGCTCGTTGCATGCAGTTGGCGCTTCTGCGCAAGAAGACGACTTCGACGCGCGGGCAGAAGATTTCGAGATAACGCTCGAAAATATCCTCGATGGACCCGATGATGCCGACGGCGTAATCATGCCGCTGATCGAGGCGGAGATGAACCGCGAAGCGGAGGAATCCAACGATCACGATGATGGTAAATCCAACGATTACGGCGAAGGTGAGTTCGAAGATTACGATCAGGGTCATGCTGATGACTATGACGACGGCAAGTTCGACGAGTATGACGACGGCGAAGAGATCCAAACCGGTTAGGATGGCGAGCTAGATCAGGGGCCTGGCATGGGCAACCCGTCTAGCCGGCCAGCGGCTGCTTTGGTCCATCGCTGACTGCCGTTGCGGCCATCGGGCTCCCGGCGCGCCTGCGGGGCCGCGACGGACTGCAACGAAACTCCAGCTTCATCCTGAGTTTTGCGTGTCACGATCCGACGGCTGTGACCCATGTCCTGTATATCTGCGGTCGAGACTCTTAAAGTTATTGCAGATCATAATCTTGTGGCGCATATGACCGCTCTGTGTCGATCCCTGTTGGCTCTCGTCGTGCTCGCGGTATGGGCTTCCCCAGGACACGCGCAAGCGGGGGCCGATGCAATGTTCCGGGACGCGAACGACTTGTTTCGTTCCGGGATATACACCACCGCGTTGCGGCGCTATCGGGAGGCCGCTGCGGCCGGGCTCGATACGCCGGTGCTGCACTACAACACCGCGGTAGTGGCCTATAAGCTCGGTCAGTACGCATCTGCCGAGGAATCGTTCAAACGAGCGCAGGCGAGCCCAGAGCTTGCCGCTATCGCCACTTACAATCTCGGACTGACCTACGGCCGGCTCGGGCGAGCAGGTGATGCCGAAGCAGCCTTTCGGCTGGCTGCGAGCGCCAGCAGCAATCGCCAGCTTGCTGACCTCGCCGAGCGCGCGGCGCGCACGTTCGCGCCTCAACCGGAAAGGACGCTGCGCGATCGTCGGGATAGGCTCTCGCGCACCGCATCCGAGCCAAAAGGCGGGTTTCGCTTGCTCATGAGCGCCCGCTATGGCCAGGACGATAATATCTATCGGACGCCAGCCAATCCTTATGTCGATCTCGGGGCGCCGGGTCAACCACTGGTTACGCCTATCGTCGAGTCATCGGCCTTCATACCTGTGGACATACTTGCGCAGTACACGCTGCAGAACGAAGCTCGGGATACCATGTTCCTGTTCGGCTACCGGCTCGACGCTGACTACTATGAATCGGAGTTCGCCAACGCTGATCGGATTTCGCAGCGCTTGGAGGTTGGTGCCGATATCGACGTCGTCGGAGAGAATCGCCGCCGCCGCTTGCAGTCGGCTTTCTACTTGACGAACCACTACGAGTCCAACTTTGATCCGGACGATGGGTTCGATCGCGAGATCGATGGCGAGGACATTTCGGAACGCTTCATATACCGCGGCGCGGGCGTAGAGGCGGACTACAGTCACACGCTCGGCCGATGGATGTACGGATTCGATGTCCGATTCGAGGGACGTCAATACCAGCGTGTTCCGCTCGTCCCGAGCTACGATCATAATCTGCAGTTTGCGCGCGCTCGACTCGCATACTCTGTCAGCTCGAAGACGACGTTGAATCTCGGCATACTCAAGTACGCGCGTGCTTACGATGAGCGCCTGGCCCGCGATGCGAACGGCGCTTTTCTCACTACCAATGGTTTTCTAGAATACGATTACTCCGGCGTGGAGATTGGTGTTTCATACAAACCCGTGCGCGCTGTCGAGCTTAGCGTAGATTATCTGCAGCTCGACCGTCAGGACGGATTCGTCGGCTACTACGACAACACGCAGGACCGGCTGCGGCTTAAGCTCAATTATCGGCCCAATCCCCGCTTGCAGTTGTCATTCGCGGCGACGTCTCGAGTTTATGATTATCCGAACGCATTCGCGTTTGACGACCCTTCGGCTGGGCCGCTCGAGCTCGACGACGTCGGTGCGGAGATTCGCGGTGAGTTTCAAATTACGCAGCGACTGTCGGCCTGGGCTCAGCTAATTACCGAGGATGTCGTCTCCACTGATCCGCGCCTCGAGTACGCTCGAGCCCGGTCGAATCTTGGAGTGCTCTGGAGGCTCTGAGCGCGACCTTACTTCGCTGTACGGCCAGATCCCGATTCTATAACTCATTGGCTGCAGCTTCGGCGTGTCGATCTACATCTCCAGCGCAGGGCTGTCGAAGACTCGAGAAAGCTCTGCGAAGTGCTTTAGCACGAGAGCAAGATTCTTTCTCAGGGGGCGATTGGACAACAGGCTGAAATAGATATAGCCGTACCGGTTTCGAGACCACCGACTCGTGCCGCGGAGGTATTAGACCGCCGGAGCATCAACTAGCGCAGCTTCCGGACGAGGCAATCTCCATCCAGTCCGCCCCGCATTAGTCCATCGACCACGTCCCCGTCTGAAGCCCGCGCTGGATCCGGTCGGTCCAAAGCATCTGCGGCTGCGTCTCGATGCCATGCCGCGTTTGATCGTCGTAGGCGGCCTGCGCTGCAGTGAGTCCCTGCCGGATACCGTCGAAGACGGTCTGGAGCAATGCAGCGGCATGAGCTGCGGCGACTTTCGAGGCTTCCGCCAGAGTGCCTCCCTCGCATGGGTTGCGGACACCGATCAGAGTGGTCGCGCGTTCCTCGAACATACGCTCGTAGATTTGCGTCAGATCAAAGTGTCCCTGTTCGTGGATGAGCACGGCCGCGTTTCGGTGGTCTGGCCTAACCCAGGAGTCGCGCGGGCCAAAGGTCGCTTCGCTGTGTACGTTCGTAAACCGATAGGCGCAGTCACCGCCGTCGCGCTCGATACGGTACTCGTAGCCCCACCGAATCGAGGCTGCCGTTATGGCAATCCTTTCCGTCGGCGCGTGTGGATCCACGCTACCGAGGAAATCATCCCAGCTCAGTGGTCTGTCGGCGCTCCACGGAATTTCTTCAGCGGACGCGACCGGCTCGAGTTGCGTGCTGACGCAGCCCGCGACCAGCGCGGTGGAGCTCAGAGCGAGAAGCATCAATCGCAGCACGACTACATCCCTGTGCTCGAGCGCCCGACGCGCAGGGATCGTTGGGCGCAGGTGAGCAGCGGTTTACCGCCAGTGTATTGCGCGCGCTTTGCGTGAGCGCTGCTTGCCGGCATCGTTGCTGCGGCCAGTCGCAAGCATCAGTTGAAGTGAAGCGGCGCCCTCTTGAGCGTCGCCCAGAGCATGAGCTCGTGCTGGATCCAGAGCTCTGCGCTGGTTCGCTCGAGGAACTCGTCCAGCGACGCGCGTGACTCGGCAGTGAGCGCATGATCGAAGTCCGTCAATCGAATGCGGTTTAGCCGACGGTGGGCTTCGAGGTGGTAGAGATCGCCGCTAAGCACGATCGGGCCGGTCTCGGCCAGCGCGATGTAGAGTGACTGATGGCCAGGCGTGTGTCCGGGCGTGAACTTGAGAATGACGCTGCCGTCGCCAAACACATCGTGGTCGCCGTTGACAATACGTTTCTGGCTGTCGCGCAGCCCGTTCAGGTAGCCCCACTGCGCGTGGTTGTCGAAGTCGACGCTGTCGAGCTCGGCCTGCTGAACGATCCAGGTTGCGCCGGAGTAGTCATCCGCATTGCCGGCGTGATCAAAATGCGTATGGGACAGCGCGAGATAATCGATGTCACCGGCTGCATAACCGATCTCGGCGAGCTGCTCGCGAATGGTCGTCGTCACGACCTGGGTCCACGGGCCGCGCACTGTTTCCTCGGGTGATTGCCCGAGGAGCCCGTCGCTTAAGCCCGTGTCCCAGAGCAGCACGCCGTCGGGGTGAACAATTAGATAAGCGGGCACCGGGATCGAGGTATAGCCCTTCATTTCGGCGAGCGTTAGGTTCGCCCAGGACGGATCAGGATTGACGAGCGTGCCGCCGTCCATCGCGTAGAGCCGCAACGGTGCTGTTGCGCTGTCCTGCGCCGGAGTCGCGAGCGGCGCGAGCAGCAGTGCAGCCAGCAACAATCGGCGTTTCACGAATTTGTCTCAGGCACCGCTTTATCGATCATTGCCTACTCGTCCGGCAGCGCCCATGCGGTCAGTGTTGTGCCGGCGGGCACGAGCACGACCTGGCGGCCGTCGAGCATATAGGTAATGGGCGAGGTGCCCCACATGGGTGAACCCATCTGGTAGCTCCATTCGAGCGCACCCGAGCGCGAGTCGAGCGCAAGCAAGTTGCCCTGCTCGTCGCCGCTGAAGATCAGGCCGCTGGCTGTCGTCAACAAGCCCGCACCCGACGGTGTCGGGTAGCGGAACTCCCACAGGCGGTCACCGGTCCTCGGGTCGAGAGCGCGAAGGGCGCCGTAATGCGGCATATCCGGATCGTCACGAATGTACTCGCCGGCGCCGCCCGTGAAACGCTGCCCGGCGATAAATTCCTGCTCCCACGCGAAGTAGGTCATGCAGCCCTCGCGCGCGTTGACGAAGAACACGCCCGTCGCGGGATCGAAGCTCGGCGGCCAGAAGTTCGTTCCGCCTCTGAGATCGGGGCAGGTGATCTCGCCGTCTTCGGTCGGTTTGTGGCCGTCGAGCAGTATTGGCCGGCCATCGACACCGATCTCTGTTGCCCAGGTCGTGCGTACGAACGGCGTCGCGACTAGCAGCTCGCCAGTGACGCGGTCGAGCGTGTAGTAGAAACCATTGCGGTTTGCGAACATGACGACCTGCCGCTCTCGCCCACCGATTGTGATGTCGGCGAGTATTGGCACCTCGGTCGAGTCCCAGTCGTGTACGTCGTGCGGCGTGAACTGGTAGTGCCAGCGCAGCTCGCCCGTGTCGGCGTCGAGCGCGACGATCGAGTTGCTGTAGAGATTGTCGCCGAGGCGGCTCTCGCTGTGATAGTCGGGTCCGGGATTGCCGATGCCGTAGTAGAGCAGGTTGTGCTCCGGATCGAACGCACCCGTAACCCACACGCTCGCGCCACCGGTCTTCCAGGATTCCCCGGCCCAGGTGTTGTTGCCGGGCTCCTCGGGGCCCGGGACCGTATAGAATCGCCATGCGCGCTGGCCGGACACGGCGTCGTAGGCATCGATGAAGCCACGGATCCCGTATTCGCCGCCCGCGACGCCGACGATGACTCTATCGTTGGCAATGAGCGGCGCAATTGTCGCGGCGTAGCCTATGCTGTGTTCTGCCATCGTCGCATCCCAGACGACGCGGCCAGTTGCGCTGTCGAACGCCAGCACGTGCGCATCGAGCGTGACCATGTATAGCCTATCGCCGAGCATCGCGAAGCCGCGGTTCACGAGACCGCAGCATGCGGTGAGATCTTCCGGCAGCTCGCGCTCGTAAGACCAGAACGTGCGCCCGCTGCGCGCATCGATTGCCCAGGCGTGATTCAAGGGGCCCGTGACGTACAGGACGTTGTCGTGATACAGCGGGGTCGTCTCGAACTTCTCGACCAGGTTCGTCTGGAAGGTCCACTGCGGTACGAGACGATCGACGTTCTCGGGCGTGATCTGCGTCAGCGGGCTATGGCGATGATTGGCATAGTTGCCGCCGAAGGTTAGCCAGCGCGAGCCATCTGTGCTCAAGCCCGCACGAATCTCTTGCTCTGTGACGAGCCGGTCGTCTGCGGTTAGCTGCGCGGTCGCGGTTATCGCGACCAGAAATATCAGGAGGAAGTACTTGGCCCGGATTATCGCGACTTGCATCTTGTGTCCCCTCATTCGACGGCAGCATCGTAGCCGCGTAGCGTTACGAGATAGCTCACCAGGTCCTCGAGCGCGTTCTCGCTCAGCACCTCGGGAGAGAACGCTGGCATGAGAGAGGTCATCGACACATCGAGTGATTGCAGCGAGTCTTTCTCGAAGCCTTGGATTCGGCCGGTCGTGTCGATGACCTGAATCGAGACCAGATCCTCGTTCTTCTTTACGCCTTGCATGCGGTCACCATTGGCATCCGTCAGGGTCGTCGGGGCAAACGCTCGATCGACCATCTTGCCGTAGTCGCCGCGGACACGCCGCTTGAGCGCGTCGACCGATCGCGCCAGGCCGATGCGGGACAAGTCAGGGCCGAGGCGGCCGCCGACCGCGTTGACCTGGTGGCAGACGGAACAGGTGGTTGCGAAGATTTCCTCGCCGCGGGCGGCATCTCCCATCGTCTGGGTTACGGTCGGCGTGGAGATGGACCGCAGGTAGGCGATGATCTGCCAAACTTCCGAGTCGCGGGTGCGCACCCGATCAATCGCGCGCATGTTCGTGCCCGGAATACCCTCCGTGATGGTTCTGAAGATGCCCTCATCCGTGCGTCCAACCGCCCAGAGCTGTGTGAGGTCGGGTCCGCGCACGCCGCGAGCATCTGTGCCGTGACAGTCGGCGCAGCGCAGGCGGAAGACGCCCATACCGACCCGGATGGCTTCCGAATCGTCTGCAAACGCGTGCGTGGCCGGAACGTCCTGCGCGCGGAGCGGGCCGCTATAGACGGCGCTCAGCAGCGCAACGAGCACCAAGGCCAGCGCGCAGGACCGAGAGTGAATAGTGCGCTCCCCGGAGAAGGTCATGGCTCTCCCCTCGTTATGGGTATTGTTCTGCGCCTCCGATTCTACCGGTTCGGCGGGGCAGAGTGGGCCTGCCGAGTCGGATTCGGGCACGGCATCCTCGGGCTCATTCGAGATCGGCGGCAATGGCTGCGATCCCCACTTCGGCGCAGGCGCTGTCTTGTTCTTGGCCGCCCACCGCGCCGGAGACGCCGACGCCGCCGAGTGGCTGAGTGCCCATCATGATTGGCACGCCGCCGCCGAGCGCAATGACGTCTGTCAACACGCGTTGAGCGGCCAGTGGCGAATCGCCGGCCGTCCGGTCGCGCCACTCGAGCGTCGTGCGCCGGTATGTTCGCGCGGTATAAGCTTTGCGATAAGCGAGCTCCCAGTTGTGCGGAGAGGCCGTGTCGGCTTTGACCTGCATCACGGGCTGTCCGGCGCGATCGACCACGGCGACCGTCACGGTTACGAGCTCCCCGGGCGCGCTGCACTCGGCGATGATCGCATCGACGATTCGCCTCGCCTGGGCGACGGACACGTTCGGCTGCATGAGTGTCTGCGCGCCAGCGCTCAGGGCCACAGAGCCAGTTGCCGCCAAAGCCAGGCCCAAGGCTGCGATACGTATGTTGGGTCTGCGGCATCCTGCCGAGGAAAGCCGCGTCGAATAGATGCAGTTCATGATCTGCCCCTCATCGTTATTCTTATATAAAGGTCTCGCGTGTCACGATGCTAGCTGCGGCGGTACCGTCGAGTCTAGCCGCCGAAGCCTGGCGAGTGGTTTGCCGGCACGCGTCCGGACCGAAGTGCGCCGCGCGAGATTGATACCTTGGGCTGGGCGAGGCACCGTCGTCGCGGCGTCGACGCGCGATTGAGCGGCCGCGCTAACTGATCGCGGATGAAAAGCGCTTACGTGGGCAGTATATTGCTGTCGGGGGTCAGCGATTGCATCTGCCGCGGGTCCTGAGGGGAAATCCATGCACTCCAGCCTGAAGGAATCGAGGTGAGCAATTCCGGGCGTCGCTTCGACCGCCGGCAGTTCATAAAGAATCACGCGCGGCTCGGCGAGGCGCTGACCCTGCCGCTGATGCGCGGCGGCAGTACGGCTGCGCAGGAGCTGTCCGCCGAGCTGACGAGCATGACGGCATCTCAGCTCTCCGCTGCAATCCGCGCGCGCTTGGTCAGTTGCGTGGAGGTCATGCAGGCCTATCTCGACCGCATTCACCGCTACAACCCCGTTTACAATGCGGTGGTCAGCATGCTTGACGAAGATGCGCTGCGGGTGCAGGCGAACGCCGCGGACGCCGCGCTAGCGCGGGGCGAGTACCAAGGCTGGATGCACGGCATGCCGCATGCCGTCAAAGACATCGCCAGCGCGCGCGGGCTCCAGACGAGCTTCGGGTCGCGCATCTATGCAGGCACGATCGCGGTTGCCGACGATATTCATGTTGCGCGCATCCGCGCGGCCGGCGCAATCTTCATCGGCAAGACCAATGTGCCGGAGTTCGGCATGGGCTCGCAGAGCTACAACGACGTGCACGGCACGACGGGCAACGCGTACGACCCGCGACTGACGGCGGGTGGCAGCAGCGGCGGGGCTGCGGTTGGGATGGCCACACACATGCTGCCGATCGCCGAGGGCAGCGACATGATGGGCTCGCTGAGAAACCCAGCCGCTTTCAACAACGTGATCGGCTTTCGGCCGAGCCAGGGGCGCGTGCCCGGCACCTCGACGGACCCGTTCTACAGCCAGCTCTCGACCAATGGGCCGATGGGCCGCACTGTCGAGGATACCGTCCGGCTGCTAGCAACGATGGCGGGCTTCGATCCGCGCGCGCCGCTGACGATGCAGGACGAGCTGCCGGACTACGAAGCCTACCGCGCTCGAGCATTGCAGGGTGTGCGCATCGGTTGGATGAGTGACTATGAGGGCTATCTCGCAACCGAGCCCGGCGTCATCGCCGTTTGCGAGCAGGCGCTCGCAGGGCTTGAACGCAGTGGCGCAATCATCGAGCCAGTGCTGCCGGCATACGACATGGCGCGACTCTGGCGGACCTGGCTCACGCTGCGTCACTGGTCGCACACCGCGCGCCAAGCCCTGCTCGGCAGCCCCGAAACCAGACGTCTGCTCAAGCCCGAGATGGTCTGGGAGATCGAGGGCAGTATCGGCATGACAGCGGAGCAGATCAGTGAGGCTGCGACCGCGCGCGCGGACTGGTATCGGATCCTGCATTCGCTTTTCGAGCGATTCGACTTGTTGGCATTGCCGAGCGCGCAGGTGTTTCCGTTCCCGGCCGAGATTCATTGGCCGCAGTCGATCGCGGGCCGGTCGATGGACACCTATCATCGCTGGATGGAGGTCGTTATCGGCGGCTCCTTGGCCGGTGTGCCCGTGGTGAGTCTGCCGGCTGGTTTCAATGCTCAGGGTCGGCCGATGGGAATCCAGTTCCTCGGGCCACTCGGGCGGGACCAAACCGTGCTCGAGTTTGCGATGGCGTACGAAGCGACGACCGATTACTTGAGTCGGCGGCCCGAGCTCCAAGCGCGCCAATAATACGCCCGGCTGTATAGTCGCCGGCGGCTACCAGCGGAACAGGCGCGCTGGGAAGTGGCGTGGGAACGTTTCCGTGCCCCGCGGTAGCTCGACGAAGCCGGTCGTGTTGGCGAGCGAGACGAAGTCGCCCGACGTGTTCGTCGGTCGCGGCCAGGCCAGTGCCGTGCCGTCAGCCGACCAGGTCAGCGTCACCGGCAGAAAGTAGGTCAGATCCGGCGCAAAGTTGAGCTCCTCGGCAAGCCGGACCTGCTCCTGCTCGGCAACCGGCAGACCGAGCGCGCGGCTGAGCGCCGGTAGCACGTAGCGATACAGGCACACGAGCGTGGAGACCGGGTTGCCCGGTAATGCAAACACGGGCTTCGAGTCACGGCTCATGCCGAACCACATCGGCCGCCCCGGCCGTTGCTCGATCTTGTGAAACACGAGCGCGACGCCAAGCTGCTCGAGCACGCCGGGCACGAGGTCGAAGCGCCCCATCGATACGCCGCCACTGAGTATCAGCACGTCGTTCTCGTCATGCAGCTCGGCGATGCGCGCGAGCAGCAGGTCGCGCTCGTCCTTGAGCAGTGCTCGGGTGACGGTCGCGCCGCAATGGCGCTCGAGGGCGGCGGCGATTCCCCAGTCATTGCTCGAGCGGATCTGATGCGGCGCCACGGGCTGGCCGGGCTCGACGAGCTCGTCGCCCGTCGAGATCACGGCGACGCGCGGCGCGGCGGCGACTTCCACGTTGAAACGCCCGGCGCCGGCCAAAATCGCAATCTCCGGTGGGCCGAGCCGGCAGCCGGGCTCGAGTAATGTGCTGCCGGCGAGCCGGTCGGAGCCGCGTGGATGGATGAACTGCCGCGCGGCGACCTCGAGCGTGACCTCGACATTGGCTTTGTCCAATTCGCGCCAGATGCGCTCGACCGGGATCACGGCATCCGCACCGCTCGGGAGCATCGCGCCGGTCATGATCTCGACGCATTGGCTCGGTGCCGTTATTGCCAGCGGTGGCGCGCCCGCGGCTTGGATGCCGACGATCTCGAATTCACGCACACCGTTCTCCCAGTCACGATGAGCGATTGCGATGCCGTCCATGGTCACGCGATCGAATGGCGGCTGATCCCGTTCCGCGTTGATTCGCTCGCGCAGCACGCGGCCGCTGGCCTGGCCAAGCGGGAGCGTCCGCGCGGGCAGACGCGGCATGAGATCGAGGATCAGGGCCTCGGCATCGACGACGTTGGTCACGATAAAGCTCTCAGCGGGGCTGTTTCAAAGGCTTAGCGATGGTGCCATGAGGAACTTGCTGTTTCTAGCGGCAGTCTTAACTCACATTAAACGCAGGTGTGGCTGAGGGGCCGGTGCTATACTAATTTAGCTTGGAGGTTTACATGAACCGATCACTATTAGTCGGTTTGCTTTGGCTGTTGGTGCCCGGTTTGTCCTGGGCTCAGGCAGACAGCCGCACGATTCTGGGATCCGGCAACGAGTTTTTGTCCGCGGGTTCATTCGCGATCAGGGTCGGTCAGTACGACGAAGGAATCCGGCTGACCGAGCTGGGGCTCAAGCGTTACCATCCCAGCACGGTGGATCGCGCCGCTGCCTTCTCGAATCTGTGCGCGGCTTATGCAGCCAAAGGGCAACCCGATACCGCAATAACGTATTGCGAGCAGTCCTTGCAACTGAGCTCCAACAATTGGCGGGCCTATAGCAATCGATCCTATGCCTATTTCCTCAAAGGCATGTACTCGGAAGCGACGTTCGATCTCGACTCGGCTGCGGCGATCAACCCGGACGCCCGTCAGGTCCTGCAGCTCAGAGGCATGATCAACGAGCGTGGGCTGCAGCCCAGGGTCATTATGGAGGACCATCAATAGCCCGCTCGCCGCGTTTCTGGCTCATCGCCGGCGCGCTGTCATTGTTGGCCCCAAGACTGTCGTTCGGCCAGGCGCAGAGCGATCCAGGCGGGGTCATGTTGAACCCGGTCGGGACGTGGCGATGCGTCTTGTACGGTAATCCGACGCTCGGTGACGAGCGCGTGCTATTGAGCTTTGGCCCAGATCAGTCCTCGCGCATGGCGCGCAGCAACGAGGGCGGAGCGCCGAGCTGGTTGTCCCTCACGCCCTGGCAGGTTGAGGACGGGGCGATCACGTTCACGGACTCTCGCAGCGGGCGGGTGTTCAGCGCTAATCTGAATCGCGACACCTTGAGCGGGGAATGGCGCACGCTGAATCTGCTTGGCGGCTGGTGGTGCGCCGCGGCCGACGCCGATTCCGGTCCGGGCGTGGAGATTCTCGATGAGTCCGGAGCCGGTGGGCTCGAGACGACCAAGCGGCTGATCCCAGAAGTCATGGCAACCCCGAGTTTTCCGCTGCAGGCGATTCGTGAAGCCAAGGAGGGGCGGGTGTTGCTCTGCTTCGTCGTGCACCCATCCGGCGAGGTATTCGACCCCGAGTTTGTGGAGCTCTCCGACGATCTCTTCCGGGCCCCGAGCCTGGATGCGCTGATGCGCTCGCGCTATAAGTCCTGGAATCCGCGCACCGAGGGTGGCTCGCGGCCCGCGTGCCGCAGCTTCATCTATCGGCTCGATTACCGCTACTAGCTCGCGTTTTCGCGCGCTAGGCGCCACTTTCGCGTCATTCGGGCCGTCCGTCTCGCGCCCGTTCGCGCCGAGCTGGCCTCAAACCGCGTCGCGCGCCTCGATGTGCGCACGACGGGATACCAGCATCCATGGCGCTATATTCTCTGCGAAGGCGGTATAGGACTCGTAGACCCGCGCGATCATCGGATCACTCGCAGCGAGCTCCTGCATCACCTCGGCGCTATGGCGCCGCAGGGCTGCGAGTACGTCGTTGGGGAACCGTCGCAGCTGCACGCCGTGCTCGTCGACGAGGGTCTTGAGCGCCTGATTGTTGCGGGTGTTGAACTCAGCGAGCACATAGTCGGCTTCGGCCATGCAGGCGGTCGCGACGATCTGCTGGAGCTCTTCGGACAGGGATGCATAAGCCTCGGCGGAGACGAGCAGCTCGAGGGCCCCCGAGGGCTCCTGCCAGCCGGGGTAGTAATAATAGGTGGCGGCCTCATGGAGTCCGAATGCCAGGTCGTTGTAGGGCCCGACCCATTCCGTCGCATCGATCGCCCCGGTCTGGAGTGCCGTGAAGATTTCCGATCCGGGCAGATTGACCGGCAGCACCCCCGCGCGCTGCATGACCTCGCCGCCGAGCCCGGGGATACGCATCTTCAAGCCCACGAGATCCTCGACGCTGTTGATTTCGCGGTTGAACCAGCCGCCCATCTGTGGACCGGTCTGGCCGGCGAGGAATGGCACGACGTTTTGCGCGCCGTAGGCCTCGCGCCAGAGCTCCATGCCGCCACCGTGATAGATCCAGGCGTTAAACTCCTCGGCGAGCATGCCGAAGGGAATGCTGCCGAAAACCTGCGCGGCCGGTAGTTTGCCGCGCCAGTAGATCGGTGCGCTGTGGCCGAGTTGAATCGTGCCGCGCGAGACGGTGTCGAGCACCTCGAAGGCCGGCACGAGCTCGCCTGCCGCAAAGATCTGTATTTCGATGCGACCCCCGGAAAGCGCCTCGATTCGCCGCGCGAGGCGGTTCGCGGAGACGCCATGCCCCGGGAAATTCAGTGGCCACGACGTCACCATGCGCCAGCGGTGGCGCTCCTCAGATTGCGCTGCGGTACTGCCGTCAGTTGCCGGTTGGGCGCAGGCAGCCAGGGCGCCCATGCCGCCATAGAGGAAGGCTCGTCGTTGCATGACTACATCCTGTCTCGGCGTGGGAGTTAATAGATGAGACTCCGAATTGTGCCAGACCGATCACATGAACGACAATTAAGCGCATGGACAGTGAGCATCAGAAAGCCCCCGACTTCATCCGCCAGATCATCGCGGCGGACGTTGCCCGTGGGAAGAACGAGGGGCGCGTGCAAACGCGGTTTCCGCCAGAGCCCAACGGCTACCTGCATATCGGCCACGCGAAAGCGATCTGCATCTCGTTTGAGATTGCCAAGGAGTTTGGTGGCTCGTGTTATCTGCGGTTCGATGACACGAACCCCGAGAAAGAGGCTATCGAGTTTGTAGAGGCCATAGAACGCGATGTGCAATGGCTTGGTTACGAGTGGGCCAAGCTGACCCACGCGTCAGATTATTTCCCGAGGCTCTATGAGCTCGCGGTGGAGCTGATAACGCAAGGCAAGGCTTACGTCGATAGCCTCAGTGCTGAGGAGATCCGCGCCTACCGCGGCACGCTCACCGAGCCGGGGCGGGACAGTCCCGACCGCGACCGTTCCATCGCAGAGAATCTCGATCTATTCGAGCGCATGCGACGCGGCGAGTTTGACGAAGGCCAGTACGTTCTGCGCGCGAAAATCGACATGACAGCGCCGAATATGAACCTGCGCGACCCGACGCTGTACCGCGTGCGCAAGGTCTCTCATCAGCGGACCGGCGAGGAGTGGTGCATCTACCCGATGTATGACTTTGCCCACACGCTGTCTGACGCGCTCGAGGGCACGACGCATTCGCTTTGCAGTCTGGAGTTCGCGGACCACAGGCCGTTGTATGACTGGCTCATCGAGCAGTTGCCTGTTCCGAATCGGCCACAGCAGATTGAGTTCTCGAGGCTCAATCTGATGTTTACGGTTATGAGCAAGCGCAAGCTCAAGCGACTCGTCGATGAAGGCCATGTCAGCGGCTGGGACGACCCGCGCATGCCGACGCTCACGGGCATGCGCCGGCGTGGCTATACGCCTGAGGCGATTCGTGATTTCATCAGCCGTGTCGGCGTGAGCAAGAACTATCAGGTCATCGAGCTCGGTTCGCTGGAGAACAGCGTGCGCGAGGATCTCAATGAGCATGCGTCGCGGCGGTTCGCGGTGCTGAAGCCCCTCAAGCTCGTCATAGAGAACTATCCCGAGGATCGTGAGGAGCTCATGGAGGCGGCCAACCATCCGAATCGGCCGGAGCTCGGCTCCCGCACCGTTCCGTTTTGCCGTGAGATTTATATCGAGCAGGACGATTTTCGCGAGGACGCGCCGAAGAAATTCTATCGGCTCGTGCCCGGCGGTGAGGTTCGGCTGCGCTATGGTTACATCATAAAGTGTGAGCGGGTGATCAAGGACGCCGAGGGCCGAGTGACGGAGCTGCGCTGCAGCTACGACCCGGCTACCCGCAGCGGCTCGGCGGACAGCCAGCGCAAGGTCAAAGGCACGGTGCATTGGGTGTCTGCACGTCACGCCTTCGCGGCGGAAGTGCGCCTCTATGACCGCTTGTTCAAGGTCGCCGATCCCGACCGCGCAGAGGGCGATCTTTGTGACCTGTTGAACCCGGATTCGCTGGAGATCATCGCTGAGGCCAGGCTAGAGCCGGGCCTCGCCGATGCGGCCCCGGGTGAACGGTTTCAGTTCGAGCGACAAGGCTATTTCGTCGCCGAGGCGAAGCCTGCGG
>JAHEEM010000217.1 GCA_024640695.1 Rhodospirillaceae bacterium | reverse complement strand
CAAGCGATTCTCGGGACGGTCGATCTTCTTCAACACGCCTCTCTGAATGACAAAGATCCGGTCCGAACTTTCCGCGAAAATGCCTTGAATGGCGCCCCAGGTCCAACCCTCATTGCCGGGCAGCGTCGAGATATCGTTTGGCCAATCAGGAACTGGTTGATACGGCCCGAACGGATCCTGGCCGCCCTTACCGGAACCTGGATTCTGGCCGAAAGCCATGCAACTGCCGACCGAAAGAGCGATCGTTACGCTTATCCGAACTGTAACGCTTCTCCACATGGCTCTACTCCCGCTGGACTCCTGCTTCGATCTTACTCTACGCTGCTCTGAGAGCCCTCACCCCTCCTGAGAGGATCCGCTGTATCTCACGGGATAGTAGGAACCCACTAGCCCCGCCACCGTTCTTGCTGAGGTTCCTCGTAAGCTGCATCCCACCTAGCGAACGGGCGGATCCTGAGGTGGGCCGCTAACCGGCGTCTTCAGAATGACTTCTCGGTGTGGATATGGAATACCGATACCGTTTTCCTTAAAGGCATCCCATAACGCCATCAGGATCTTCCCCCTGATGTTGGTCAGCCCCATCTGGGGGTCACTGATCCAGAAGCGCAAAAGAAAATCGAGCGAGGAATCTCCAAATGCGGTCAGCCAGCAAACGGGCGGCCGAAACTTGGCGTCGACGCGCTCGACCGCAGCCGCCGCTGCGATCGCGATTCGTTCCACCTCGTGGGGATCTGAATCGTAGGACACACCGAAGGGGACGTCGAGCCGAACGAACTTGTCAGAAAACGACCAGTTGATAACTTCACGCGTGATGAAGTCTTCATTCGGTATGAGAAACTCCCGGCCGTCACGGGTCACCACCGAGACGAAGCGCGCCCGAAGCTCGCGTATCCAGCCAAAAGTCTCGCCCAGCGAGATAGTGTCGCCCGGCTTTATGGACTCATCCAAAAGAATGATGATCCCGGAGATAAAATTGGAGACGACTTTCTGTAAACCGAAACCGATACCCACGCCGACCGCACCGGAGAGAACAGTAAACGCCGTGAGATCTATTCCGAGTCCCGACATCGCAACCATAGCGGCAACGACGATCAGGGAGATGCGCAGAATCTTGCCGATAAGAACGCGAAGCGAGGGCGTCAGCTCATCGATTTGCTGAATCCGCCGATCAAGAAAATTTCCTGCAGTCAACGAGACCCATAACAGCACGCCCATGAAGAACACTGCTTGCAGAAGGCGCAGTACAGAGAGACGAAATGTCCCTACGGTAAAACCTGCACCATCCAGCAATGCGGCAATCTCGTCCGTTACGCCCAGAATGGTAGCGGCAACGTAGACCCAGGCTATCCAGCCAAACAATCTGCCGATCATGCGGCTGCGGATCACATGAGAAACGACCGAGATCACGAGCCAAGCGGCGGATAACAGCATTGCGCTGTAGATTAGATAGTTACTTTCCGGCCACTCCAGAACCCTGGTCGCAACGTAGGCCATCGCCAGCAGGAGCACGAAAATCAGCCACTCGAGCCGACGCAGGAACACGACCACGAGCCGCAGCAGCCCGGGCATGCCTTTGATGCCTCGCGCCAATCTCTCGAGCTTCGGTTCTACCTGCCACGATAGAAACAACGCCGGTGGAAACAGCACGAATATCATCGCGAGTTGGATAATAATCGTCGGTCTGCTGAAATAGCGCAGCACGATCTGACCGTAGTCGGCGAATATGGAGATGATTTGGTCCAATTTTGGAGCCCCTTGAACGCGTTATCGGTCCATCCGATGTGAGCTATGGACCGGCTGTCTCTGGATTATAAGCGCCAGGGAGCCATCGCGGGATATCTAAGGCAACGGGTTTGGTGGCGCTCTTTATGGAGTTCTGGCGACGCCATGAAGCCAATCATCTACTCTCGATCGAAAGGCAGCGGCCCGATCATATCTCTTGCGATCAGTCGCCAGCGAAGCTAAGACCGCCAGGGAGCCGCCACTGGCGCCAAGCCCAGGGGCGGCACGCGACTGCTCGCATCAGGGCCTGGATGGCTCAAACATGAACCGCGTCGCCTGATCCTCGTCACACGCAAAGGCCGAGAGCTCCGTGTAGCCGGAGCTTCGCCACTCGAGTGTGTGTGTGAACGGCTCTGCTAAAAATTCCGGATCCTCGAGAACGATCTCGATCGCGATTCGCGTGCCGTCGTCAGTCAGGGAGTAGCGTTCGACAACATGCTTCTGCGCCCCGGACGGCAGCCCGGTACCGGGCAATGTCGATCGGTGCTCGGCAAATTGTCTAGTGTCCACAACGAGCACACCGTTCTCCCAGCGACCGATTGAATGCCCCTGATTCGTGCGCTCGCCGCCCTCAGGATGGCCGCGACCGTCCATCCAGATAGTTCGATGAACGTCGAAAAACTCGCTGTGAATCATAACGCGACTGGTCTCGATCGTTATTTCATTAAGGTGCTGCGGCACAGCGATGATCGTCGGTGAAGGGTATGGGGTGCACTTCGCCACCGGGTTCTCGGAACGGATGTCATAACGCTCCCGCGCTGCTGTTCCTGCAGGTGTCGTCTGGACTTCGAGGCCGTGACTACGAAATTCCAGAAAGTTCTGGAAACCCTGTTCCCAGATGCCGGCGAGCGTAGCCTTCCGCGGCGCTCCCACCGGCGCATTCGGGTCGCCCGCGGTAGGCGTAAGGATGCTGCCGTCATCCTTCTCGAGCGATATCAGCAGCGCATGAGCACGTCCGGCATTCCGGTCGGGGTTTGCACGCACCGAAACATGCTCACCTGGAACAATGGAGCTCGCTGACCAGCCGTTGCGGGACAGGATTGGCGTCGCATCGGACTCGAACTGCCACTCTTCCGTTTCACCTGCCTCGTTCGTCATCTCGACGAAAACGTACGTATGCGGGTTCATCCAGTCGAAGCGGCTGATCTCCCCTTCGATGACAATCACCGTATTCATATCGAAGATGATCGGACTATGGTGCGCGCGGGCGGCGATCGTAACGAACAATAGGCCGCTGATAACGGCGGGCAGCAATATTTTTTTAGTTGTTCGCGTCCCTGCCACTAGTCTTCCCCTGGTTTGCGATATTTTCGCATACCGAATGGACTGAGATCGAGATCTGCCGTGAATCAGGAAGATCAGGAGAACGTCTGCGAATCGTTGCCAAGGCCTCAGCACCAATCGATACGCGGCAAAAAAATGGTTGGGTACCGACACGGCGACAGTTTAATCCAGACAGCAGCCGTTAAGAGAGAGCCATACGAACCGTGCGTTAGGAGAACTCTCGCTGTTGAAATAACCGAGCGGCTCAGCGTCGGCGGTGACAATAACCGACTGGCGCACGAGCTCGCCGTCAGCGACCAACGATTTTTACGCAGCCGGCTTCCGCACGATGGGGTCCGGCGACCGGACTTGGTCGCAGAGCCAACTGAGCGTATCGCAGTCGGTTAGGCGTTTACCGCGGGCCATTCACATACCTCTCCCGGACCGAGATCGGCTATTCGCAGCGCCGGTCTGACTATTCCCTGGGATAATTTCCGCTATCGACCCTCGCGCGCCGCCTGGCATCACGGCAGGCCGAACACGAACAACGCATTACCGCGACCTGGCTTGAGCTCTGGCGTCAGCCGATTGGTTGCGGAGGACACAAGCGAGGCGCCAGTGCTCACGGCGATGAATTGCTCGCCGTCGACGGCAAAGCTGACCGGATGGCCGTCGACCGGCGCGCCGAGATTGACCTCCCAGAGCACGGCGCCCGTGGCCTGGTCGAGCGCCCGAAAGCGGCCGTTTGCATCACCGCCGAATACCAGTCCACCGCCGGTCGTCATGAGCGCGAGCACACCGGCACGCTGTTCGTAGCGCCACACCGTCCTTCCCGTATCGACCGCAACCGCCTCGATCACGCCGATCTTGTCGGTACCGGGTGCAATTCGGGTCTCGCTTTGAAACCCGTAGCGGGAGCGCTGTCGGCCACCCTCCTCTAGAAAACTGAACGTCGGATCCGGCTCGTTGACCGTCAAGTCCATACACAGGTGCTGCAGGGGGAAGTACATGACATGCGTAACGGGGCTGTAGGCCCCAGGCGGCCAGTTTTTACCACCGTTCGTGCTCGGGCAGACGAGCTGCTGTTGGCCCGGCGCCGTGAACAGCATGTCGGGGTTGACCGCAACCTTGCCCGTGACGCCGTCGATATCGGCGACCACGGTCTGGGTCACGGTCGGTCGCGCCCACAGAAACTCGCCGGTCTCGCGGTCGAGCGTATAGACGACACCCGTCTTGCCCGGAATGCCGGTGATGACACGCCGCATCTCACCGGGCTGGATGTTGGGATTGATCCATGCCACCTCGTCCGGATCGGGCGCGACGGCCGTGTCGATGAGCATGCGCTCGAAGGGGTGGTCGAGGTCCCAATGATCGACGATGTGCTGGTAGTACCAAACGATCGCGCCGGTATCGACATCGAGCGCCAACGTCGAGTTGTGATAAAGATACTGGTTATCGTTCGAACCGAGCATGAACTTCGGTGCCGGTGAGGTCACCGAGGTGCCTATGTAGACGAGCCCGAGATCCGGGTCATAGCTTGGCACCATCCACGTGCCTACGTGCCAGCGGCGCTCGAACGGAACCTCGCCCCAAGTCTCATCGCCGGGCTCTCCTGGACGCGGAATAGTCGAGGTTCGCCAGAGCTCCTCACCTGTGCGCGCGTCGTGCGCCGTAATCACGCACGCCTCGGGCCCGCCCTCGGAGTAACAGTTGCGCCCTGAGATGACCTTGCCGTCAGCGATGATCGGACCGGAGCTTCTCTGCGAGGTGTTGATGCGGTAATCGAGCACCCGGGTCTCCCATGCGAGCTTGCCGAACACGCTATCGAGCGCAAACACATGGGAATCACCGCTGGCGTTGATGATGAGGTCGTCGTAGATCGCGATGTTGCGGCTACGGCCGGGAAAACGTATGTAGATCCCGAGGTCCTCTGGCAAGGTCCGCTGATATTCCCATAGCTGATCGCCGGTGAGTGGGTTCAGCGCCTCGATGAGGTCGTTGGGATTGGCCATATACATCACGCCGTCGTATACGAGCGGCGTGCCTTGATTATCGCCCTCGCTGACCATCGGCCGCGACCAGATCATCTTGAGATCCACCACGTTACCGCGATCGATCTGATCGAGCGGGCTGTAGCCCCAGCCGTCGAGCGTGCGTCGCCACATGAGCCAGTCCCCGGGGGCCGGGTTCTCGAGCATCGCATCCGTGACCGGCGTGAAGCTTTGGCCGTGCGCAGCGAGTGGCACAGCGATCGCCGCGGCCACCGCAACCGACGCCCACAGGTCTCGATAGGCGCGTTTCATTGAAACTCCTTATCGGATTGATTACTCGTCGCGATGCACCGTATCCGGGGAAAAGGCCGGAACACAGATGGCCACGTACTCGGCACCCTCCGGCGTGCTGTACCGAACCCATTCCCCGGCTGCGGCGACTGCCGCCTGACCGGCTGCGACCTCGAGCTTGCCGTGCTCATGCTCGACGACTAGCGTGCCGGACAAGACCACCGAATACTCCT
>JAHEEM010000216.1 GCA_024640695.1 Rhodospirillaceae bacterium | reverse complement strand
GTGCGCCGCGCTGTCCTGGTGATGAAGCGCGGAACAGCTTATCGGCCGGACGAACTTTATAAGGCCGTCGGTGTGAAGCCATTTCTTGAGTCAACAGGGATCTGAAATGCAGGATTTTCCCCATCACTACAAAACCACAGCCTCAGCCAGCGGCGATAGTACTGTGGATCTGACGAGCCCTGGGCTCGATGCACTCGAGTCTGCCGGGCCCGCGGAATTCGGCGGGCCGGGCGATCTTTGGTCGCCGGAAACGCTACTGTCGGCCGCCATTGCCGATTGTTTCATCCTGTCGTTCAGGGCAGTCGCGCGCGCCGCGAAGTTCGATTGGATCTCGATACATTGCGATGTCGATGCCGTTCTCGACAGGGTTGAAAAGGTCACGCAGTTTACCGATTTTTATCAGGCGGTCGTGCTCGAAGTGCCCCCCGGGGCCGACGAGGCCAAGGCAGTGCGGTTGCTCGAAAAAGCAGAGCACGTGTGCCTCATCACGAACTCCCTGACCGGGACTGCACATCTCGACGCGAAAGTGCGAGTTGTTGACTGAGTGGAATCCCGGAAGCTCTACCCGATACTGACCTATGCCGGCATGCTGCCGTTCATCGGCTGTGCGTTAATGCCATTGGTCGGTCTGCAGGAGCTCTGGAATCTCGGCAGCTACGATTACATCGCCGCGTCTTACGGTCTCGCGATTGTTTGCTTCCTGTGCGGCGTCCACTGGGGTACCTACCTGTACAACCGCGCAACTGCTCCGGACAATCTCTTTATCACGAGTAACGTTATTGTCGTTGCCTGCTGGTTTGCCTTCCTGATGGCGGCGCAGGCTATTACGCTGTTCGTGCTTATCCTCGCGTTCCTCTGCCTGCTCTTTATCGACTACCGGTTGCTGAAAGCGGGCCAGCTCACGGACTACTATTTCCGCATGCGCACCACCGCTACGGTCATTGCAGTGCTCGCGCTCGCGATGATCATAGCGCTAGTTTGACGATCTCTCCCTGCTTCATGATCAGGGCGAGGGCGGTCTCCGAATCGCTCAGTACGGAGATGTCCTGCAATGGCTCGCCGTTGATGAGGAGCAAATCGGCGACCCAGCCTTCGCGAATCTCCCCGAAATTCCCCCAGCGGTTGAGCTTGCCGATCATGCGGATAATCTCGGCGCTCTCGGAGGTCGCCTGCACCATGACTTCGGCCGGCGTCCAGTATTCGGCGCGCTCGGTGAATTCGCGGGTCAGCATAGTGTAGCCGCCCTGGATGAAATCCGTGCCAAAGCCCGTCTTTATGCCGTATTTCTTAATGAGGCGAATGAGGTTTTCCTGCCCGGCGAGAACGGCCTCGAGCTTGCGGAGATTGCGTTCGCTGATACCGGGCAGGTCCTGCAAGGTGCGGAAGATGACGAGCTGCGTGCTGATGACCACATCCTTGTCGGCAACGAGTTTCGCGATCTTGTCGTCGATCAGCAGCCCGTGCTCGATGCACTTCACGCCGTTGACCACGAGGCGCTCGATCGCGTCGCTCGTGTAGGCGTGCGCCAGCACGTATGTGCCCCAGTCACTAGCCGCCCGCACGGCGGCCCGGATCTCGGCGGGCGAGGGTTGCAGCGAGTGGATCGGATCGAATTCCGACATGACGCCGCCGCCACCCATGATCTTGATCTGCGTCGCCCCGGCCTTGAGGTTCTCCCGCGCCGCCATCAGGGTCTGGTCGATGCCGTCGGCCAGGATCGAGCTGCCGGACTCGAGGTAGGGCGTTCCGCCGACGAGGGTAGGGTGGGGATCGTGCGGCGCCCGGGAGTCACCGTGGCCGGCGGTCTGGGAAATAACTGCGCCCGACGGGAACAGGCGTGGTCCATAGATCAGGCCGGCTTCTATCGCACGTGCAAAGTCCGGATGTGTACCACCCGCGTCGCGGATGGTCGTGAAGCCCGAGTCGAGGTAGTGCCTGGCCATCGCGGCGGCATTCGCGCCGGCGACGGTGGGGTGGTATTTCTCCATGCTGCGAGGGTTCTGGCCGGCGAGATGCGTGTGCAGGTCGATGAACCCGGGGGAGAGCACGCGGTTGCCGCCGTCGATGACGCGGGCGCCCTCCGGTGCTTTGATGCGATCTTTCGACACGGTATCGATGATGCCTTCGACGACAAGGACGTGGCCCGGATTAAGTTTGTGGTCGACGCCGTTGAAAATTCGAACGTTCTCGATCAGTACCGCCTGCGGGAAGGCCGCAGCAGAAATAAGGCCGAGAAGAGTGGCCACTGCAATGCGAATCATGGGTCCCCCTAACGCTATTTTTTTTGCTGATTCGTGCGCGCTGTATCGAGTGGTCAAGTTACCACTTTATGGCCGGCAACAGCCAGCCTGGCTGAATGTTAACTCGTTCCAATAGCAGCCACTCAGACAGCGGAACTTATGCGAAATCGCCCGGGGTCGTCGGCGACCAGCGGGCATTCAATCTTCGGTCCCACCGGTATCCGGAGCATTCTTCCTTCGGGGTAGGGTCTGGACGACGAACCCGCCTCGTCAAGTTCGGATAGGTCGCTGACATCGCGTACAACTAGCCGCAACAAGAAGTTCCTTGCTGGATCGGTGGGCATTTCACATCGCCATACGAACAGTACACACAGCAATCGCCCTCGAGCGGCCTTAGGAGCGCGCCACAAGCCGTGCAGTCATAATAAAACTGGCAGGCATCGGTTGGCATCAGTTCCCTGGCTTTGTGACCGCACTCCGGGCAAGTCAGGGTCGAATAGAGTTCAATGTCAGGCGTCTTTGGCATTAGCGAGAATGGCGAGTTGTGAATGGCTTGAATGGGTCATTTATGTAACAGGCTAAGGGGGCTCGTCAATTCGAAAACTTGCATAAAGAAATCTCGATCAAGATCACTCAGATAACAACAGCCGCTAGCCAGGCAGCCATGAGCAAATAGGCAAGGACAAGTGTCACCATGTGGACGCGTTCATTTCGCCAGCTTGCGAGCACAAGCATCAGCATTATTCCCGCAAACCGATACGGACTACCCGGCTCATCTATCGGTTTGCCAATGACCACGTAAGAGAAAAACGCCCAGGATAATAGGTAGAACGCACCGAGAGAAAAAAACCATCGAGAGTTGTCAAAGTAGTGACTCCGTATGTCCTTGCCCGGCTCGTCGAGTTTCGGAGTCAGTATGTACGCCATCAACGCGAGAGTAAGAAAGGGGGCAACCAATGCCAGGTACTCAGGAAACGTCCACCCCGTACGTTCACTCAACTGCCAAAGGGACCACCAGACTTGCATCATCACGAACAGCAGGAGCACCGACCAAGCGGTGTGCAATCTGTAGTGTCGGATATGATGCCGAAGACGTATTTGCTCGCCCCAGTTTGCAAGAATATCCGTAACAGCGAACGCGACGACGATCGAAACAAATACCAGAACAAATTCAAACTGCGTCATTGTCTAGGAAGTTCTGCTGGCCGCACTATTTGGATAGATAATACAGGCAGACTGCCGGTAATACGCAGTGTGACGTTATATTGAGAGTAGCCTCGACAAAAAAAGGAATATTTTTCAATCGTTAACGGGCAAGATTTAGTCTGCTTCGAAAGTGCGCCAAGGCGTTCTAACGAACCGCTCAAGATTGGCCGGACCGGCTGCTTCAGCGCAGGGATTGAGTGCGGTTTCTTGACAGTGGTAATTCAATGGCCCCACGCTCTGCCAATTCACGGGTAGTTTACGGCAATGAGCGGACGGTCCAACCTCTGGGATCAGCCCGTAACTAGCGTCGGCTTCCGGCCGGATACGAACGTTCGATAGCTGCTCGGTCAGGAATTTGAGTCCAGGCCCAGCCTTGCGTTCTCGCGCTCAAATATGCCACGAATAACGGCGCCGTCGGACGGTTCTTCGTCGAGAGTCTCCGGATTCCATTGGCTCCTGGCCGTATCGAAGAAATCGCCGCCGTAAATATGAATCCCGCCGGTGAATCGCAACAACGGATTTGTAACCGAATGCACCGCGTCCTCAGGTAGCGATGCGGCGTCGCCAACAAATAGAGCCTCTGCTCCATACGCCCTTATTCCGTCTGCAGACCTTTTCCAGAAGATGTTGTCTTCACGACCCGTATAAATTCCGATGTTCGCCCACATCAAATGATCGTGTGGCATCAGATTCATCTGGGGCGTCCAGATGGCGGCAAAAATCGTTAGTGTTGATGAGCTTAGAAGCACATCAAGCCCGGCCTTTTCCGGCTCTCCAAGAGCTGATATGACTGCGTTCGGCGTCGAGACTGCCCGGGCCAGCACCTCCTTAACCGCGGCTTGTGCGTCCGACTCTCGATTCGCAATCACGCAGTCTTCTACAAATCGATCAACATCCATCTTCTATCTCCCGATTGACGTGGGCCGCTTGGTGCTCGCAGAGAATGCGATCGGCATGATGAGTTGACCGGAAATCGACGCTACTCCGGCAACCACCGTGCGCCGTCGACGGTCGAACTGGGGGGTTCTGCAGGTTCTACTCTTTCTTTTGATAGTTCACGACTTTGTGTTCGCCATGCAAGTTATAGAAGGTGTTGCCTTCGGCGACCCACTCTTTAAAGCCCCCATCAAGATCAACTACATTCGCATAACCCATATCCTTCAGAGTGAGAGTAGCTAACGCCGACCGCCCACCTGTGCGGCAGTAAAGAACGATTCTCGAGTTGGAATCCTGTATGAGTTCTTGAATGTAATACTCTAGTTTCCCGCGAGGGAACCATTGGGCTCCCTGAATATGACCGGCTTCATATTCTGCTTCGGTACGAATATCCAACAGGACGAAATCCTCTCCTCCGGATACGTAACCGGCGAGCTGCTGTGAGGATATATGGGGCGCCTTCGATTTAGCTTCGGTACTTATCTCTTGCTTGCTTTTGATGTCACCCCAGGCGGTCATGCTGGTGAATGCGATCAGAACGATTAGAAATCTTCCATACAAGTGCATGGCTGCCATCCTTGTTCACTTGATTAACTGAACACGTTAGCAGACAAACATAGCAGGCGTTTGCTTATTTCTGAATTGAGATCATTAGCAGCTATCAAGACCTGGTCTAGGTCGACGGCTGTTTCCAGGATCGAACCGGATATCAGGCCGGCACAAATATCTGCTTGTACCGATAGCGGCCAGTTGTGATGCTTGATCTCTCGTCATTTGCCACAGAGATCATCCAAACTGTCTTCGCGTGCACGATGTATCACTTCGGCTCTTGCAGCCACCTGGATATCTGCTTATACACGTCGGGGCGATTCAAGAGTTCACGATGGCCCATCCGATATCCGATCCATTGGCGGTTTTTCGGGATAGACAGCATTCGCGTTTTGTCGCGATGTCGTCCAAGAGCACTTTCGAGCGGCACGAGCCTGTCCCCGATCAATCGATCGCTTAGCAGGCTGCGTTTTGCGGCGCGAACTGCCGCGGCCATATAGCATTGTACGCCCGAAGGTAGCGGCACGAATTCATCCTCAGCCGAGATGGTGCCGTGGCGCAAGTCAGTAATACCGGCACTTCGTGCTTTGCTTAGATGCGTGAACGGCGCCAAGTAAGGACTCAAGTCCATTACCAGGTCT
>JAHEEM010000215.1 GCA_024640695.1 Rhodospirillaceae bacterium | reverse complement strand
CTCGACATCGGATATCTCGACGGACGCCGGGGCACTGGCGCAACCACCTATGAGTACCGCGAGCATACTTAGCCAAGCAGCCGGTGAACGCGCATAAGATCCCAAGTTAGTAGGCATGTTGTTTAAATCCCTTCGTTTCTCAATTCATCAAAAAAGAGCATTCGACCACCTCCCTGATTGAATTTAGTATCGGCAGCACGGCACCGAAAGCAGTACCCGTATATCAAGAGTAAAGTTCTCCGACATCATCACCGGTTACCCGGGCTGCGCCTGCTCTGGGTACCGTCGCAATTACAGGGCTTTGCGAATGACCGCGTGCAGCATACTACATCGCGAAGAAGGTGAAAGTGCGGCTCAGGGTATACTGCGGAGTTGTTGCGTAGGCGAAGCGCTGCCGAAGTCGCCGGGACGGTCCGTTCGATGCAGAAGTTCCGGCGGGCAGAGCTATCGATGAGTGTTTGCTACCATACAGCTATGGATTCGATGATGCGGGTACCTTGCGGCTATGGCGTATGCGCCGGGTTTTTCCGTCTGCTAATTTGGGGAGTGCCGAGCCTGCTAAGCGTAGCGGGATTGCACGTCCCGATGGCATTTTCGTCGCCTGTATATCAGCCGCCCGGGGCCAATCTCACCTACGGTGAAGTCACCCACGGCCAGCGCCTCTCCTCGGGAACGGGAAACCCGGCAGCAGCTGCCGCGGACGCATCGCGTGTGCGACGTAGCGGAGAAGAATGGCGCAGCGGCGCGGCCGCGTCTGCTGTCGGCGGCATAGAGTTCGGCAATATCGACGATTATTTCAGGCGGCTCGATGACCTCGCCAGGACCTTTCGGAAGACGCCACCGGACGATGGTGGGTCGGGCAGCCCGGGTGATCCGCCTCAGGAGCCGCCCGACGGCGGCATCGATATCGGCGGCATCATCGATATCTGCTGCCCGGACTTTCGCTCGACGATCGGCCGGCTCGAGAGGGAGGTGACGACCCGGGCCGCCCTACTGGCACTGATCTCAGTTGACGGTTACGTGAAAGGCTTCCGATCCGTCGATATACCCGTGATGATTGCGAGCGAGATCGCCGGCGGTGCCTGGACGTTTGGAGTCAACTGGTCTGATTCGGCGAAGGCCTACGGGATATCCGACCCAACCTTGATTTTCGACGCCGAGGATGTGCTCGCCGATCTGAGCAGTCAGTACGACCTGATGCCGGGCGATCCTGTGACAACCTTCGATCTCGTCGGCGATGTGGATGTGGTGATAGACCCCAGCTCAGGCAGCATCAGGGCATTTCTGGACAATGACAGCACCTTTAATTACCAAAGCATCCAAGATGATGGAGGTATCGCTTGGCTATGGGCGCGAGATCAGCACGAGGCGCGGCCAGCTGTTTATCGGAGCGGAGGGGAAGTTTTACGGCCTCGATCTATCCCGGGTCGGTGTCCGATTCGGCGATATCACAGATTCCGAGGTGCTCTGGGAGACAATCAGGGACGCCAACTATCTTAGTGACTCCAGTTTCGGTGTCGATGTTGGAGTTCTCTGGGCCACCGATCGCTACCAGCGGGGTGCGTCATTGACAAACGTCAACGAGCCGACCTTCTACTACCCGAACTTGGACACCGGCCGATACAGTGATTCTGAGGTAATCGATCGATTGATTCAGGATCAGAGCTATACGATGACACGGCAGCTCAAACTCGAAGGCACTGTGTATGGCCGCAGCAGGGACTGGTCGATGAACCTAGGGCTCGATGCCAACGAAGCAGAGGACCCGATGGGTGATACATTTCAGTGGTTGACGCTGAGCGCTGGACTCGCGACCGATTCGGGTATCGGCGTAACTTGGCGGGCACGGAACTAGAGTATCTGGCGCTTGGTGCGACGATCTTTCGATACTTCAACGTCGATTTGGCCCTGGAGCTCGATCGTGTGAGGATCGATGAAGATACCTACCCGCGCAGCGCTATGCTGAGCTTCGGTTTCCAGGTCGAGTTCTGAGCCTCGCACAAGAAGAAGCTACAGCCGCAGAGTGTCACAGCGCAGATAACACAGTCCCCGATTGACGCGACGGATATCCGGGATTGGGAGAAATAAAGATCTGGTCGGACCCGAGAAGGAGCTGATTATCAGTCAGCTGCTGAACTGGTCGCCGTCGGACTCGGTGACGAGGCTGACGATTTTTGTGGGCATCTCTGCAGCGACGCGATGAGTAGCGAGGAGTTCGCGTCCGAAGTGATCATCAACTGGCAGGGCCGAACTACGCTAAGCCGTTGCGGACGGGCGCTACACTAAGCAAGGTATGTTGTCTAGGAGAGAGGTTTATGGTGCCGATTGCTATGAGACTGATCGTTGCAGTTTCACTATTGCTCAGCGCTTGTGCGATGCGATCAAATAATGAATTGACTGCGAGCGAAGGCGCTAACGGCGTATCTCTAGCAGACACGCGCTGGACCCTGAGTGCGATTGGCGAGGATACGGTAGCCGCCGCGACGACCGTGACACTCGACTTTCGTCAGGACGGTACGGTCGCTGGAAACGACGGCTGCAACCGATATCAAGGCACTTACACTAACGATGGCCGGTCCGTGGAGATTGGCGGCAGTCTTATGGGCACCCTCATGGCCTGCCCAGAGCCCGTCGAAGCGCAAGCTCGCGCCTATCGTGAGGTCTTGCTGGCTGCTGTATCCTTCGTTTTGGATAACACGGGCCTCATCCTGATCGACGGAGCGGGGCGCCATTTAGGCAGTTTTGTGCCGGCGATCAGCTCGCCCGTCGGAACCGATTGGGAATTGATCTCTTACAATAATGGTCGGCAGGGCGTCGTCAGTCTGATCATCGGCACCGAGGTCACCGCGAGTTTCGGAGATGGCGGCCGCGTGACCGGTAACGCAGGCTGTAATGAATACTTTGCGGCTTACGAAATCGAAGGCGCATCCCTCAGCGTCGGCCCGCCCGGTGTCACGCGCCGATTCTGCGCTGATCCCGATGGCTTGATGGAGCAGGAAGCGCTTTATATCGAGGCGCTGCAATCGGCTGCGGTCTTTCGGCTCGAGGGCGCAAACCTCGAGCTGCGCCGTGGCGACGGAGCACTGGCTGCGATTTTCAACCGACGTCGATGAGGCGCTAACGGCATTTGGTCCGTCACAGGAAATGACTGTGCTTGCGAGCGGCTGCCCATTTCGATGCTCGGCATGACTGAGCGGGTGCGTGGCTATTGGGTTGCGAATTGCTGGGGAGTATGGCTGCTGCAAACTCAGCTGGTCGCGATGAACGCCAGTCCAAGCATGGACTCCGGGTCCAGATCCCAGTAACGAATTCCGATCTCCCACCCCGCTTGATCGCCCATGTTGGGAGATTTGTGCAGATACCCAGCCTCGGCAATCAGCGAATCGAATTGAACATTGCCCGTAGGCTCCGTGCCCAGGTAAACCAGGTCTCCGAATAGCCCGTATTCGGGTTTTTGAGCCTCGACGCGCACGAGAGCGGCGCCGGCCAGGATGTCAACGAGATCTCCGACGCTCAAGCTGACGTCCGCTTGCGCGTTGCCGATCGAGGCGCTCCGGTCGATGCCGGCTGTCTCGAGGTACGGCGTGAAGGTCCAGTCCCACGCGTCCTCTTGGGTATTCGCCGCTTCGGAGGCCAGGCCGGCGAGCACGGTCACGGCAAGAACTAGATTTTTCGCTCCCGGCAATACTCTCATCTGTAGTGCCCCATACAAATATCCTAAGTTCTCTTATCGTATGAAGTTGCGAGAAGTTTTTCGTTCGCACCGTTCAGCGGCAATGCGCGATAGTCTATGCTCTATGGCCAGTCGGGCGAGGCTGTCGCCCTTTTTGGTGTGTCTCGATTTCGCACGGAGGGGTGGCTGGGGCGCGCGAATTCTACATCGCTTGCGCGCATCTGCGAGGCCGTCTAATAATATACCAATATCATTTTATCAACTAATTATGAAGTTGCGATCCGCTTTGCCAGCATGGCTCTGCGTGCTTCACGCGTTTTCCAGGGAGAGATCGTAATGTGGCTACCTGGTGGCAAGTGCGCCACGCTCAGGACAATCGTGTGGGCGCTTGTTCTGACGGTGACGCCATTGCATGCGTTACAGGCCCAAGATTGGGAGCCTCCGCTGCCGATGCCCGATGAGTTTGACTGGATCCAGCTCAACTCCGGCGAGTGGCTCAAGGGCGAGATCCGAGTCATGTACCAGGATTCGCTCGAGTTCGAGAGCGAAGAGTTAAACTTGGTCTCGTTCGACCTCGAAGACATTAGAGTCATTCGCTCGGCGCAACTCATCAATCTGCGCGTGCGCTCCGGCGAAACGGTAATCGGTAAGCTCTTGCTTGACGCCGATGACGTCACCGTCATTGGCGACGAGCAGGCCACCTTCACACGCGCCGATATCCTTAGCATCACGGCCGGCGTGCAGACAGAACGCAACTACTGGTCTGGTGACCTAGTGATCAACGGAAACTACCGATCCGGCAATACGGAGCAGGTGGATACGGGCGTGGTTATACGTTCTAGGCGACGGACCGTGATCAGTCGTGTCATCATCGATTTTCAGAGTAACTTTACGCAGACCAACGGCGTGCAGACCGTTGACAGTCAAAGTGGCAATATGAGCTGGGACCGGTTCCGTTCTGCAACCGTGTTCGTGCGCCCGCTATTTGGCGAGTACTTCAGCGACCCGTTTCAGAATATACGGGGCCGGTACACGATCGGTGCCGGAATTGGCTACCAGCTCCTGGATACGTCCAGGACCGACTGGAGCATATTCGCGGGTCCGGCGTACCAGGGGACCAAGTTCGATGAAGTTGGGGCGGGCGAGACCGATTCAGAACAAAGCTTTGCAGTGACTTCCGGTACCGCGTTCGAAATCGCGTTGACGCGTCGGATCGACCTGATTGCCGATTACCGTTTTACTTTTACAGACAAAGAAGCGGGTGGCTATAGCCATAGAATGAGCAGCACAATCGAGGTCGAGCTCACGGGTTCGCTCGATTTCAATATATCGGGAGAATGGAACCGGATTCAAAATCCGAAGCCCAATGCCGACAACACTCTTCCGCAGCAGGACGACTTTCGGCTGAGTTTCGGAGTCGGGTATGAGTTCTAGGTCTTCGCCGGTGCTTCGTCTCGAACAAAATCACGAGCTTCCCGGGCGGAGGCTGAGTTTCCGTGCTCGATAGCTGGCGCGCTAGCGCCATCGATATTCTCGGCGCTGCGGCTGCAAGCTGCCTTTTTTGCCTTGTCAGTATTGGCGGGGTGAGCGCGCAGGAGCTCGAGCCGCGGCAGTACTCGAATATACCGATAGGTTTAAATTTTTTGGCAGCCGGCTACGGCTCGTCTCAAGGTGGCGTGCTCTTCGATCCAGTGATCGCGCTGGAAAACGCGGCGATCGACATCGACGGTCCGGCGGTCGGCTATGCGCGTTCGGTTGCAGTTGGTTCGTTTTCCGGAAAGATCGACGCCGGTGTCGGGCATGTTTGTTTGTCCGGGGCTGCGGACTACGAGGGTGAACGGCGGTCGCGAGATGTTTGCGGCTGGACTGACACACGAATGCGTCTGTCGGTAAATTTCCTCGGCGCACCGGCGCGTCGCATCGAGGAGTTTAGGGATTATCAGCAGGACCTCATCATCGGTGCCAGCATTCA
>JAHEEM010000214.1:1088-5647 GCA_024640695.1 Rhodospirillaceae bacterium | reverse complement strand
GCGGCCGGCTCGACGACACTGGCCCGGGGCGGCATTTCCCAGGACGAGGTCAAGCCGGGCGACAAGATTCACGTGCGCTGCCATCCGCTGCGCGATGGCGCCAACGGCTGTCTGCTCGGTTTCGTGACGACGGCCGACGGTGTCGAGAAAGAGTGGGATTGAGCTGACGGATCGTACTACGGCCGGGGATTAATACCGGGCCCGCCTCGACGAGCCGGGCAGCTCGACACGTGAGGCGCCTCGCCGTTGAGGCCGCTGCCGCTCCGGCAGAGTTTCTTTGAACGAGCTGCTCTAAGGGAGAGTTACGATGATCCGCTTGCCAGCGCCCTTGACCCTGGCCCTTCTAGCCGCCGCGCTGTATGTGATCGGCGCTCCCCTGCGGACGGCAGGCGCGCAGGCCCCTGACGGATCGGCCGTCGTGCTGACAGGCGCACGACTCATCGATGGAACAGGTGGTGCGCCGATTGAGGATGCGACGCTCGTGCTGCGTAATGGTCGCATCGAGCTTGTTGGCGCCGCGAATGTGGTCACGGCGCCAGCCGATGCGGTGCGGATCGATCTCTCCGGAAAAACCATCCTGCCGGGATTCATCAATGCGCACGGGCACCTGAATGCCGATCAATCAAACCGGTCGAGCCGTGACAAGCTCATCGGCCAGCTCAGGGTCTACGCCGACTACGGTGTTACGACGGTCGTGGTGCTCGGGGTCGGCGAGAACGACCTCGAGGCAGGGGTCAGGTTGGCGCAGGAGCAAGGGCAAGGGCAAGGGCAAGGGCAAGGGCAAGGGCAAGGGCAAGGGCAAGGGCAAGGGCAAGGGCAAGGTGGTCTCGATCGTGCACGAGTCTATGTCGCGGGCCCAACGCTGCAGGCCCTGAAGACCGCCGCGGAAGCGCGCGAGCGCGTGAATGGCTATGCCGACGCCGACGTCGATTTCGTAAAGATTCACATTACCGGTGGCCCGAACGACATGACGCCGGACGTGTATGCTGCGCTCATCGACCAGGCGCATGAACGCGGGCTGCCGGTTGCAGCACACCTTTTTTACTTGCAGGATGCGCGTGGCCTGCTGGACGCAGGCGTCGACGTGATCGCGCACAGCGTGCGTGACCAGGACGTCGACGCAGCACTCATTGCCGAAATCAAGCGACGCAATGTCGGCTACATTCCTACCTTTACGCGCGACCTTGCGAGATTCGTCTACGAGACAACGCCGAGTTTTTTTACGGACCCGTTCTTTTTGCGTCGTATCGATGCATACCGCGACGAGATGACAGCGCTGACTGACCCGAGCCGCCAGGAAGAGTATCGAAACAACGCGGCACGTCAGGCTGATAAGGTCTCGCTCGAGCAAGGCAAGCGAAATCTAAAGATTCTCTCGGACGCCGGCGTGCTGATCGCACTCGGAACCGACTCCGGCACCAACGCGGGCCAGTGGCAGGGCTACTTCGAGCACACCGAGCTCGAGATGATGGTCGAGGCCGGGATGTCGCCGTCGCAGGCGCTCGTCGCCGCCACCGGCGGTGCTGCGCACGCGATGGGCCTTGCGCGAGAGCTCGGCACGCTGCAGCCCGGTCGGTGGGCAGACCTGCTCGTTCTGAATGCCAATCCGCTCGACGACATCCGTGCCACTCGACAGATCGACTCGGTCTGGATTGCGGGAAAGCGCCTGGCGGACTTGCCCTGATTTCTGAACTGGCTCGACTGATCTTTGTTCGAGCTCGCGAGAGCATGAGCTAACGTCCGCTCCAACAGGCAAGCAAGACTGATCGTGCCCGCGCGTGCGTCGATCCTCGCGCTTCAGCCTTCGACTATTAAACGCCGGGTTCATCACTCGCGAGAACATTCGCGCGAGACTATCAGGGCGTGCAGGCGACCAGCGCGATGGTCCAGACGGACGCCCGCAAACAATCGCGGTTATTTGCCCTTTAAGAGAGCTGCGCGTATCGTCAGTAAGATGGGCAAGGGGGTGTTATTGATCGCACCCGGATGGCCCTTGCCAACAACAGCAGTTGGGTGCTGTGATAGTTGATCGTGTCCTAACAACCAATACCGGCCTGGTGTATCGATCTGTGCGACGTGAGTCGCCGCTCAGTTCCCGCAAACAGTGCTTGGTGTCGTCCCTTCCAGGTCCATTGGGCGGGCGGTTAGGGGTAACTTCAAGAGAAACTAATGAATCGTGCAGGGCGCAATCGAGGAGCTGACTTGGATGCTAGGCGGCAGAACCCGGTGCCGCTGAGCGACTTAATAGAGTTGGCCGATCGCGTGGCCGCCTGATGAGCCAGGGCGATGGCGTGAATCTAATTTTGGGATGGCGTGAATGGGTCGCACTCCCGGGACTCTCGATCTCTAGAATCAAGGCCAAAGTTGATACGGGCGCCCGGACGTCGGCGTTGCACGCGTTCGAGGTTGTCGATTTTGAGAAACATGGTGCGCCTTGGGTGCGCTTTCGGCTCCACCCGAAGCAACGCGATCGCGAGACCGAGACACTCTGTGAAGCAGCCGTGATCGACAGACGGGTCGTCACGGATTCTGGTGGGCACCAGGAAGTACGGCATGTAATTAAGACGCCGATTAAAATCGGTGGCGCGCAATGGGACATCGAGATCACCCTGACTTCTCGCGACGACATGCGCTTTCGGATGTTGCTCGGCAGAACGGCGATTCGGGGTAGAGCACTCGTCGATCCCAGCAGATCTTATCTTACACGAAGGAAGAAACGACAAGCGTCTCGTGGCTAGGACTCTCTAGCGCATTTGCGAGAACTTCGATCGGTCAGAGATAGTAGACAAAGGATCCACCTATGAAGCTTGTGATGATGGCACGCAACCCGAATCTCTATTCGCATAAGCGACTGGTCGAGGCTGCGGAATCGCGAGGACATCAAATCGACGTCATTGATACGTTGAAGGTCTATATGAATATTACCTCGCACCAGCCTGACGTTCGGTACAAGGGCGAGAGATTGACCGGCTACGACGCGGTCATTCCGCGTATCGGCGCATCGGTGACCGCGTATGGCCTTGCCGTGCTTCGTCAGTTCGAGATGATGGGCGTTTGGCCGCTCAACGAGTCCGTCGCAATCGGCCGGTCGCGCGACAAGCTCAGGAGCCTGCAGTTATTGGCTCGGGCTGGAGTTGGTTTACCCGTCACTGCCTACGCGCACTCCTCGCGACTCTCCGATGACGTCATAGAGATCGCCGGCGGCGCACCAGTGATTATCAAGTTACTGGAGGGAACCCAAGGTATCGGCGTGGTTCTGGGTGAGACGCACAACTCTGCCAAGTCTGTCATTGAAGCGTTTCGCGGGGTCAATGTAAATATCCTCGTTCAAGAATTCATTAAGGAGGCGGGCGGCTCCGATATCCGTTGTCTCGTCATCGGTGAGAAAGTTATCGCTTCCATGAAGCGGCAAGGCGCGGAGGGCGATTTCAGATCCAATCTGCATCGAGGCGGAACGGCGGCGCAGATTAAGATTACGCCCGAGGAACGTTCTACGGCGGTTCGGGCGGCGCGTACTCTTGGGCTCAACGTCTGCGGCGTCGATCTGCTGCGATCGAACCATGGGCCGGTAGTGATGGAAGTCAATTCGTCGCCGGGTCTCGAGGGGATCGAGTCTGCCACGGGCCTCGATATCGCTGGGAAGACCATCGAGTTTCTGGAAAAGAACGCCAAACCATTCAGAACGAAGACACGCGGGCAGGGTTAGTCAGCTAACGTTCAAGGCAACGGGAACGACTTGATGGATAACATGACTCGCTGGTGGGGGGCTTTCGAGCAGTCGCTCTCGGATTCATTTCTGAGGATCGCCGAGTACATACCGATTCTCGCCGCTGCCCTCGCTGTGATGCTGGTGGGGTGGATCGTAGCTCGCATCGCGCGAACGATTTTCATTCGCTCCGGGGGCGCGCTCGGTCGATTGGTCGAACGTCTGGGTCGACCGATGAGCTCAAGCCGAGGACGGATATCGCGGCACGTAGTCACTCTAGTCGCAAATGTCATTTTCTGGGCGGTGATACTGCTGTCCGCGACGGCAGCTGCAAACGTTGCGGGGCTCGGCGCGTTTTCCATCTGGTTGAACCAGCTCATCAGCTACTTGCCCACGCTGATAGCCGGTATTCTGATTGCCTTGGCAGGCTATCTGGTCAGCGCTCTGGTTCGGGATCTCGTCTCGACCGCGCTCGACTCCGTTGGAAGTCGCGAAAACGAGCTCGCTGGAGTTGCTGCCCAGGCAGCCGTGCTAGTCACTGCGGCGGTCATTGGGCTCGACCAGATCGGTATCGACGTTACGCTACTGATCATTTTGGTAGCGATCTTGCTAGGCGGTGCTTTGCTCAGTCTGGCGGTTGCGTTCGGCCTCGGCGCCAAGGACTTCGTCGGCAACCTGATTGCCGCGCAGCAAGCTCACGGCTTGTTCGAGCCTGGCGATCGGGCGAGATTCGGCGAGCTGGAAGGGCGGGTGGTCGAAATCGGAGCGACGACCATTGTCTTGATCAACGAGCACGGCCGGCATTTCGTTCCCGCCTCGCTCTGTCAGCGGCAAGCAACGGCTGTAGTTGCGG